>NZ_JBDIVG010000023.1:0-1773 GCF_039631275.1 Janibacter sp. LM
ATCGACGCGGCGCCGGCGTGATCGGAGTGTCTCACTCCGATCACGCCGGCGTTGCTGTGTGACGCGGCACACGCTCAGGGCGATAGGTTCGTCGCCATGCCGACCGCGCACGCCACCCATGAACCCCTCGTCGTGCTCACCGACGTCAACAAGCACTTCGGGCAGCTGCACGTCCTCAAGGACATCAACCTGACGATCGGCAAGGGTGAGGTCGTCGTCGTCATCGGCCCCTCCGGGTCGGGCAAGTCGACCCTGTGCCGGACGATCAACCGCTTGGAGACCTTCGAGTCCGGGAGCATCACCATCGACGGCCAGCCGCTGCCCGAGGAGGGCAAGGAGCTGGCCCGCCTGCGCGCCGACGTCGGCATGGTCTTCCAGTCCTTCAACCTCTTCGCCCACAAGACGATCCTCGACAACGTCACCCTGGGGCCGATGAAGGTGCGCAAGAAGTCCAAGGCCGAGGCGCAGCAGCGCGCCCAGGAGCTGCTCACCCGTGTCGGGGTCGAGGCCCAGGCCGCGAAGTTCCCCGCGCAGCTCTCCGGCGGCCAGCAGCAGCGCGTGGCGATCGCGCGCTCCCTCGCCATGGAACCCAAGGTCATGCTCTTCGACGAGCCGACCTCGGCCCTCGACCCGGAGATGATCAACGAGGTCCTCGACGTCATGATCCAGCTCGCCCAGTCCGGCATGACGATGGTCGTCGTGACCCACGAGATGGGCTTCGCCCGACGCGCGGCCGACCGCGTCGTCTTCATGGCCGACGGGCAGATCGTCGAGACGGCCACCCCCGAGGAGTTCTTCACCAACCCGCAGAGCGAGCGGGCCAAGGACTTCCTCGGCAAGATCCTCAGCCACTAGAGCCGCACCGACCCGACAGCACCACCAACCAGGAGGACACCATGACCATGCGACGCATCGGCGCTGCAGGCGCCACCCTCGCCCTCGCAGCCGCCCTCGCCGCCTGTGGCAGCGACGACGGTGGAGGGACCGACGGCGGTGGCGGCGGCGACAGCTCGATCAAGATCGGCATCAAGTTCGACCAGCCCGGACTCGGCCTCAAGGAGGGCAACACCTACTCCGGCTTCGACGTCGACGTGGCCAACTACGTCGCCAAGGAGCTGGGCAAGACCGACGTCCAGTTCGTCCAGGCCCCGAGCAAGCAGCGCGAGGACCTCATCGCGACCGGCCAGGTCGACCTGATCTTCGCGACGTACTCGATCACCGACGAGCGCAAGCAGAAGGTCTCCTTCGCCGGCCCGTACTTCGTCGCCGGTCAGGACCTGCTCGTCGCGTCCGACGCCAAGATCACCGGGCCCAAGGACCTCGACGGCAAGAAGCTGTGCTCGGTCACCGGCTCCACGTCGGCCGACAACGTCAAGAAGGAGGTGCCGGGCGTCAACCTGCAGGAGTTCGACACCTACTCCAAGTGCGCGGAGGCCGTGTCCAAGGGCCAGCTCGACGCCCTGACCACCGACAACACGATCCTCGCCGGCTACGCGGCGCAGGACCAGTACAAGGGCAAGCTCAAGGTCGTCGGCGCCCCCTTCTCGGAGGAGCGCTACGGCGTCGGCCTCAAGAAGGGCGACACGGCCCTGTGCGAGGACGTCAACAAGGCCCTGACCAAGATGGTCGACGACGGCGCCTGGGACAAGGCGGTCGAGGACAACTTCGGCCCGGCCGGCTTCGAGGTCGACACCAAGACCAACCCGCCGAAGCTCGACGCCTGCTCCTGACGGTGAGCGGTCGGGGGGGGGGGGGGGGGCCCCCCCCCCCCCC
>NZ_JBDIVG010000024.1:0-49029 GCF_039631275.1 Janibacter sp. LM
ACACCAAGACCAACCCGCCGAAGCTCGACGCCTGCTCCTGACGGTGAGCGGTCGGGGTGGGCCGGGCGGCCCACCCCGACCGCCGGGACGACGACGCATGCGCACAAGGAGTAGTGGATGAACGAGCTCTTCCAGCAGTTCGACGTGTGGGGGGCCTTCTGGCTCACCATCAGGCTGGCCCTGTTCTCCCTCGTCGGGGCACTGGTCATCGGCACGGTCGTGGCGATCATGCGCGTGAGCCCGGTGGGCATCTTCCGCTTCGTGGGGGCGGCATACGTCAACATCGTCCGCAACACCCCGCTGACGCTGATCCTCACCTTCACGATCCTCGTCATGCTCTACGACCTCGGCATCAACCTCGCGGACGAGTCGAGCCCCACGTCGATCACGGACAACGGGGTGCGCTGGGCCATCGTCGGTCTGGCCGCCTACCACGCGGCCTTCGTGTGCGAGGCGCTGCGCAGCGGCATCAACACCGTCCCACCGGGCCAGGCCGAGGCGGCCCGCTCGCTGGGGCTGGGCTTCGCGCAGAACCTGCGCCACGTGGTCCTCCCCCAGGCCGTGCGCGGTGCCATCGCCCCGCTCGCCTCGGTGATCATCGCGCTCATCAAGAACACGACGGTCGCCGCCGCCATCGGCGTCGCCGAGACCGCCGCGCTGATGAGCTCGGCCATCGAGCTGCGCGCCGACCTCAACTACCTGACCTTCGCCCTCGTGGCCGGGTTCTTCCTGCTCCTCACCCTGCCGATCGGCATCGGGATGACGAGCCTCTCGCGGCGTCTGGCGGTCAAGCGATGAGCACGAGCACCGTCCTCTTCGACAACCCCGGGCCCCGGGCGCGGGTCCGCTACCGCATCGTCGCCCTCCTCGGCCTGCTCGTCGCCGCCGGCATCCTCTGGGTCGTCGTCGGCAAGCTCAACGAGTACGACGAGTTCTCCGGGGCCAAGTGGTCGCCGATGCTCGAGTGGTCCACGTGGCGCTACTACCTGCTCCTGGGCCTGTGGAACACGCTCAAGGCAGCCGGCCTCTCGGTCGTCGGAGCCACGCTCTTCGGGCTGGTCTTCGGCACCGGCCGGCTCTCCGGCAACCGCGTCATCCGCTGGGTCAGCGGGGCGGTGGTCGAGTTCTTCCGGGCCATCCCCGTGCTGATCATGATGATCTTCTTCTTCGGCATCTACGCCTACAACGGCGTCTTCTCCGCCGACCTCAACCCGCTCGCCGCCGTCGTGACCGCGCTGACCCTCTACAACGGCTCGGTCATGGCCGAGCTGCTCCGCTCCGGCGTCCACTCGCTGCCGTCCGGGCAGAGCGAGGCCGGACTGTCCGTCGGTCTCTCGCGTGGCCAGGTCCTGCGCTCGATCCAGATCCCGCAGGCCGTCACGGCCATGCTCCCGGCCCTCGTCAGCCAGCTCGTCGTCATCCTCAAGGACACGGCGCTCGGCACGGTCATCACCTACCCCGAGCTGCTGCAGCAGGGGCAGAACCTCTCCTCGTTGCACTCCAACATCTTCGCCGCGCTCGTCGTCGTGGCGATCATGTTCATCGTCGTCAACTGGGCGCTCACCTCCCTCGCCGGTCTCCTCGAGCGGCGCATCAACCGTCGCGGGCGCACCGCCGGTGACGCGATCGCGGCCGCGCCGACGGTCCCGGGAGCGGAGGACTGACCCGGATCCGGGCATGACGAAGGGGGCCGCGCCAAGGAGGGAGCGCGGCCCCCTTCGTCATGGGGGTGGGCGGGTCTGCTCAGCCGACCTTGTGCAGCCAGCGGACCGGCGCGCCGTCGCCGGCGTGACGGAAGGGCTCGAGCTCGGCGTCCCAGGGATCGCCGAGCAGCTCGCCGAGCATGTCCTCGACGGCCTCGCCGGCGCCCTGGGCGAGGGTCATGACCTCACGCAGACGGTTCTCGTGGAGGACGACATCGCCGGACGCGGAGATCGTCGCGTGGTGGATGCCGAGGGTGGGGGTGTGGCTCCACCGGGACCCGTCGAGGCCCGGCGTGGACTCCTCGGTCACCTCGTAGCGCACGCCCTCCCAGCCGCGGAGGGCAGAGGCGAGCTTGGCGCCGGTGCCGGGCTCTCCCGTCCAGGAGAACTCGGCACGCTTGAGAGACCGGCCGATCGTCTGATCGGTCCAGTCCAGTGACACAGCCTGACCCAGCACGGCCTCGAGCGCCCACGTGATGTGGGGGCACAGGGCCGTAGGGGTGCTGTGGATGAACACCACCCCGCGGGTGCTGACGCGCTTTCCTGCAGACATCCTGATCCTCCTTGAGTGCGATGGACGTCTTCCCCAACGCCAGGCACTCACCCGGAGGACCGAACGGCTGCGCGCTACTGCTTGTCGCGGTGTGCTGCTCGAGCGATATGTGCACGCGGACGTGCTTGTGACGGCCATTGTGCCCCATGGATCACAGGAGCACCAGCCCTCACCTGCGCCTCACCCTCACCACGGGTTGCCGTGCCGCGCGCGGTACTCTCACGCCGACGCCTCAGGGCGCACGGGGCGGTAGCTCAGTCGGTCAGAGCATCGGACTCATAATCCGCCGGTCCTGGGTTCAAGCCCCAGTCGCCCCACCCGTTCGCCCCTCGCTCAGCGCGCGTCATGGGTGATGACGAGCCACCAGCCCGAGCCGCCGCCCAGACGCGATGCGTCCGAGCGCGACGACAGGTCCAGGGCGCGTCGGACGCGCGAGTCGTGGACGGTCAGCTTCGTCGTGTTGCCGCCCCCGGAGGGGCCGGCCGAGATGCCCCGGGCGACGGCGGCCTCGTCGGGCGTCACCTCGATCGAGATGACGGGGTCGGAGGCGTGGTCGACGACGACGCGACCCCGGGCGTCCACGTGCGTGCCCCAGACGCCGCTGCAACCACTGCCGCTCCCACGGTCCAACCGAGGGGCGCGCGCCTGCGCGTCCCACTCGATGTGGCAGGCGATGACCTCGACCTGCGCGGGCGCGATGGCCGCAGGTCGGTTCGTCGACATCGCGTGCGACCCGGCTGCCCCACCGACGAGGCCGACGGCAACCAGGGCCGCGGCACCGGCGAGGCGCCTCACGACAGCACCCGTGTCGAGCTGAACCAGATGTTCGACGAGGCACCGGCCGCCCTGCTGTAGTCGGTGCTGCGGCCCAGGTGCAGGCGCCGCTTCAGGCGCGTGTCGTAGAGGCTCACCGTGGCGTACCGCGACGTGCCGTCGATGCCCGCCGCGATCCCGCGACCGGTGAGCGTCTCGTCCGACCCGGCGGACAGGCCAACCGTGCGCCCCTGTTCGCTGAAGTGGATCTGCAGCCGTCCCATGCCCGTGATGTTGACGCTCTTCACCCCGACGCACGTGTGCGTGTGGTTGGCGTGCACCCGCGGCCCGTACGAGTACAGCCGGATCACGCACCCACCCACGTCGATCGACGACTGCACGCGGGTGACGTTCGCCGCCTCGGCAGGCGCACTCTGCACGACAGCGGCGCCACCGGTGACCCCGATCGCCAAGCCCACGGCCAGCACCGCGGTGCCCACACTCCTGGAACCCATGTCCATCCTCCCCGTCCTCGGCCGGCTCCTTGCCGGTACCGCCATCCCATCGGCCGGTCGTGAAGCGATCATGAGATCCGGGTGAGGGCTCCTTCATGGGGCTGGCCCCGGGCGCGCCTGCGCAGGGGTTGTCACCGCACGGTCCTAGGCTGTGGATCGCCGGGGGGAGACGGTTTCCCAGCGGCGCTCCCTTCGCCACTCCCAGAGGACCCTCATGCTCAAGCGCGTCGCGGCTGCTGCCGCTCTCTCCCTCGTCCCGACCGTCATGGTCGCCGCCCCCTCGCAGGCCGCGTACTCCTGCTCGATCAGCGTGCCGAGCAAGGTGTCCGTCACGAGCACCTACCGGGCGATCACCGCCAAGTTCAGTGCTGGGTGCCTGGGGTACACCGAGTCCGCGTGGTGGGACATCATGCACCCGACCCAGGGCTGGGAAGGTGCCTTCAACTTCGACGGCGCCAGCAGCGACGTCGAGGACTGGTACGACTGGTCCCCGCTCGGGACCTACACGATCCGTCCCGACTTCGCGTACGACTACAACTACAACGACGTCCACCAGAACACCCGCACGATGACCGTCCGCCTCGGGTCCCGGACCGCGGCCAGCAGCTCGCGCAGCGGTCGCTACGTCACGGTCAGGGCGACCGCGACCCGCTACTCCCCCAGCGCCGGGACCTACCGCGCCTGGTCGGGCGCCAAGGTCTCCCTGCGGCAGAAGTCCTGCTCGTCGTGCTCGTGGAAGTGGGTCAGGTCCGGCACCACCGACCGCTACGGCCGGGTCTCCCTCAAGGCCTACGCCTCCACCACCCGCTACTGGCAGATCGCGACCGTCGACACCTCCAACACCTGGGGCAAGGCCTCGACGACGCTCAAGCGCTGACGCGCGGCGGACTCCCCCTTCGTCATGGCCGTGGGCCTGAGAGGATGGACCGATCGACGAAGGGGGATGACGTGCGCCGTGCCCGGGTGGTGACCGCAACCGCGCTCGGCGCTGCCCTGCTGAGCGCGTGCGTGCGCCCGGTCGACGTCGAGCCGACCGGACCGACGACCCCCGTGGTGTCGACCCAGACGCCCGCGAGCACCTCGTCCTCGAGCGGCACCTCATCCCCCTCCCTGCACGAGACCGACCTGCCGAGCACGCTGCGCGTGGCGATCTCCTTCGACCAACCAGGGGTCGGGCTGCGCGAGGGGGACACGTACTCGGGCCTGGACGTCGATGTCGCGCGCTACATCGCCCGCCACCTGGGCATCGACCGGATCAGCTTCGTCGAGGGCAAGACCGATCAGCGCGAGACGCTGCTCGCGACCGGCCAGGCCGACCTCGTGCTCTCCTCGTACTCGATCACGCCCGAGCGCAGGGACGAGGTGACCTTCGCCGGCCCCTACCTCACGACCGGGCAGGACCTGCTCGTCTCCTCCCGCAGCACGATCCGCTCCCCCGGACAGCTGCGCGGCTTCACCGTCTGCAGCGTGCAGGGGTCCACGTCGACGAGCGAGCTCGTCGACGACCACCCCGGTCTGCACCTGACCGTCCAGCCGCGCGTGTCCGACTGCGTCAAGCTGCTCGAGGAGGGCAAGGTCAAGGCCGTGACCTCCGACGCGGCGATCCTCGCGGGTTTCGCCAGGCGCTCGCGTGCCCCCGACAAGCTGCGCCTCAGCGGGCACAGCTTCGCCCGTGAGCGGTGGGGCGTCGCGATGCGCCCGGCCGACAGCGCGCTGTGCGAGGACGTGAGCGCGGCGCTGGAGGACATGGTCGACTCCGGCGCCTGGAAGAAGGCCGTGCGCAGCAACCTCGCGACGTCGATGCTGCCGACGTCCACGCTCCGGCCACCGAAGCTGCAGGACTGCCCTCCCCCGCCGGCGAGCGAGAGCTCCTCGTCGAGCGTGACCTCCGGGACGAGCTAGCTGACTCACACCACGTCGGGACCGGCCGCCAGGTCGGCGACGTCCAGGACGGGGATCTCACGCGAGGTCCGAGCACATGAAAAGGGCCCCGGGCCAGGCACACAGCCTGTCCGGGGCCCTCATCGGGCTCCCCCACTTGGACTCGAACCAAGAACCCTCCGATTAACAGTCGAATGCTCTGCCAATTGAGCTATGGGGGACCGCGCCGAAGCGCTGCGCCACCATAGCAAGAACTCAGCGCGGGACGTAATCGGGATCAGGGCTCGCGACCGACCTGCTCGGCGAGCCGCGCGGCGGCCGCCTCGGTGGCCGCGACGAGCTCCGGGTCGTCGGGGTCGCAGCGGGGGCCGACGATCGTCTGGGCGAGGATCCGGTCGGTCGCGAGGTCCTTGCGCAGCACCACGCGCGCTCGTCGCGTGCGGTCCAGGACGACCTCCTCGACGAGCACGATGCTGGCCTGCACCCGCTCGTGGAAGGCGTCCGGGACGCCCCCCGCCTCGGTGAGCACCCACCGCCCCGCGGGCGCGTGGTCGACCCACGTCACCGACAGGGTGTCGGTCCCGGGGTCCCACCGCCCGCGGTCGACGAGGTGCCAGGCACGCCCTTCGTCCGTCTCGCCGGGGACGAGGAGCCGGTGCGACGTGAGCACGAGCGTCGACTCCCCGGCCCGGGCGGTCGCGAGCACCCGCTCGCCGCGCGCGAGCGCCACGTCGTCGGGCACGGGGACGGCGCGCTCGCGCCGCCAGCGGAACCGGCTCACTGGACCGCCTCCCTCAGGGCGGCGCGCTGCCGCTCGAGCGTCTGCAGGGCCAGGGACAGCTCGCGCAGTGCGCCCTGGTCCGCGGACGGGTCGGCGGCGAGGCGTCGCATCTGCGACATCGCGTCGGAGATGCGGCGACTGATCGAGACCTCGCGCACGCGCACGAGCAGCGATCGGGTGTAGCTCGGTGGGGGCATGCCGGTCGACTGGTCGTGGACGACGGGAAGGGGGGCGACCGACAGCTCGGCGACGAGCGAGGTCACGGCGAGCGGCGTCGCCTCGTCGATCCGGGCGTGCCACGACGAGAGCGTCACGCCCTGCTCGAGCGGCCCGACCTCGCGGATCGCGTCGAAGACCGACCGGTGGGCCGGCGCGGTGAAGCTCTCCGGCTCGATGGCGTCGAGGTCCTCGGGGCTGAACATCTGCGGGTGCTGGAGCAGCGACTGGAGCAGCTGCCGCTCGGCCATGACGATCGGGTCGCGCAGGTTGGGCGCCGGGATGCCGGAGGAGGCCTCGCCCCGGGTCGGCTCGGGGGTCTCCGGGTTGGCGCGGGAGTCCCCCTTCGCGTCCTCGCGTGCCTGCAGGCGACCGGCCCGGTCGACCGCGCTGCGCATCTGGTCCACCTCGACGCCGACCCAGCCGGCGACCGTGCGCACGTACTCGGGGCGGAGGGAGGTGTCGCGGATGCTGTTGATGACGGGCGCGACGGCGCGCATCCCCTGCACCCGCCCCTCGGCGGTCGAGAGGTCGAAGCGCGCGAGGAGCGTCCGCACGGCGAACTCGAACATCGGCACCGCGTCCTCGACGAGCTCGCGGACGGCGGTGTCGCCCTCGCGCAGGCGCAGGTCGCACGGGTCCATGCCGTCCTTGGCCACCGCGACGAAGCTCTGGCTGGCCCACTTGTCGTCCTGGGCGTAGGCGGCCATCGCGGCCTTCTGCCCGGCCGCGTCACCGTCGAAGGTGAAGATGACCTTGGCGGGTGCGAGGTCCTCCTCGTCCCGCACGATGCGCCGGATGACCTTGATGTGGTCCGCCCCGAAGGAGGTGCCGCAGGTCGCGACGGCGCCCTCGACCCCGGACAGGTGCGCGGCCATGACGTCGCTGTACCCCTCGACGACGACGACGCGACGCTCGTCCCGGATGGCCTTCTTCGCCAGGTCGAGGCCGTAGAGGACGTTGGACTTCTTGTAGATCGGCGTCTCGGTGGTGTTGAGGTACTTCGCGCCGATGCGGTCGTTGTCCCACAGCCGCCGCGCGCCGAACCCGATGGTGTCGCCGGTGATGTCGCGGATCGGCCAGACGAGCCGGCCGCGGAAGCGGTCGTAGAGCCCGCGCGAGCCGCGCCCGCACAGGCCACCGATCGTCAGCTCCTCGTCGCTGAAGCCCTTGCCGCGCAGGTGGCGGGCGAGCTCCTCGCCGGAGCGGGGCGCGTAGCCGATGCCGAAGAGCTTGGCCTCGGGCGAGGCGAACCCCCGCTCCCGCAGGAAGTCCCGGCCGATGCGCGCCTCGGGCGTCTCGAGCAGCCGGGAGTGGTAGAACTCTGCCGCAGCGCGGTGCGCCTCGATGAGCCGCGAGCGCTTGCCGAGCCCCACCCCGTCGCGGGGGCCGCCGCCCTCCTCGTAGCGCAGCTCCATCCCGAGCTTGCCGGCGAGCCGCTCGACGGCCTCGGCGAAGGTCAGGTGGTCGAGCTTCTGCACGAAGGAGATGACGTCACCGCCCTCGCCGCAGCCGAAGCAGTGGTACGCGCCGACGGTCTCGCGGACGGTGAAGCTCGGCGTCTTCTCGTCGTGGAAGGGGCACAGGCCCTTCATCGAGCCGATGCCGGCGGCGCGCAGGTTGACGTGCTCACGGACGACGTCGGTGATCGAGGAGCGCTCCTTGACCGCCTGCACGTCCTCGGCACGGATCCGTCCCGCCACGGCCACCTCCTGGTCTCGCCCTCGTGGCCTCCGAGTCTAGGTGCCTGTGGCGGCCGGGCCGGGGCCGGTCACCAGGGGACGGCGCGCAGCCCGTCGACGAAGGGGGTGAACCCGTCCGTGACGCGGGTCAGGCCGGCCCACGACGGCCCGTCGGCGGACTCCTCCTCGTGCGCCCAGGACCACACGGACCCGGCGTGCTCGCCCGCCAGGGCGAGGCAGACGAGGTCGCCGGCGTCGTTGGTCGCGATCGGGGTGACCTCGGGCGGCAGCCGCCGGTCGTACACACCGCGGGCCCCGCCGAGGTCGAGCTCGCGGTCCGCCACCCCGAGCCCGAAGAAGATCGTGACCACGGGGTGGGTGCGCTCCTCGACCGAGAGGTCGTCGGTGCCGTACTTGAGGTCGTCCTCGGTGACGCCACCACCGTTGCCCTGCAACCACGCCCGGTAGTCGGCAGGCAACGGCACGCCGAGGGCGGCCTCGAGGGCGCGCAGGCTCGACTCGTCGGGTGCTGGGTAGCTGGTGCGGAAGTCCATCAGTCGCTCGTCTCGGCTCCGTCGTGCTTGTGCAGTGACCGGCCCCCAGCATGCTTGACCGCGGCGTGGAGGTCACGCGGGACGAGGACGAGCTCACCGCGCCCGCTCTCGGGGTCGTAGGCGTGCGTGTGGTGCCAGACCCAGTCCTCCTGGAGCGCCTTGGCCTCGTCCTTGTCGATGCCGGCCGCCTCGTAGGCGAGCCGGATGTCCTTGCTCGAGGTCTCGGTGAGCTCGATGAGCACCGGCCCGTGCTCCTCGTTGACGTAGGGGTAGAAGTCCGGGAAGCCGAACTCGTCGATCTCCACCCCGTCGGGGTAGCGCTCCTGCAGCTCCTCGCTCCACTGGGGGCCGTCGTACGTCCGCCCCGCGAAGTCGTTGTTCGGCACGGCCCGCCCGCTGACGATCGCCGTCCCCTCCTCCGGGTCGATGTCCCATGCCGGGTTGACGCCGTCGGTGTGCTCCGCCCGCCACCGCTCCGCCTCCCCCTCGGTCATCTGGCCGGTCCCGGGGTCCGGCGCCCCCGCCATGACGGTCCGCGGGGCGGGGTTGGTGTCCGCCGCGGACGTCTTGGTCGACGAAGGGGGCGCCCCGCCCCCTTCGCCCGACGTCGCGTCCTGCGACTCGGCACCCCGGTGCAACGCGGCGACGACCTCGTGCAGGGTCCGGGCCGCATCCGTCAGCCGCGGGCTGAGGTCGTCCCACTCCGAGAGCAGCGCCTCGGTGTCACCCCCCTGCCAGGCCCCGCGCAGGACCAGGGAGCTCGCCTGCCCGGAGGTCCGCAGGTCCTCGACCGTGCGGGCCTGCGCGCGCAGGGTCGCCGCGACCTCCCGGACCCGCGCGGGGTCCATCGCGTGGGTGAGCATCACGTGCTTCTCCTGCCGGTGGCGTCTCGGTCGCACCGACCCTGTCAGCAGCCCCCGAGGAGCGGGAATGGGGAGGACTCCCCTGTCACCCGGGGTTCACCCGGCGGCTGCTCAGCAGTGCGCGGCGTGCAGCGCGAGCGCGCGCACGTCGGTCAGGCCGGCCACCTGGTCGACGACGACACGCAGCCGGGCGGCGTCGTCGGGGGCGGCCTCGAGGTCGGGGCGCAGGTCGGCGTCCAGGCGCGCCTCGGGGTCGGCCGTGAACCACTGGACGAGGTCGGCCACGACACGGCGCTGGTGGGCGTACTCGTCGTCCCGCTCCCCCGAGAACATGACGAAGTGGGCGGCGACCGCCTTGAGCACGGCCACCTCGGCGCGCGACTCGTCCGGCACGACGAGGCGGGCATCGTAGCGGCCGAGGTCGCCCGGGCCGTGGACCGCGCGCGTCGCCGCCTCGGCGGCGTGGACGAAGCGCCCGATGACCCGTGAGGTCATGTCCTTCAGCCCCGCGAGGGCGACCCGGGACCCGTCGTAGTCCGTGGGGACCGCGCCCGTGGCGAGCAGGCGTTCGAGGCCCGCGCCCACGGCGTCCCAACCCAGGTCCGGGGCGAAGTGGGTCGCGGCGACCGAGAGCACGGCCTCGGCGTCGCTGCCGTCGCGCAGCCGCCGCAGGTCGAGCCGGCCCGAGGCGACCGCGTCCTCGACGTCGTGGACGGAGTACGCCACGTCGTCCGACCAGTCCATGACGTCGGCCTCGAGGCAGCGCACGACACCGCCGGGCCCCCCTTCGCGCATCCACTCGAAGACCGCCACGTCGTCCTCGTACACGCCGAACTTGGGTGTGGGAGCAGGCCCGTGACCGCGCCGCCACGGGTACTTGGTCGCCGCGTCGAGGCTCGCGCGGGTGAGGTTGAGGCCGGCCGGGCGACCGTCGGGGTGGACCCGCTTGGGCTCGAGCCGGGTGAGGATCCGCAGGGTCTGCGCATTGCCCTCGAACCCGCCGATCCCGGCCGCGACCTCGTCCAGCGCCGTCTCCCCGTTGTGCCCGAAGGGGGGATGCCCGAGGTCGTGCGCGAGGCAGGCGACCTCGACGACGTCGGCCCGGCAGCCGAGGGCCCCCCCGAACTCGCGGCCGATCTGCGCGACCTCGAGGCTGTGCGTGAGCCGGTTGCGGACGAAGTCGTCGCTGCCGGGCCCGAGCACCTGCGTCTTGGCGGAGAGACGGCGCAGGGCGGCCGAGTGGATGAGACGACCCCGGTCGCGCGCGAAGTCGTCACGGTCGGCCCGCTTGTGCACCGGGTCCTCGGAGACCCACCGCTCCCGGTCGCTGCTCTCGCTCACGCTGGCGAGCCTACGACGGGCGACGCGCACTCCACCCTGCGGAACGCCGCCTTCGTCATCGCACCGGTGGGGCTAGCGTCGCGGGGACACTGCCGACACACCCCGGAGGCTCCATGTTCCGCAAGATCCTCGTCGCCAACCGAGGCGAGATCGCCATCCGTGCCTTCCGCGCGGCCACCGAGCTCGACGCGACCACCGTCGCCGTCTACCCGGTCGAGGACCGCATGTCGGAGCACCGGATGAAGGCCGACGAGGCCTACGTCATCGGCGAGGCCGGTCACCCCGTCCGCGCCTACCTCGACCCGCAGGAGATCGTGCGGGTCGCCCGCGAGGCCGGCGCCGACGCCGTCTACCCGGGCTACGGGTTCCTCTCCGAGAACCCCCAGCTCGCCGAGGAGTGCGCCCGCCACGGCATCACCTTCATCGGCCCGCCGGCGGAGGTCCTCGAGCTCACCGGCAACAAGGCCCGCGCGATCGCCGCGGCGAAGGCCGCCGGCCTGCCGACCCTCGTCGGCGCCGACGCGACGACCGACCTCGACGCCCTCGAGGCCGCGGCCGAGGAGATCGGCTTCCCCGTCTTCGTCAAGGCCGTGAGCGGTGGCGGCGGGCGCGGCATGCGCCGGGTGGGACGACGGGAGGACCTGCGCGCCGCGCTCGAGGCGGCCCAGCGCGAGGCCGAGTCCGCCTTCGGCGACCCCACGCTCTACCTCGAGGAGGCCGTGGTCAACCCGCGCCACATCGAGGTCCAGGTCGTCGGCGACGCCGCCGGCGAGGTGCTGCACTTCTTCGAGCGCGACTGCTCGGTGCAGCGCCGCCACCAGAAGGTCGTCGAGATCGCCCCGGCCCCCAACCTCGACCCGGACCTGCGTGCGCGGATGTGCGCCGACGCGGTCGCCTTCGCCCGGTCGATCGGCTACGTCAACGCCGGCACCGTGGAGTTCCTCCTCGGCGAGGACGGCCGCTACGTCTTCATCGAGATGAACCCCCGCATCCAGGTCGAGCACACGGTCACCGAGGAGGTCACCGAGGTCGACCTCGTCGTCATGCAGATGCAGATCGCCGCCGGCGCCACGCTCGCCGGGCTCGGGCACCGGCAGGAGGACATCGGCACGCACGGCTTCGCGCTGCAGTGCCGCATCACCACCGAGGACCCGGCCAACGGCTTCCGCCCCGACTCGGGCACCATCTCGGCCTACCGCTCCGCCGGCGGGTCCGGCGTCCGGCTCGACGGTGGCACGACCTTCGTCGGCGCCGAGGTGAGCGCCCACTTCGACTCCATGCTCGTCAAGCTCACCTGCCGCGCCGCGACCTTCCCGCTCGCGGTCCGTCGCGCCCGCCGGGCGCTCGCCGAGTTCCGCGTGCGCGGCGTGGCGACCAACCTCCCCTTCCTCGAGGCCGTGCTCGCCGACCCGGCCTTCCAGGAGGGACGCGTCACGACGAGCTTCATCGACGAGCGCCCCCACCTCGTCGACGCGCCCGTCGGCAAGGACCGGGCCACCAAGCTGCTCACCTACCTGGCCGACGTCACCGTCAACCGCCCGCACGGCCCCCGGACGAGCGACCTGCGCCCGCGCACCAAGCTGCCCGAGCTGCCGGCCGGCGACCGGCCCGAAGGCAGCCGCGACCGCCTCCTGCGCCTCGGCCCGGCCGGCTTCGCCACCGACCTGCGCGAGCGCACCGATGTCCAGGTCACCGACACGACCTTCCGCGACGCCCACCAGTCGCTCCTCGCGACCCGCGTGCGCACCCGCGACCTGCTCCACGTCGCCGAGCACGTCTCCCGCCTCACCCCGCAGCTGCTCTCGGTCGAGGCGTGGGGCGGGGCGACCTACGACGTCGCCCTGCGCTTCCTCCACGAGGACCCGTGGGAGCGGCTCGCGGCCCTGCACGAGGCCATGCCCAACATCGCGCTGCAGATGCTCCTGCGCGGTCGCAACACCGTCGGCTACACGCCCTACCCCACGACGGTCACCGATGCCTTCGTCGCCGAGGCGGCGCGCAGCGGCCTGTCGGTCTTCCGCATCTTCGACTCGCTCAACGACGTGAGCCAGATGCGCCCGGCGGTCGAGTCGGTCCTCGCCACCGACACGGCCGTGGCCGAGGTCGCCCTGTGCTACACCGGCAACCTGCTCGACCCGGGCGAGCGGCTCTACACACTCGACTACTACCTGCGCCTCGCGGAGCAGATCGTCGACACCGGCGCGCACGTCCTCGCGATCAAGGACATGGCCGGCCTCCTGCGGGCGCCGGCCGCCGCCACCCTCGTGCGGGCGCTGCGGGAGCGCTTCGACCTGCCCGTCCACCTGCACACGCACGACACCGCGGGCGGCCAGATCGGCACCCTCCTCGCGGCGATCGACGCGGGCGTCGACGCGGTCGACGCCGCGAGCGCGACGATGGCCGGCACGACCTCGCAGCCCTCGCTCTCCGCCCTCGTCGGCGCGACCGACGGCACCGACCGGCCGACCGGCCTGGACATCGAGCAGGTCTTCGCCCTCGAGCCGTACTGGGAGGGGGTGCGCCGCCTCTACGCCCCCTTCGAGTCCGGCCTGGCCTCCCCCACCGGGCGGGTCTACCGCCACGAGATCCCGGGCGGCCAGCTGTCCAACCTGCGCCAGCAGGCGATCGCCCTCGGCCTCGGCGACCGGTTCGAGGAGGTCGAGGACATGTACGCCGCGGCCAACGCCATGCTCGGCAACATCGTCAAGGTGACGCCGAGCAGCAAGGTCGTCGGTGACCTCGCGCTCGCCCTCGTCGGCCTCGGCGCCGACCCGGCCGAGTTCGAGGCCGACCCGGCCCGCTTCGACATCCCGGACTCGGTCATCGGCTTCCTCCGCGGCGACCTCGGCGACCCGCCCGGCGGCTGGCCCGAGCCCTTCCGCAGCAAGGCGCTCGAGGGCCGCCGTGAGCAGCCCCCGACCGCTGAGCTGACCCCAGAGCAGGAGCAGGCCCTGCGGGAGCACCCGCGCGAGACCCTCAACGAGCTGCTCTTCCCCGGACCGACCGACGAGATGCGCACGGCGCGAGCCACCTTCGGCGACACCTCGGTCCTCGACACGGGCCTCTTCCTCCACGGCCTGGAGCAGGGCGAGGAGCACGACGTGGAGATCGAGCCGGGCAAGACGCTGACCTTCGGCCTGTCCTCGGTCAGCGAGCCCGACGAGCAGGGCATGCGCACCGTCATGGGCACGGTCAACGGTCAGCTGCGCCCGGTCCAGGTCCGCGACCGCACGGTCGAGGCGGACGTCGTCGCCGCGGAGAAGGCCGACCCGAGCGCCGCCGGTCACGTCGCGGCCCCCTTCGCCGGGGTCGTGACGCTCCAGGTCGCCGAGGGCGACGAGGTCGCGGCGGGGGCCACGGTCGCGACGATCGAGGCGATGAAGATGGAGGCCGCGATCACCACCCCGCAGGCCGGCACCGTCACGCGCCTGGCGATCGGTGGTCGCCAGCAGGTCGAAGGGGGCGACCTGCTCGTCGTCGTGGGGTGAGGGTCAGCCGCCGTCGGCGACCGACTGCTCGGCGGCGGCGACCTGCGCCCGCTGGGCCTCGTCGAGCTCCTGCGAGGCGAGCCAGTTCTCCGGCAGGGCGACGACGCGGGCGGAGCCGGCGCGGCCGCGCTGGCCCTCCGCGGCCTCGCCCGGCCAGGGACTGGTGGGGTCCATCGTCGCGATGAGCCGGTCGAGGGCGGCGAGCGAGTCGACGAGCGCGAGCTGGTTGCGCACGGTCGAGCCGGCCGGGAAGCCCTTGAGGTACCAGGCGATGTGCTTGCGGATGTCGCGGCAGGCGCGCAGCTCGTCGCCGTCGTAGAAGTCGGTGAGCAGCTCGGCGTGCCGGCGCAGGGTCGCGGTGACCTCCCCGAGGGTCGGGCGCACCCGCACCTGCGTGCCGGCGAAGGCGGCCGAGAGGTCGGCGAAGAGCCAGGGCCGGCCGAGGCACCCCCGCCCGACGACGACCCCGTCGCAGCCGGTCTCCTCGACCATGCGCAGCGCGTCCTCGGCCGACCAGATGTCGCCGTTGCCGAGAACCGGGACGGAGGTCACGGTCTCCTTCAGGAGCCGGATGTGTCCCCAGTCCGCCTGCCCGGAGTAGGCCTGGCTCGCGGTGCGCGCGTGCAACGACACGGCCGCGACGCCCTCCTCGACGGCGGCGGTCGCGGCCTCGAGGTAGGTGTGGTGCTCGGCGTCGATCCCGACGCGCATCTTCACGGTGACGGGGATCTCCCCCTTCGCCCCCTCGGTGACCGCGGCGGCGACGATCGCGCGGAAGAGGTCGCGCTTCCACGGCAGCGCCGCGCCGCCACCCTTGCGGGTGACCTTGGGGACCGGGCAGCCGAAGTTGAGGTCGATGTGGTCGGCGCGCTCCTCCGTGACGAGCATCCGCACGGCGGCGGCCGTCGTCGCCGGGTCGACGCTGTAGAGCTGCACGCTGCGGGGGCGCTCGTCCCCGTCGTGCTCGATGAGGCGCATCGACTCCGGCGTGCGCTCGACGAGGGCGCGCGAGGTGACCATCTCGTTGACGTAGAGGCTGCTCGCGCCCGTCAGGCCGCTCGCGGCGAGCCCTGCGTCGCCCGCCTCGCGGCACAGCCGACGGAAGGCGCGGTTGGTGATGCCGGCCATGGGGGCGAGGACGACCGGTGAGTCGATGACGTGGCGGCCGATGCGAAGGGGAGGCAGCACGCGCTCCCCCGTGGTCGCCGGGGTGGTGGGATCAAGGGTCTGGGTGCTCATCGCGCCTCCCAGTGTCGCACCGCGGGCACGAGCAGGGACAATCGCACACATGGACTCCCCGGCCACATCCCGACCCAACCTCGAGAAGTTCGCCTGGCTCTCGATCGCCGCGGCCGTGGCGACCATCGCCCTCAAGACGGGCGCCTGGTACATCACCGACTCCGTCGGCCTGCTCGCCGACGCCGCCGAGTCCATCGTCAACCTCGTCGCGGCGATCGCCGTGCTGATCGCGCTGCGCGTGGCCGCGCGGGCCGCCGACGACAACCACCACTACGGTCACAGCAAGGCCGAGTACTTCTCCGCCGCGATCGAGGGCGGGATGATCTTCGTCGCCGCGACCTTCATCATCTGGCAGTCGATCGCGCGCCTGCTCGACCCGCAGCCGATCAGCCAGGCCGGCATCGGCCTGACCATCTCGGTGGTCGCCTCGGTCATCAACGGCGCCGTCGCCCTGGTGCTCCTGCGCGCCGGGCGCGAGCACCGGTCGATCACCCTGCGGGCGGACGGGCAGCACCTGCTCACCGACGTGTGGACCTCCGTCGGCGTGCTCGTCGGCGTGCTCCTCGTCGTGGTCACCGGGATCGAGCAGCTCGACCCGATCGTCGCGCTGCTCGTCGGTGCCAACATCATCTGGACCGGGTGGAAGCTCCTCGACGAGTCCGGACGCGGCCTGATGGACGAGGCGCTCGACCCCGAGGTCAACGCCGCCCTCGCCGCCGTGCTGGAGGCCCAGCGCACCGCTGAGATCGACTTCCACGGCCTGCGCACCCGCGGCGCCGGCCACCTGTCCTTCGCGGAGGTGCACGTCCTCGTCCCCGGCGCGTGGTCGGTGCGCCGCGCCCACGACGTGGTCGAGGACCTCGAGCAGGTCCTCCACCGGGACTTCCCCGACCTCGAGGTCACCACCCACATCGAGCCGCGCGAGGACCCGCGCGCCTACCACGACTTCGGCGACTACGAGATCCCCATCGCCCCCCTGCACCCCCACCCCGAGGAGACCCCATGAGCGCCCTGATCACCGCCGCCGACCTGCAGCACGAGCTGGGTGACGACGACCTCGTCGTGCTCGACGTGCAGTACACGCTCGACGGGCAGGGTCCGGCGCTGTACGCCCAGGGCCACGTGCCGGGCGCTCCCTTCGTCGACCTCGACGCGGTCCTCGCCGGACCGCCCGGGGACGGCGGGCGCCACCCCCTCCCCGACGTCGCGGTCCTGCAGGAGGGCCTGCGCGCCGCCGGGATCGGCGACGACACGCGGGTCGTCGTCTACGACCAGGCGACCTCCCTCGGTGCCGCCCGCGCGTGGTGGGTCCTGCGGTGGGCGGGGATCGAGGACGTCCGGGTCCTCGACGGCGGCCTCGCCGCCTGGCGCGCCGCCGGCGGTGCCGTGAGCACCGAGCCGGTCACGCCGGAGCCCGGCGAGGTCCACCTCGAGGGCGACGAGCTCGTCGCCCTCGACGCCGAGGACGCGGCCGCGACCGCCAAGCTCGGCGTGCTCGTCGACGCCCGCTCCCCCGAGCGGTTCCGAGGGGAGAGCGAGCCGATCGACCCCGTCGCCGGCCACATCCCCGGAGCGGTCAACGTGCCGATGTCCGAGCTCGTCACCGACGACGGACGACTGCGCCCGGCGGCGCAGCTGCGGGAGCGCTTCGCCCGGGAGGGCATCGACGAGGTGACGGTCGTCGGCACCTACTGCGGCTCCGGCGTCACCGCGGCGCACACCGCCCTGGCGCTGCACGAGGCGGGCGTCGAGGCCGACGTCTACGTCGGCAGCTGGAGCGAGTGGATCACCGACCCGTCCCGCGAGATCGCGACCGGCGCTCAGTAGTCGGGCAGGGCGGCCACGAAGTCGCAGATCGCCTGCGCCACCGGCGCCGGGTGCGTCATCGGGGCGAAGTGCGTCGCGCCGTGCACGCGGACGACCTGCAGGTCCCGCCGCAGGCGACGGGCCGCGGCCTCGCCGACGCGGAACTGGTCGTACTCGCCGTTGATCGCGAGCACCGGCACGTCGACGTCCCGCAGCGAGGCGAGGTCGACCTCGTTGATGACCGCGTCCCAGGCGTCGGGGATCGCGGCGAGCCCCCGTCCCCGCTGGAGGACGGCCTGCGCGGTGCGCGGGCCGATGATCCGGCGCAGGGACGCCGCGTCGGTCTCCTCGATGCGCCCGACGCGCCGCTCGTCCCCGAGGCCGGCGCGCAAGGCGCTGCCGAAGGCGCGGTAGATGCCCGCGAGCCGCGAGGACGGCTGCGCGGTCGAGCCCAGGAGCACCAGCCCCGAGAGGACGTGGTGGTGGCGCGCCGCCCACTCCATCGAGACGTACCCGCCGAGGCTGTGCCCGGCGAGGACGACCCGGTGCGCCTGCGGGTCGAGCGCGGCGACGGCGTCGGTGACCGCGTCGAGCGCCGCCCCCATCGTGAAGGCGTCCGCCCGCCGCAGCCCGTGCCCGGGCAGGTCGAGGTGGTCGCAGACGACCCGGCCGAGGAGGGCCTCCTCCAGCGGGATCCACGCGGCGGCGTTGAGCCGGCTGCCGTGGACGAGCAGGAGGCGAAGGGGGGCTCCCCGCCCGGTCATCCCCGTCAGGCTCCGAGGAGTCTGGGCGCGAGGAAGGACTCGACCTGGTCGATGGAGATGCGCTGCTGCTCCATCGAGTCCCGCTCGCGGATGGTCACCGCGTCGTCCTCGAGGGTGTCGAAGTCGACCGTGATGCAGAAGGGCGTCCCGATCTCGTCCTGGCGGCGGTAGCGCTTGCCGATGGCCTGCGCGTCGTCGAAGTCGACGTTCCAGCTCTTGCGCAGCTGCGCGGCGAGGTCGCGCGCCTTGGGCGAGAGGTCCGCGTTGCGCGACAGCGGGAGGACGGCCGCCTTGACGGGAGCCAGCCGGTGGTCGAGGCGCAGGACGGTGCGCTTGTCCACGCCCCCCTTCGCGTTGGGGGCCTCGTCCTCGGCGTACGCGTCGACGAGGAAGGTCATGATCGAGCGCGACAGCCCCGCCGCCGGCTCGATGACGTACGGCGTGTACCGCTCGTTGTTGGCCTGGTCGAAGAAGACGAGGTCCGTGCCGGAGTGCTTGCTGTGGCTGGTCAGGTCGAAGTCCGTGCGGTTGGCGATGCCCTCGAGCTCACCCCACTCGCTGCCGGCGAAGTTGAAGCGGTACTCGATGTCGACGGTCCGCTTGGAGTAGTGGGACAGCTTCTCCTGCGCGTGCTCGTAGTGGCGCAGGTTCTCCGGCTTGATGCCGAGGTCGGTGTACCAGCGGGTGCGCTCGTCGATCCAGTACTGGTGCCACTCCTCGTCCTCGCCCGGCTTGACGAAGAACTCCATCTCCATCTGCTCGAACTCGCGGGTGCGGAAGATGAAGTTGCCCGGTGTGATCTCGTTGCGGAAGGACTTGCCGGTCTGCGCGATGCCGAAGGGAGGCTTCTTGCGCGAGGTCTGCAGGACGTTGTTGAAGTTGATGAAGATGCCCTGGGCGGTCTCGGGGCGCAGGTAGTGCAGCCCGGACTCGTCCTCGATGACCCCGAGGTGCGTCTTGAGCATCATGTTGAACTCGCGGGCCTCGGTCCACCGGCCGCGGGTGCCGCAGTCCGGGCAGACGATCTCGCTCGTGGGGATGGAGTCGGGGTCGACCTCCTGACCCTTCTTCGCCGCCTTGTCCGCGATCGCCTCCTGCAGGTGGTCCAGGCGGTGGCGCTTGTGGCAGTTGAGGCACTCGGTGAGCGGGTCGGTGAAGGTCCCGACGTGTCCGGAGGCCACCCAGGTCTCGCGCGGCAGGATGATCGAGGAGTCGAGGCCGACGACGTCGTCGCGGCCGGTGACCATCGACCTCCACCACTGGCGCTTGATGTTCTCCTTGAGCTCGACCCCGAGCGGTCCGTAGTCCCACGCGGAGCGCGTGCCTCCGTAGATCTCGCCACAGGGGAAGACGAAACCCCTGCGCTTGCAGAGGTTGACGACGGTGTCGACGGTGGAGGTCTGCTTGGCCATGGGACAGAGGCTATCCGGGCCGCGGACCGACCCCTGCATCGGCCCGCCTACCCTGTGGGGGTGTCCAGCAGCCCCACGCCCCGTCCCGAGCCCGTCGCGACCAACGCCTTCGAGCGCGCGAGCCTGCCTCTCACCCGGGCGCTGTCCCAGCTGCCGCCGCTCGTGCCGATCGTCGTCGTCTTCGCGCTCGTGCTGCTCGGCAGCTTCCTCGGTCCGTGGGGCGCGATCCCCCTCGGCCTGGTCGTGCTCTTCCTGCTGTGGATGCTCGGGCTGTCCTGGCCGCGCCTCACCGCGAGCGAGCGCCTGATGCGCATCGCCGTCATCGTCCTGCTCGTCGGCCTGACGGTGATCAAGGTCGTACCCCGCTGAAGTTGACAACGATTCTCACGTGCGGTGAGAATCGTTCTCATGAAGTCCCGCCACCGTCTCGTCCTCAGCGTCTCCGCCCTCCTGCTCGCCCTCACGGGCTGCGGCTCCGGCGAGGACGCCACGGACGGTGCGGGCGACGCGAGCCTGTCGGTGGCGACGAGCTTCTACCCCCTGCAGGAGGCGGCGGAGCAGGTCGGCGGTGACCACGTCGAGGTCACCAACCTCACCAAGCCCGGCGCCGAGCCGCACGACCTCGAGCTCACGCCCAACCAGGTCCTCGACGTCAGCCGGGCCGACGCCCTGGTCTACCTCAAGGGCTTCCAGCCCTCCGTCGACGACGCGGCGAAGGAGGCGGGCGACTCCGCCTTCGACGTCTCGTCGGCCGCTCGTCTCGACCTCGAGGCACCTCAGGGGGAGGGGCACGAGGGCGAGAGCGCCGAGGAGCACGCCGCCCACGAGGAGGGCCACGGGGCGGTCGACCCCCACTTCTGGCTCGACCCGACGCGCTACGCGGACGTCGTCGACGCCGTCGCCGAGCGCTTCGCCGAGGCCGACCCGGACCACGCCGCGGACTACCGGGCGAACGCCAAGGAGTTCACGGGCGAGCTGACCACGCTCGACAAGGACCTCAGGGCCGGGCTCGCCGACTGCCGCAGCCAGGACCTCGTGACGGGCCACACCGCCTTCGCCTACTTCGCGGACCGCTACGGCTTCCACCAGGAGTCGGTGAGCGGCCTGAGCCCGGACAGCGAGCCGAGCCCCAGCGCGCTGGCCGACCTCATCAAGCACGTCAAGCAGGAGCGGGTCGACACCGTGTACGCGGAGACCCTCGTGCCCGCCGATGTCGCCCGGACCATCGCCCGCGACTCCGGGGCGAAGGTCGCCGTCCTCGACCCCCTCGAGGGACTGACGGACGAGTCCGCCGGATCGGACTACCTTGAGGTCATGCGCAGCAACCTGGCCACCGTCCGCAAGGGACAGGGGTGCAGTTGACCTCGTCCGCCCCTCCCGTGATCGAGCTGACCGGCGCCGCCTTCGGCTACGGCGACCGCGTCGTGGTCCACGACGTCGACCTCACCGTCCGCCGCGGTGAGGTCGTCGCCGTGCTCGGACCCAACGGGGCCGGCAAGTCGACCCTGGTCAAGGGGTTGCTCGGGATCGCCGAGCAGCACGCCGGCACCGCCCGAGTCCTCGGCCACGAGGTCGGCAGCGCGGACGCGCGGGCCGGTATCGGGTACGTCCCGCAGCGCCACACCCTCGCCTCGGCCGTCAGGGCGACCGCCTCCGAGATCGTGACGACGGGACGCACGGTGCGCACGCCCTGGTGGGCGCCGTGGCGGATCCGCTCCTCGGCCGACCGCGCGCTCGTCGCCGAGTCCCTCGCGGTCGTCGGCCTGGGCGACCTCGCCGACCACGACGTCGCCACGCTCTCCGGCGGCCAGCAGCGCCGGGTGCTCATCGCGCGCGCGCTCGCGAGCCGTCCCGACGTCTTCGTCATGGACGAGCCGACCGCCGGGGTCGACCGCGGCCACCAGCAGGTGCTCGTCGCCGTGATGCGACGTCTCGTCGCCCGTGGGGCGACCCTCGTCATCGTCACCCACGAGGTCGACGCGCTGGCCGACATCGTCACCCGGGCCGTGGTCGTGCGCGGCGGCACGATCGAGCAGGACTGCGCCCCGGACGAGCTCACCGCCGACGCACAGGCCCACACCCACCACGAGGGTGAGGACGAGCCGGCACCCTCGGCCCTCCCTTCGACCATCATCACGACGAAGGGGGGACCCCGGTGATCGACATCCTCGGTCTCGAGTTCATGCGCAACGCACTCCTCGCCGCGCTGCTGGTCGGGGCGTCCGCGCCGCTCGTCGGCGTCTTCCTCGTCCAGCGCGGCATGTCGCTCATCGGTGACGGGATGGGCCACGTCGCGCTCGCCGGCGTCGGCATCGGCCTGCTGACGAGCACCTCGCCCGTGCTCACGGCCCTGGCCGTCGTCGTCGTCGCGGCCGTGGCGATCGAGCTGCTGCGCCACCTCGGGCGGACCGGTGGCGACCTCGCGCTCGCGGTGATGTTCTACGGCGGTCTGGCGGCGGGTGTGGTCATCATCGCCAAGGCGCCGTCCGGCTCGGCGACCAACCTGCAGGGATACCTCTTCGGTGCCCTCACCACGGTCACCCGCAGCGACCTCGTCCAGTTCGCGGTCCTCGCCGCAGTCGTCCTCGTCACCGTGCTCGTGCTGCGCGAGCGCCTCTTCGCCGTCGCCCAGGACGACGAGTACGCCCGCGCCTCGGGACTGCCCGTGCTGGGCACCAACATCCTGCTCGCCGTCCTCACCGGCGTCACGGTCGTCATCTCGATGCGCGTCATCGGCCTGCTGCTCATCAGCGCGCTGATGATCCTGCCCAACGCGACCGGCCAGTACCTCGGGCGGTCCTTCCGCGGGAGCCTGCGGTGGGCAGTCGTCGTCGGCACGCTGACGAGCGTCGGCGGGGTCTTCACGAGCTTCTACGCCGACACCCCGTCCGGCGCGACCATCGTGCTGCTCGCCATCGCGGTCTTCGTCGTCTCGGCCACCGCCGTCACCGCGCTGCGCGCCCTGCGCCGTCGTGGCCACCGCACGGCAGAGGTCCACGAGCACGTCCACTGGGAGGACTGCGGCCACGACGTCGTCCTGCACGGCGACCACGTCGACTACCTGCACGACGGGCACCGGCACGCCCGGCACGGCGACCACTGGGACGAGCACGACCCGGAGCACACGCCCGCCGACACGACCCTCGAGGGGAGCCCCCGATGACCGACACCCGTACCCGCCGACCGACTCGGCAGAGGAACGCGATCGAGGCCGACGTCGATCGCTACGACGAGTTCAGGTCAGCGCAGGAGATCCATGCCAGCCTCGTCTCCGGTGGGGACAAGATCGGCCTGGCAACGGTCTACCGGACCCTGCAGGCGATGGTCGACGAGGAGGCCTTGGACGCCCTGCGCACCGACGACGGCGAGATCGTCTACCGACGCTGCAGCACCGGGCACCACCACCACCTCGTCTGCCGTGACTGCGGCCGCACGGTCGAGGTCGAGGGCCCGGCCGTGGAGCGATGGGCTGACCGGGTGAGCGCGGAGCACGGCTTCAGCGACGTGGCGCACACCCTCGAGCTCTTCGGACGCTGCGAGGAGTGCGCCTCCCGGCCGACGACCTAGAGCTGGAGCTGCCTGACGGACTTGGTGATGTGCTCGCCGTCCTTGGCGAGGAAGACGATCGATCCGTACTCCAGGGGCAACCAGCCATCGCCCTCCTCGCTCAACGGCTCGGAGGCGAAGATGGCCGCCGTGGCCTTCTCCTCGGTGCACTCCTGGAAGCCGTAGTTCGCCTCGTCGTGCTGGAAGTTGCGACCCAGCAACAGGTACATCGGCTCCAGGAGCATGGAGAGGGCGCGGTCGTCGGTGCCGGCGTCAGCCGTGCGCAGCTCCCGCCAGTCCCCCTCCGGGTCGACCTCGCCCTGGTGCCCGAGCCCCCAGTTGATCCCGATGACCCGGTCCTGGGAGACCAGGCCCATCTTCAGCTTGGTCAGCCCCGGCAGCTCGAGGTCCTTCATCGCCTTGGCGATCAGGCGCAGCAGCTCCTCGACCGCGCGCTGGACATCCTCGTCACCGTCACCCTCCAGCAGGGAGAGGAAGAGGGCGTAGATGAACTCCGTGTCGGTCGTGCCGAGCATCTGCGTCAGGTACTCGTCCTTGCAGTGCTGCAGCAGCTCCCGCTGCAGGACCTGCCAGCCCGGCAGGTAGCCGTTCTGCGCCACGATCCACCGGGTCCCCTCGAAGCAGAAGGGGTGGCAGTTCTCGTCGGCCATGACGACCTTGGCCTCGTAGGCGGCAGCGCGGACGTGCGCCAACATGGTGCTGGCCTGCAGGCTGGGGAGCATGCGCGTGGCGTTGTCGTCGTAGAAGGCGGCCGTCGGCCGGCGGTAGATGAAGGGTTCCTCCGGCTTGAGCAGGTGCTCGCTCCACGCTCCGAAACCCCATCCCACGAGCTGGAGCTCGGGATGGGTCTCCGGGTCGAGGGACTGGTTGATCAGGCTGTTCGTCGGCTTGAGCAAGAGATTCTCCAGCGAGATCTCCGGACCGATGTAGGCAAGGACTCGACACATACGTTCTCCTCATGTGACAGATCGATGAACGCAGGTCGCGCGGGCCTCGACAGCGTATGTCACGACGTCCTCTCGGACCGTGTCGGCGTCGGGTGCACGATCGAGCGCGACTGGTCCTGAACGCCCTTCGCCGGGTCGATGCACTCGGGGCGACTCAGGAGCCCGATGGTGCGTCGACCGCGCCGCCGTAGCGCCGCTCGCGCTGGGCGTAGGTCTCGATGGCCTCCCACAGGTGGCGCCGGTCGTAGTCCGGCCACAGCGTGTCCTGGAAGACCATCTCGGCGTAGGCCGACTGCCAGAGCAGGAAGTTGCTCGTGCGCTGCTCCCCCGAGCTGCGCAGGAAGAGGTCGACGTCCGGCATGGTCGGCTCGGTGAGGTAGCGCGAGATCGTCCGCTCGTCGATGCCCGAGCCCTTGAGCCGGCCGGCCTTGACGTCGTCGGCGATCCGCCGGACGCCGTCGACGATCTCGGCCCGACCGCCGTAGTTGACGCAGAAGTACAACGTCATCGCGTCGTTGTCGCGGGTCATCTCCTGGGCGATCTCGAGCTCCTTGATGACCGAGCTCCACAACCTGGGGCGACGTCCCACCCAGCGCATGCGCACGCCCCACGCGTCGAGCTGGTCGCGCCGCCGGCGGATGACGTCCCGGTTGAACCCCATGAGGAAACGCACCTCCTCTGGCGAGCGGCGCCAGTTCTCGGTGGAGAAGGCGTAGGTCGACAGGTGCTTGACGCCGATGTCCAGGGCCCCGGCGACGACGTCGAGGAGCGCGCCCTCCCCCGCCTCGTGGCCCTTGGTCCGGGCGAGGCCCCGCTGGTTGGCCCAGCGGCCGTTGCCGTCCATGACGATCGCGACGTGACCGGGCACGAGTTCGGCCGGCACGGGCGGCGGGGTGGCCCCGCTCGGGTGGGCGAAGGGGGTCTCGTAGCGGCTCATCCGGTCCTCTGCGGTTGGGTGCGGTCGACGTGACGAAGGGAGAGCACCCCGCGCTCGAGGTGCCACTGGAGGAAGGCGGCGGTCAGGCCGGACCCCTCCCGTCGGTGCCGGTCGAGGGAGGCGTCCGCGACCACCCAGTCACCGGCGAGGAGCGCGGCGAGCAGGGTGAGGGTCTCGGGGGCGGGGGCGTTAGCCCCGGGGACGCGGCAGCTGCGGCACACGACGCCACCGGAGGCGACGTGGAAGGCGCGGTGCGGGCCCTCGTCGCCGCACCGGGCGCAGTCGTGGAAGCTCGGTGCCCAGCCGGCGACCGCCAGCGCCCGCAGGAGGTACGCGTCCAGGACGAGCTCGGCGGCGTGGTCACCCTGGGCGAGCGAGCGCAGCGCACCCGCGAGCAGGTGGTACTGCTGCAGCGCCGGCTCGTGCTCCTCGGTCAGCCGGTCGGCCGTCTCGAGGATCGCGGTGGCCGCCGTCCAGCGCGCGTAGTCGCGGGCGATGACGTCGCCCCACGCGTCGATCGACTCGGTCTGGGTCACGGTGTCGAGGTTGCGGCCCTCGTAGCACTGCAGGTCGACGTGCATGCCCGGCTCGAGGCGGGCGCCGAACTTCGACTTCGTGCGGCGGACCCCCTTCGCCACCGTGCGGATCTTGCCGCGCCCGCGGGTGAGCACGGTGATGATCCGGTCGGCCTCGCCCAGCTTGTGGGTGCGCAGCACGACTCCGGAGTCGCGGTAGAGGGGCATGCACCCCATTGTCCTACGCACGACGGGTCTTCCCACGGCGGGCACGCCGGGCGGACAATGGGAGTGACGCCACGGCGGTGTCGTCCTCAGGAGGCTCACCATGGGCAGGCGCGCGTACGAGGCCCCACTCCCCCTTCGCTCCCGGCAGATCGCCGACGACCTCGTCCGGGCGGGTGTCGTCGCCGAGGGCGACCGGGACCGAGCGGGTGCCGTGCTGGCCCGCCATGTGGACGTCGGGCCGGAGCCAGCCACTGCGCGCCCGCCTGCGGGCCGGATCGCCGCGGAGATCGCCGGCTACCTCGGCGGCATCCTCGTCATCGCGGCAGCCGCGGTCTTCCTCGCCTCGCAGTGGTCGCGGATGGGCCCGGGCACCCGCGTGGCGGCACTGCTCGTCAGCGCCCTCGTCCTGGCCGCCGGCGCCGTCGCCGTGCGGCTCACGGCACGCTCCGCCGCGACCCTCCCCGAGCTGGCGCGGCAGGCCCGGCTGCTCCTGGCGGGCACGCTGGCCGTGGCGGCCGCCGCTGTCGCGGGAGGCGCGGCGGGGGTGTGGGCGACCCACGTCCTCGACCTGCGCGAGCCCTACACGGTGAGCATCGGCTTCGGCACGGCGTGCGCGCTCATGGTCCTCGGCTACCGCTTCGTGCCGACCGGGCTCGGCCAGCTCGGCGCCGCATTCACCGCGGCCATCACGACGATGACGCTGGCCCTCGGGCCGGACGCCTCGGACAACGCCCCGCTCGTGGCCGCGGCCTCGCTCCTCGGGCTCGCCGCCGCATGGATCGCCCTGACCGAGACCGGGCTGTGGCGCGAGACCCATCTCGGGCGCGCCGTCGGAGGGGTCCTGGCGATCCTCGGCGCCCAGGTCGCCATGGGCTGGGAGCACGCGTGGGTCTCCTACGCGCTGCTGGCGGTCGTCGGCGTCCTCGGCTTCCTCGCCTACGTCCGGACGCAGTCGTGGCCCTACCTCGGCGTCGGGGTCGTCGCGCTGACGATGGCCGCCACCGAGGCCGCGGTGGACTACTCGGACGGTGCGCTCGGCGCCGCCGGGGCCCTGCTCGTCGCCGGGGCCGTGCTGCTCGTGGCCAGCGCCGCCGGCCTGCGCCTGCGCGCGAAGGGCGACCACCCGGTGGCCGCAGGCTGAGCGACACGCCGGTGGCGCTCATCGAACGTGTGTTCGAGGGGCTGCTAGGGTCGTGGGATGCAGGCGCTCCAGTCCTCGCTCTTCGACACGGCCGACTCCCCCACGCTCGGTGACCTCGAGCGGCGTCACCGGCGATTCCTCGACGGCACCGCCTGGCTGGACCTCGTGCCGGGATGGGCGTGCGGCACCGACGAGGTGCTCGACACGCTCCTGCACGAGGTCCCGTGGCGGGCGGAGCGGCGCAAGATGTACGACTCCGTCGTCGACGTGCCGCGCCTGACCTGCTTCTACCGCGCAGGGGAGCCCCTGCCCCACCCGTTCGTCGCCGACATGCGCGAGCGCCTCTCCCAGCACTACGCCAGCGAGCTCGGCGAGCCCTTCGTCACCGCCGGCATGTGCCTGTACCGCCACGGCGAGGACTCGGTCGCCTGGCACGGCGACCGCATCGGGCGCAGCCGCGAGCAGGACACGATGGTCGCGATCGTCTCCCTCGGCTCAGCCCGCCATCTCGCGCTGCGCCCGCGCGACGGCGGCCCGTCGCAGCGGGTCGCGCTCGGCCACGGCGACCTCGTCGTCATGGGCGGCGCCTGCCAGCGCACCTGGGACCACGCGGTGCCCAAGACCTCGGCGGCGGTGGGGCCCCGGGTGTCGATCCAGTTCCGCGTGGCCGGCGTGCGCTGAGACGCACGAAGGGGGAGGCTCGCGCCTCCCCCTTCGCCAGGCTCAGGCCTGGGCGTCGCGCTCGGCGCGGTTGACCGCCGAGAGGATCGCGCGCAGCGAGGCCTTGACGATCGAGTCGTGCAGGCCGACGCCCCACAGCACCCGCTCGCCGACGGCGCACTCGACGTAGGCCGCGGCGCGGGCGTCGCCACCGGCGGACAGCGCGTGCTCGGCGTAGTCGAGGACCCGTACGTCGACGCCCAGCGGGGCGAGCGCGTCGAGGAAGGCGGCGATCGGGCCGTTGCCGCTGCCGGAGATCGCGATCTCCTGGCCGCGGTCGAGGATGTGCCCCTCGATGCGGTCGAGGCCGTTGTCCTCACCGGTCAGCGTGGTGCGCACCGGCTGGAACCGGCCCCACCCGTCCCTGTCCTCGCTGTGCAGGTACTCGTCGTTGAAGACCTCCCACAGCGCGAGGCCGCTCATCTCGCCACCGTCGGTGTCGGTCTTGCGCTGGACGACCGCGGAGAACTCCATCTGCAGGCGACGCGGCAGGTCCAGGCCCTGCTCGGACTTCAGCAGGTAGGCGACGCCGCCCTTGCCGGACTGGCTGTTGACGCGCACGACCGCCTCGTACGAGCGGCCGATGTCGTGCGGGTCGATCGGCAGGTAGGGCACGCCCCAGTCGATGCCGTCGATGTCGGTGCCGGCCTCCTTGGCCCGCAGCTCCATGTCCTCGAAGCCCTTCTTGATCGCGTCCTGGTGCGACCCGGAGAAGGCGGTGTAGACGAGGTCGCCACCCCACGGGTGACGCGGGTGCACGGGCAGCTGGGTGCAGTGCTCGACGGTGCGGCGGATCTCGTCCATCTGGGAGAAGTCGATCTGCGGGTCGATGCCCTGGCTGAAGAGGTTCATGCCCAGCGTCACCAGGTCGACGTTGCCGGTGCGCTCACCGTTGCCGAAGAGGCACCCCTCGATCCGGTCGGCGCCGGCGAGGTAACCGAGCTCGGCGGCAGCCACCCCTTCGCCGCGGTCGTTGTGGGGGTGCAGCGAGAGCACGATCGACTCGCGCCGCTCGAGACGGCGGCTCATCCACTCGATGGAGTCGGCGTAGACGTTGGGGGTGGCCATCTCGACCGTCGCCGGCAGGTTGATGATCATCTTGTGGTCCGGCGTCGGGTCGATGACGTCGATGACCTCGTTGCAGATCCGCGCGGCGAAGTCGAGCTCGGTGCCCGTGTACGACTCCGGCGAGTACTGGTAGTAGACGTCGGTGTCCGGGATCGTCTCCTCGAGCTTCTTGCACAGCCGCGCACCCTGCAGCGCGATGTCGACGATGCCGTCCTGGCCGGTGTTGAAGACGACACGTCGCTGCAGGACGGAGGTCGAGTTGTAGAAGTGGACGATCGCCTGCTTGCTGCCGGCGATGGCGTCGAAGGTCTTCTCGATGAGGTGGTCACGGCACTGCGTGAGCACCTGGATCGTCACGTCGTCGGGGATGTGGCCGCCGTCGATGAGCTCGCGGCAGAAGTTGTAGTCGGTCTCGCTCGCGCTCGGGAAACCGACCTCGATCTCCTTGTAGCCCATCTTGACGAGCAGCTGGAACATCGCGAGCTTGCGCTCGGCGTCCATCGGGTCGATGAGCGCCTGGTTGCCGTCACGCAGGTCGACGGCGCACCAGCGCGGTGCCTGCGTCATGACCTGGTCGGGCCACGTGCGGTCGGGCAGCTCGACGGCGATCTGGTCCTGGAAGGGGACGTACTTGCGCACCGGCATCGCGGTGGCCTGCTGGGGGTGGATCATGCTCTGTCCTTCGTCGCGTGGGTCTCGTGTGGGCCGGCACCACGAACTCCGCGACGAGGTGGCCGTCTGTCAGGCCTCGCCGCGGCAGAGAAGGAGGAGGTCCGTCCGCATGCCCAGCACGATACTCCTCGCCCCGGCGCGGCATGCCGCGGGTCACGATGCGGACGAAGGGGAGCGGTACCGCCGCTCGGGTCGACCCACCCGTCCGTACTGCTGACGGCCCTCGAGCCGACCCGTCCCGACGTAGTGCTCCAGGTAGCGCCGGGCCGTGACCCGGGAGAGCCCGACCGCCTCCGCGCACTCGCTGGCGGAGAGGTCCCCCGCCCCGCGGACCGCAGCGAGGACGAGCTCGCCGGTCTCCCCGCTCAGCCCCTTGGGCAGGACAGCTGTCGGCGTCCCTGCCCCCGGGGTCCCGCCGAAGATCGCGTCGATGTCCTCCTGCGCAGCGGTGTCGGCGTCGACCCGCTGGAGTCGCTGCAGCTCGGCCCTGAAGTCCTGCAGGCGGGCGGCCAGATCGGCCTGGCCGAAGGGCTTGACCAGGTAGCCCACGGCGCCCCCGGTCCGGGCCGCCCGCACCTGCTCGACCTCACGTGCGGCGGTGACCATGAGGACACCGACCTCGTTGCCCTCGGCACGCAGCCGACGCAGCACCTCGATCCCCGTCATGTCGGGCAGGTGGACGTCGAGCAGCACGAGGTCGGGCCCGTGCTCACGGACGGCCTCGAGGGCGGCGGCGCCCGTGGGCGCGGTCGCGACGACCCGGAAGCCCGGGACGCTCTCGACGAAGCGCGTGTGCACCCTGACGACGAGGAAGTCGTCGTCGACGACCACGACGTCGACGCTCTCCCTCATGGGGTCTCCTCGCTCCCGGTACCGCCCAGCGATGCGGTGAAGACGGCACCGAAGTCACCTTGCACGACCGTCACCCGGCCACCGCCCCGGGAGCATACGGCCTGCACCAGGGCGAGCCCGATGCCGCGGCCCGCCGCCCCCGAGGGCTTGGTCGACCACCCGCGCTCGAAGACCCGGTCGACGTCCTCGGGTGCGATGCCCGCACCCGTGTCGGCGACCCGCACGAGCGGGCCGTCGTCCGTCATGAGCAGACGCACCGACGACTCCCGCCCCCCGTTGGCCCGCGTCGCGTCGAGGGCGTTGTCGATGAGGTTGCCGACGACGGTGATGACGTCCGCTGCGACGGCCGGGTCCAGGCGCGGCAGGTGGGACTCCGGCTCGATGGACAGCTCGATGCCGACCTCGGACGCGGCGGTGACCTTGGCGATGAGCAGCGCCGCGACGCGGGGGTCCTCGACGTGGCAGGTCACGGCATCGCTGATCTCGCCACGTCGTCGGTTGACGTCGGCGATGAGGGCGACCACCTCGTCGTACTCCTGCAGCTGGACCAGACCGGAGATCGTGTGCAGCCGGTTGTCGAACTCGTGGGTCTGCGCCCGCAGGGCGTCGGTGATGCTCGCCTGCGCCGACACCTGGCTCTGCAGGGCCAGCAGGTCGCTGCGATCGACCATCGTCGTCACGGTCCCCACCTGGCGCCCGTCGAAGTAGGTGCGACGCCGGGTGAGCACGAGCGTCCGGTCCCCGACGACGATGAGCGTCGGGTCGCTGTCCTCCGCCGAGGCGAGGAACTCGGCGACCCCGCCGTGGACCGGCACCTCCCTCACGGGACGGCCGACGTCCCGCTCGGACAGCCCGAGGAGCTCTTGGGCCGAGGTGTTGACGAGCGTGATGACGCCGGCACCGTTGACCCCCACGACCCCTTCGTGGATCCCGGTGAGCAGTGCTTCCTGGTGGTCGGCCAGCCGCGCGATGTCGGCCGGCTCGAGGCCGCGGGTCTGGCGCCGGATGAGCCGCGAGAGCCCCCACGCACCGGCCACACCCAGCGCCGCGGCGGCCCCGAGGAAGAGCAGCAGGTCGGGGGCCGCCTGCGACAGCCGCTGGGTGAGCGGCGGGTACTCCTCGACGACGAGTGCCGCGCCCAGGACCCGACCGTCGTCGGCGAGCACGGGCGCCTGGCCGCCGACGGCGCGGGCGCCGTCGATCTCCAGGTCCCCCGACCACGACCGACCGTCACTGGCCGCCAGGCCGAGTGCCGGCCGCTCCCCGAGGTCCGTCGCGTCGGTCGACGCGGCCACGGTCCCGTCCGCGTCGAGCAGCTGCACCGTGCGCGCCCCGGACAGGCTCGCCGCCCGCCCGATCTGCCCGTCGAGGGCGCGACGGTTCCCCCCTTCGACCAGCTCGGACCGGACCACCGGTGTGGCCGCCAGCGACTCCGCGACCGCGAGCAGCCGCTGCTCCCGGGACGCCCGGAAGTCCTGCGTCGACTGCTGCACGGTGATCACCGCGACGACGAGGAGGACGAGGAGGAGGGCGGCGAGCTGCCAGACGAGGAACTGGGCGGCAAGGCTCCACCGCACGCGCCGGGACCGCAATGACCACAACCTCCTTTGTGACCGCAATGGTGACGTGGGGCGCGCGCGCCCTCCACCATCGTCAACGACCATCATCGACCACCCACCCCACGAAAGGCGTGCCGACATGTCCCCAGGCCCCACGCGGCGAACCCTGCTGCTGGCCTCGCTCGGAGCGCTCACCGTCCCCACGCTCGCCGCCTGCGGCGTGACGCGCGGCGACGACGCCGGCTCCACCCGGCTGCGCATGATGATCCCCAACTCTCCCGGCGGCGGGTACGACCTCACCGGTCGCGCCGCCGTGCGCGTCATGGAGGACGCCGAGATCACCAGCCGCTTCGAGGTCTTCAACGTCATCGGTGCCGGCGGCACCGTCGCCATGGCGCGCCTGGCCAACGAGCGCGGCAACGAGGACCTCATGATGGCCATGGGCCTCGGGGTCGTCGGCGCGACATTCACCAACAAGTCGCAGGCCCGTGTCTCCGGCATGACGCCCCTCGCCCGGCTCATCCAGGAGTCCGAGGGCGTCATCGTGCCCGCCGACTCCCCCTACAAGGACATCGCCGACCTGATCACGGCATGGCAGCAGGACCCCAAGGCCGTGAGCATCGGCGGAGGCTCCTCCCCCGGCGGCCCCGACCACCTCTTCCCGATGGAGTTCGCCAAGGCGGTCGACATCGACCCGCGCAAGGTCAACTACGTGACCTACGACGGTGGCGGTGACCTGCTCCCCGCACTGCTCGGCTCGAAGATCAAGGCCGGCATGAGCGGCCTCGGCGAGTACGCCGAGCAGATCGAGAAGGGCCAGGTCAAGGTCCTCGCCGTCTCGGGCGAGGAGCGGGTGCCCGGCATCGACGCGCCGACGCTCAAGGAGTCGGACGTCGACCTGACCTTCATCAACTGGCGCGGGATCCTCGCCCCTCCCGGCATCTCGACCGCTCGTCGGGAGCAGCTCATCGACCTGCTCCAGCAGATGCATGACAGCACCGGCTGGCAGGAGGCGCTGAAGCTGAACAACTGGACCGATGCGTGGATGACCGGAGACGAGTTCGGCGAGTTCCTCACCTCCCAGGACGAACGCGTCGAGACGACCCTGAAGGAGCTGGGACTGCTGTGAACGACACGATCCTGACCACCACCACGACCCCCGCGCCCGAGCGTCGGCGCGACCTCGCGCAGTTCGTCGTCGTGGGATTCCTCGTCCTCGTCGCGACCGTCCTCGTCGTCGACGCGGCCGGGCTGCGCAACGACTTCGCCGAGACCGACCCGGTCGGACCGAAGTTCTTCCCCTGGCTCGTCGCCGGCTTCCTCTACCTCACCGCCGCCCTGCTGAGCGTCGCCATCCTGCGCGGCTCTCTCCCCGAGGAGGAAGGGGGTGAGGACGTCGACCTCGACCAAGGGGCCGACTGGGTCACCGTGGCCAAGCTCGTCGCCGTCTTCGTCTTCCTCATCGCCACCGTCGACCTGCTCGGGTGGGCGATCTCCGGGGCGCTCTTCTTCGCCGGGTGCTCCCTGACGCTCGGCAGCCGCACCTGGCTGCGTGACCTCGTCATCGGCGCCGTGCTGTCGGTCGCCACCTTCTACGCCTTCTACGTCGCCCTCGGCGTCCCGCTCCCCGCGGGCATCCTGGACGGGATCCTCTGATGGACAACCTCAACCACCTGATCGACGGCTTCGGCTCGGCGATCACCCCTGCCAACCTGCTCTTCGCCTGCGTCGGCGTCCTCCTCGGCACCGCGGTCGGCGTCCTGCCCGGCATCGGCCCGGCCATGACCGTGGCCCTGCTCCTGCCGATCACCTACAACGTCGAGCCCGCCAGCGCGTTCATCATGTTCGCCGGCATCTACTACGGCGGCATGTACGGCGGGTCGACGACCTCCATCCTGCTCAACACGCCCGGCGAGTCCTCGTCGGTCATCACCGCCATCGAGGGCAACAAGATGGCCAAGGCGGGCAAGGCGGCACAGGCCCTGGCCACCGCGGCGATCGGCTCCTTCATCGCCGGTGCGATCGGCACCACCCTGCTGACCTTCTTCGCGCCGTGGATCGCCGTGCAGGCGGTCAAGCTCGGCAACCCCTCGTACCTCGCGATCATGGTCCTGGCGCTCATCGCGGTGACGGCCGTCCTCGGCAGCTCCAAGCTGCGCGGCTTCATCGGGCTCTTCCTCGGCCTCGCCGTGGGCATCGTCGGCATCGACAGCCTCACCGGGCAGAGCCGGGCCACCTTCGGCATCCCGCTCCTCGGCGACGGCATCGACATCGTCGTCGTCGCCGTCGCGATCTTCGCCATCGGCGAGGCCCTGTGGGTCGCCGCCTTCCTCCGCCGACGCCCGCAGGAGATCATCCCCGTGGGTCGCCCGTGGATGGGCAGGGACGACCTCAAGCGCTCGTGGAAACCGTGGCTGCGCGGCACCGCCTTCGGCTTCCCCTTCGGAGCGGTCCCGGCCGGCGGCGCCGAGCTGCCGACCTTCCTGTCGTACATCACCGAGCGCAAGCTCTCGAAACACCCCGAGGAGTTCGGCCACGGCGCCATCGAGGGCGTGGCCGGGCCGGAGGCCGCCAACAACGCCTCGGCCGCCGGCACCCTCGTGCCCATGCTGGCCCTCGGCCTGCCGACCAACGCCACGGCGGCGATCATGCTCGCGGCGATGATGGGCTACGGCATCCAGCCCGGCCCGGCGCTCTTCGAGTCCGAGAGCACGCTCGTCTGGACCCTCATCGCGAGCCTCTTCATCGGCAACCTCCTGCTGCTCGTGCTCAACCTGCCGCTCGCGCCCCTGTGGGCCAAGCTGCTGCGCACGCCACGGCCATACCTCTACGCGGGCATCCTCTTCTTCGCCTCGCTCGGCGCCCTCGCGGTCAACCTGCAGTGGTTCGACCTGGCCCTGCTGCTCCTCTTCGGGGTCGTCGGGCTGGGCATGCGGCGCTTCGGTGTCCCCGTGCTGCCGCTGATCATCGGCGTCATCCTCGGCCCGCGCGTCGAAGAGGAGCTGCGCAAGACGCTGCTCCTGTCGAGCGGCGACTGGAGCGGGCTCGTCAGCGAGCCTGCCGCCGTCATCGTCTACGCGATCATCGCCCTCGGTCTCATCGGCATGGCGGTCACCGGACTCCTCCGCGGCCGCAAGGACACCACGACCTCGGAGGTCTCGGCATGACCGTCGTCATCGGCTTCACCCCGGAACCCGCCAGCACCCACGCCCTCGAGCGCGGCCTCTCGGAGGCCAGGCTGCGTGGCGAACGGGTCCTCGTCGTCAACGCCACGAAGGGCGACGCCTTCGTCGACCCGCGCTACGGCGGCGAGGGCGACATCGACGAGCTCCAGCAGCAGCTCGACGCCTCGGGCCTCGAGCACGAGGTCTCCCGCCCGATGGGCCCGGACATCGCCGACCTCGTGCTCGACGAGGCCGCGCGGGTCGACGCCTCGCTCATCGTCATCGGGCTGCGCCACCGCACGCCCGTGGGCAAGCTGCTGCTCGGGTCGACCGCGCAGCGCATCCTGCTCGACGCCACCTGCCCGGTCCTGGCGGTCAAGCCGCCGCGGTGACCGCAGTCGTTCTGTGTCGAACCGGTAGCCCCCGGTGCCGGCAGCGCCCGTGGCGAGGTCCCCGACTCGCCGGGCTACCGGTTCGACACACGAGCACGACGAAGGGAGTGCCCCAGCGGTGGGGCACTCCCTTCGTCGTCGGACGCGTACGGCTGCAGCGCGGGTATCAGCCCTGTCGGGCGACGATCGCCTCGGCGATCTGCACGGCGTTGAGGGCCGCGCCCTTGCGCAGGTTGTCCCCGACGACGAAGAGCGTCAGCCCCTTGCCGTCGACGACCGACTGGTCGGCGCGGATCCGGCCGACGTAGACGTCGTCCTTGCCGGCGGCCTCGAGCGGGTTGGGCACGGCCGTCACGACGACACCTTCGGCGGCCTCGAGGAGCTCGGTGGCGCGCTCGGGCGTGATCTCGCGCTCGAACTCCGCGTGGACCGCCAGCGCGTGACCGGTGAAGACCGGCACGCGCACGCAGGTGCCCGAGACGCGCAGGTCGGGGACGTGCAGGATCTTGCGCGACTCGTTGCGCAGCTTCTGCTCCTCGTCCGTCTCGAGGCTGCCGTCGTCCTGGACGGAGCCGGCGACCGGGACGACGTTGAAGCCGACCGGCACCTCGTAGACCTGCGGCGCGGGCAGGGTGAGGGCCGACCCGTCGAGCGCGAGGTCCTTGGGGTCACCCGAGGCGTACCCGGCGCGCAGCTGGCTGTCGAGCTCGTCGAGCCCCTTGCCGCCCGAGCCGGAGACCGCCTGGTACGTGGCGACCCGCAGGGCGACGAGGCCCGCCTCGTCGTGCAGCGGCTTGAGCACGGGCATGGCGGCCATGGTGGTGCAGTTGGGGTTGGCGATGATGCCCTTGGGCAGGTCGACGGTGTCCTCGGCGTTGACCTCGGACACGACGAGCGGGACGTCGGGGTCCTTGCGCCACGCGCTGGAGTTGTCGATGACGGTGGCGCCGGCAGCGGCAACCTTGGGGGCCCACTCCTTGCTCGTGGCTCCGCCGTTGGAGAAGAGCGCGATGTCCAGGCCGGAGAAGTCCGCGGTGGCGGTGTCCTCGACCGTCACCTCCTGGTCCTTCCACGGCAGGATCGTGCCGGCGGACCGTGCCGAGGCGAAGTAGCGGATCGAGGTGACGGGGAAGTCCCGCTCCTCGAGCAGTGCTCGCATGACGTGTCCGACCTGGCCGGTGGCTCCGAAGACTCCGATGTGCATGCGCCCAAGGATAGAGGTCGGGGCCTGAACGCCCACATCGCGTTCAGGCCCCGGACAGGGCGTCGCTCAGCTCGAGGCCGGCGTGCTGCCGTGCTCTTCGCGTCGCTCCGGGTGCTCCTCGTCGGCCTGGGCATCCGGCGCCTCGTCCGTGGCCGAGGCCGGGACGACCTTGTCGCGGTCGATGCCCTCGCCGGGCGCGGTCTGGTCGATGGACAGGACGAAGTCGTCCCCGTGCTCGGTGACACCGGCCACGACCGCCTGCCTGAGCGCCTCGCGGGCGTACGCCCGACGGATGGCCATCGGGTCCGACTGCAGGTCCCGCACGAGCGCGACGGCCATGCCGATCATGATGAGCACGAAGGGCAGCGCCGCGACGATGGTGACCTGCTGCAGACCCGTCAGCGAGTCCTCACCGCCGATCACGAGCATGATCGCTGCGGCGGCGCCCGTGGCGACACCCCAGAAGACGACCATGAACCGGTTGGGCTCAAGGGTCCCCCGCTGGCTGAGCGAGCCCATGACGATCGAGGCCGCATCGGCGCCGGAGACGAAGAAGATCGCGACGAGCACCATGACGAGGACCGACGTGACCGCGGCCCACGGCATCGAGTCGAGCAGCGCGAAGAGCGTGCTCTCCTCGCCGTCGCCGAACCTGTCGAGCCTCGCTCCCATCTCCTGCGCCTTGATGGCGGCGCCACCGAAGATCGCGAACCAGATCAGGCTCACGGTGCTCGGCACGAGGAGGACGCCGGTGACGAACTCACGGATGGTGCGACCGCGGGAGATGCGGGCGATGAACATGCCGACGAAGGGGGTCCAGCTGACCCACCACGCCCAGTAGAAGATCGTCCAGCCGGACAGCCACGACTTGATGCCGTGCTCGCCCTGCGCGTTGGTGCGGGCGGCCATCTCCATCAGGTGCTGCATGTACGTGCCGAGGGAGGTCGGCACGAGGTTGAGGATGAAGATCGTCGGGCCGGCGATGAAGACGAAGGCGGCCAGGAGGAGGGCCAGCACCATGTTGGTGTTGGAGAGCCACTGGATGCCCTTCTCAACACCGGAGACGGCCGAGAAGATGAAGCAGATCGTCAGCACGACGATGATCACGACGAGCACGGTGTTGGTGATGTCGTTGGCCCAGCCGACGATCTTCGCGCCGGAGGCGATCTGCAGGGCACCGAGGCCGAGCGAGGTCGCAGAGCCGAAGAGCGTGGCGAAGATGGCGAAGATGTCGATGACCTTGCCGACCGGCCCGTGCACCTGACGCTTGCCGATGAGCGGCTCGAAGACCGCGCTGATCGTCAGGCCGCGGCCCTTGCGGAAGACGCCGTAGCCGATCGCCAGACCGGCGACCGTGTAGATGGCCCACGGGTGCAGCGTCCAGTGGAAGAGCGTCGTCGCCATCGCCGTGCGCGTCACGTGGTCGTTGCCCTCCGCACCCGTCCCCGGCGGCGGCGCGAGGTAGTGCGCCAACGGCTCCGCGGCGCCCCAGAACATCAGGCCGATGCCCATGCCCGCGGAGAACATCATCGCGATCCACGAGATGGTCCGGAACTCCGGCTGCTCGCCGTCGGCGCCCAGCGGGATGTTGCCGTACTTGCTGGCCGCGAGCCAGATGACGAAGAAGACGAAGCCGGTCGAGGCGAGGGCGAAGAGCCAACCGGTGTTCGTCACGACCCAGTCGACACCCGATGTCGACGCATCGGAGAGGGAGGCCGTGCTGATGACGCCCCAGAGGACGAAGGCGATCGCGAGGACGGCGGTGATGCCGAAGACGATCCAGTCGATGCCGAGCCGGTCGGTCTTGGCGATGAGCCGCGGCTCGAGGGCCGGGTGGTCGACGCGACGGGTATCGCGCGGTGCGGCGTCACGTCCGGAGGTCGGCGGTTGCGTAGGTTCGGTCACGTTGTGTACATGGCCCGGTCGGCACAGGTCCCGCCCGGGGCCACTCCTCCTGTTGTCGAGTTGGGTGGCGTCGGGCAGCGCGCTGCCCAACCACTCACTCTGACCCACCCACCGGCCTGCGCCCAAATGCTCGTGACCGGCTCGTGACCTCGGACCGGGGCCTCAGAACCCCAGGCGCTGCAGCTGCTTGGGGTCCCGCTGCCAGTCCTTGGCGACCTTGACGTGCAGGTCGAGGAAGACCTTCTGACCGAGCAGCTTCTCGATGCCCACCCGGGCCGTGGTGCCGACCTCGCGCAGGCGCGACCCGCCCCGGCCGATGATGATCGCCTTCTGGCTGTCGCGCTCGACGAAGACGTTGACCCGTACGTCGAGCATCGGGTCGTGCTCGGGCCGGCCCTCCCGCGGGACGATCTCCTCGACGACGACCGCGAGACTGTGCGGGAGCTCGTCGCGCACGCCCTCGAGGGCGGCCTCGCGGACGAGCTCGGCGATCATCGTCTCGTCGTCCTCGTCCGTCAGCTGGTCCGTGGGGTACAGCGGGGCGGGCGAAGGGGGCAGGTGCTCGCCGAGCACGGCGAGCACGTCCTCGATCTGGTCGCCGCGCACAGCCGAGCAGGGCACGATCGCGGCCCAGTCCCCCAGCTGGTCGATGGCGATGAGGTGCTCCGCGAGACGCTCCCGGTCGACCTTGTCGGCCTTGGTGGCGATGGCGACGACGGGCACGCGCTTGGCGCGCTGCAGCTCGGCCAGGTCGGCCGCGATGTAGCTGTCCCCCGGCCCGATCTTCTGGTCGGCCGGCAGGCAGAAGCCGATGACGTCGACCTCGAGCAGCGTCTCGCGCACGAGGTCGTTGAGCCGCTCCCCGAGCAGGGTGCGCGGCTTGTGCAGCCCCGGTGTGTCGACGAGGACGACCTGCTGGTGGTCGCGCGTCACGATGCCGCGGATCGTGTGCCGCGTGGTCTGCGGCTTGCTCGAGGTGATCGCGACCTTGTCGCCGACGAGGGCGTTGGTCAGCGTCGACTTGCCGGCATTGGGTCGCCCGACGAGGCAGGCGAACCCCGCCCGCCAGGTGACCTCGTCCTGGTCCTGCGTCATGCCCCGATCTCCTCCTGCTCGTGGCCGCCGGTGGCGTCGGCCGCGAGGGGCTCGACGATGACGGTGGCGATGCGGTGCTGTCGTCCGGACATCTTCTCAGCAGTGAGCGACAGACCGGCCACCTCGGCGCGCGCCCCGATGATCGGGACCCGGCCCGTGACCTTGCCGATGAGCCCGCCGACCGTGTCGACCTCTTCGTCGTCGAGGTCGACGCCGTACAGCTCGCCGAGGTCGTCGACGTGCATGCCGGCGGGGACGCGGTGGCGCCCGTCACCGAGGTCCTCGATGCCGGGCCCCTCGCGGTCGTACTCGTCGGTGATCTCACCGACGATCTCCTCGAGGATGTCCTCGATCGTCACGAGCCCGGCCGTGCCGCCGTACTCGTCGACGACGATCGCGGCGTGGATCTGGTCGCGCTGCATCTCGCGCAGCAGCTCGTCGACCGGCTTGCTCTCGGGGACGAAGGGGGCCGGCCGCATGAAGTCCTCGACCGCCCGCCCGGAGCTCCTCTCGTCCGCGAGCACCTGTCGCACGACGTCCTTGAGGTAGAGCAGCCCGACGATGTCGTCGGTGTCGTCCCCCACGACGGGCACCCGGGAGAAGCCGGAGCGGATGAAGAGGTTGAGCGCCTTGCGCGCCGGCTTGTCGGACTCGATGGTGATCATGTCGGTGCGCGGCACCATGACCTCGCCCGCGAGCGTGTCCCCGAGCTCGAAGACGGAGTGGAGCATGTCGCGCTCCTCGTCCTCGATGATCGCCGACTCCCCGGCGAGGTCGAGCAGGTCGCGCAGCTCGGCCTCGGAGCGGAAGGGTCCGTCGCGGTACCCGCGCCCGGGGGTCACGGCATTGCCGAAGGTGACGAGCAGGCGGGCGACCGGCCCGAGCAACCGCCGCATCCAGATGACGAAGGGAGCCGTCGCCAGCGCGATCGCGGTGCTGTGCTGGCGACCGAGGGTGCGCGGCGAGACGCCGACGAGCACGAAGGTCACGACGACCATGATCGCGGCGGAGACGAGCAGCGCCAACCACGTCCGCTCGACCTGGTCGACGACGACGAGGGTGATGAGCACCGCGGCCACGGCCTCGGCGACGGCGCGCAGGAAGGCGATCACCGAGATCGGCCCGGCGCTGTCGGCGAGGATCTCGCGGAGGGCGGGGGCCCCCCTTCGTCCCTCGCTGTCCGCCTCCTCGGCGGCGACGCGCGAGGCGGAACCGATCGCGGCGTCGATGAGGGTGAGGCCGAACGCGGCGACGATCGAGACGATCGCGCCGACGATGAGGCTCGTCACCCCGTGTCCCCCCGGCCACGGGTCGCGAGGAAGGTCAGGAGCAGCTGGCGCTGCAGCTCGAACATCTCCTTCTCCTCGTCCGGCTCCGCGTGGTCGTAGCCGAGCAGGTGGAGGATGCCGTGGGTCGTGAGCAGCAGCATCTCCTCGATCGTGGCGTGCCCGGCGGCGACCGCCTGGGCCTCGGCGACCGAGGGGCACAGGACGATGTCGCCGAGGACACCCTCGAGCGGGCTCTCCCCCTCGCGGCCGGGCCGCAGCTCGTCCATGGGGAAGCTCATGACGTCGGTCGGCCCGGCGAGGTCCATCCACTGCTCGTGCAGGACGGTCATCGTCGGCTCGTCGACGAGGCGGATGCACAGCTCGGCCTGCGGGTGCACACGCATCTGCTCGAGCACGTAGCGGCTGAGGTCGACGAACTCGGTCTCGTCGACGGTGTGGTCGGTCTCGTTGAGGATGTCGACGCTCATCGGCGCTGCCCCTTCGTCGCGTCGTAGCGGTCGTAGGCGCCGACGATCTCGCCGACGAGCCGGTGCCGGACGACGTCGGAGGCGTCGAGGTGGACGAACTCGACGCCCTCGATGTCGGTGAGGATGCGCTGGACGACCTTCAGGCCTGACTCGGTGCCGCCGGGCAGGTCGACCTGGCTGGTGTCACCCGTGACGACCATCTTGGAGCCGAACCCGAGGCGGGTGAGGAACATCTTCATCTGCTCGGGCGAGGTGTTCTGCGCCTCGTCGAGGATGATGAAGGAGTCGTTGAGGGTGCGGCCGCGCATGAACGCCAGCGGGGCGACCTCGATGGTGCCCGCGGCCATGAGGCGCGGGATCGACTCGGGGTCGATCATGTCGTGCAGCGCGTCGTAGAGCGGTCGCAGGTACGGGTCGATCTTGTCGCCGAGCGTGCCGGGCAGGAAGCCGAGCTTCTCCCCCGCCTCGACGGCGGGTCGGGTGAGGATGATCCGGGCGACCTGCTTGGCCTGCAGGGCCGCCACGGCCTTGGCCATCGCGAGGTAGGTCTTGCCGGTGCCCGCCGGCCCGATGCCGAAGATCACCGTGTTGTCGCCGATCGCGTCGACGTAGTGCTTCTGGCCGAGCGTCTTGGGCCGGATCGTGCGGCCGCGGTTGGAGACGATGTTCATCGTCAGCACGTCGGCCGGCCGCTCCCGGGTCTGGCCGCGCAGCATGGTGATCGCGCGCTCGACCGCGTCCTTGTTGAGCGGGTGGCCGGCCTCGACGATCTCCATGATCTCGTCGAGGAGCCGGTCGATGACCTCGAGGTCATCGGCGGGACCGCGCAGACGGAACTCGTTGCCGCGCACGAGGATCTCGGTCTTGGGGAAGGCCCGCTCCATGGTGCGCAGCAGCTCGTCGGTCGGACCGAGGACGCTGACCATGGGCATGTTGTCGGGCAGGACGATGGTCTGCTGGACGCTCGGGGCGCCGTCGGGGGCAGCCGCTCGGGGGTCGTCGGAGATCGCGTCGAGCGCGCGCAGGTCGGGATGGTCGGATTGAGGCATCGTGCTCCTGATTCTACGGGCCCGCGGGTCCCGCGGGCGACGGCCGTGCGGCGGTCGGGAGCCCGATCACCGGGTCGGTGAGCTGCCGCTCCCGCTGGATCGTCGGGTCGCGGCGCAGATCACCGGCCGAGTACCGACGCGAGAGGGCGAAGGGGGTGAGCCCGGCGGCCGCGTAGCCGTCGGCGACCATGGCGTGCTCGATCGCGCCGAGCAGCGCTGCCGGGTCGGTGACGCCCAGCTGCCACCAGCCGAAGGGGGTCTCGCCCGCCGTCGGCTGGTACCGGTAACCGCCGGAGAAGGCCTCGATGGCCTCGTGGGTCCCGGTGGGGCTGTTGGTCCACCCGTTGAGGACCACGCCGGGGGGGAAGGCCGCCCGCTGGCGGTGGAGGGCGATGGGCATGCGGGTCATCGCGCGGACGCTGCGCGCGATGAAGACGCGTCCGGGGTCGAGGCTCGCCCACGGGAGGACGTCGTACCCCCCGCGCAGGCCGCGCAGCACCAGGCCGTGGGCGTGCACGTCGTAGCGGTACCGCCGCGCCGCGAGCAGTGCGCCCGTCGCTGCCAGGACCGCGACGACGACCGTGACGGCGCAGGCGGCGACGGCCGCCACCAGCGCGGCGCCCGGGGCGAGGAGCAGGACGAGGACACCGAGGACGACGCCGACGCCGAGACCGACGCCGACGATCCGCACCCACGCACCGACGCCGATCCCACCGCGGAACCGGGCGACGAGCGGACCCATGCGGCCCGGGGTGGCCGACGAGAACCACGCCAGGGCCTCGTGGTCCGCGGGCGTCCCGCCGGACCACCGGTAGAAGGCCCGGCTCACTGGGCGGCGACCCACGATCGCCAGGTGTCGACGACGACCTGACCGGGCGCCCCGCGGAAGGCCATGTGCTCGCCCATGCGGCGCCCGAGGAAGACCGCGGCGTCCTGTCCCACGTGGATGTTGAGCACGTCCGGGGTGGCCTGGCCGGGGCTGATCGCCATGAGCGAGGTCGAGTGCGTGCAGTCGGCGAGGAAGGAGTTGTCCTCGGTCTGCGTCTCGAGCTGCGCCGGCGTCAGGTCGGCCTCGACCGCGGCCGCCGGGGCCCCCGCGGTGACACCGACGACCGTGAGGAAGAGCTCCTCCTCGTCCTCGACCCGCACGATGTGGAAGCTGTGCATCCCGGCGGGGGTGACGACCTCGCGCAGCCACAGCCGACCCTCGAGCGGACGCAGGAGGTACCACCAGGGGCCGTCGTCACGCGCGGTCTGCGCGGACAGGCGCGGCTCGGTGTCGCGCAGGCGCAGCGTCGCCAGCACCGGCTCGGCGAGCCGGTAGGCCTCCTGGCCGCTCTCGTCGACGAGCTGGAGGAACTGACCGCGCGCCGTGAGCGCCCGGAGCGTGGCGAACTGGGTCAGCTGCTTGGCCTCGACGACGAGGGAGGAGTACCAGACGCCCATGGGTCCGGCCGCGTCCTCGGACCCGAGGTAGGCGACGAGCTCCTCGTCGGTGAGGGTGCCGATCTCGAGCGGCAGCTGCGAGGTGCGGGCGGTGTCGAGCAGCTCGGCGCACACGCGCTGGGCCTCGTCGCTCGCCACGAGGTCGAGCAGCGGCGCCTCGGCGGCGGTGGTGTCGGTCACGAGAACAGCCCTCCGATGGTGTTGAGGCCGGACGAGAGGACACTACCGGCGTCCTCGACGAAGCTCTGCGCGCTGTCACCGATGTCGGACAGCCGGTCTCCCGTCCAGTCCCACGCCTGCTGCGCGCCCGCGGCGATGTCGTCACCCCACTGGCTGACGACGAAGGAGCCGATGGCCAGGCCGCCGGCGACGGCCCAGCCGACGGGCCCGGAGGCGATGAGGAGGGGCGCCGCGACCGAGGCGATGCCCAGGCCGCCGGAGATCGCCTGGGACCAGTCGCCCTCCCGGACCCCCTGGACGAGGTCGTAGGCCCCGACACCGACGGACAGCGGACCCAGGAGGCGACCGAACCCACGGGTGAGGGCGGCCAGCCGGCTGGAGTTGAACAGGGGCGCCAGGCGCGAGCTGCCGAAGAGTGCCGCTGCCCCCCTGCCGAAGAGTGGGTGGGTCAGCTCCGCCTGCAGGTAGAGCCCGAGCCGGGCGGCCGGCGAGAGGATCGGACGGGTCAGCGCCGGGATCCCGCTCAGCAGGGCACCGAGGCCGCGACCGGCGTTGAGCGCCCTGATGATGTCGTTGACGCCGTCGAGGGCCCCGACGCGTCCGACCCACGTGGAGAGGTTCTCCAGCCACGGGACCCCCTCGGGACCGGACGGCCCGCCGGGACCGCCCGGGCCGGGGCCGGTGGGCAGACCGCCTCCGCCGAGGACGCTCCCCGTGGAGGACGACGTGTCGTCCTGCTCCCCCGCCTCGGCGCGCAACCGCGTGCTCAGCATCGACAGGGTCTGGCCGGCGGCCTGGAGCGACCTCTCGGCAGCGCCCCACTCGCGTCCGAAGTCCTCCAGGTCGGGACCCGCCCACGCGCCGTGGAGCACCGAGAGCTGCCCGCGCCCCCGCGTCCCGAGCTCCCCCAGCTGCTCGCTGCTGCGCTGCAGCCGACCCGCGATCAGGTGGATGCGAGCCGCATCCATGCCCTCGGTGACGCTCATGTCTGCTCCCCTGCTCCTCGGCCTCGGTCCTGCTGAACACTAGGGGCGCCGCAGCGGCCGCGCGAGGGGGAGGACTCCCCCTTCGCTCAGTGCCAGCGGCCGCGAGAGCTCACCACGGCGATCGCGGCGGGTCCGGCCGTGGAGGCCCGCAGGACCTGCGCGCCGAGACGCACCGGGGTCGCGCCGGCAGCGACCAGGCGCTCGACCTCCTGCGGGGAGATGCCACCCTCGGGACCGACGACGAGGAGGACCTCGCCGGCCTCGGGCAGCTCGACGGTGGCGAGCGGGGTGCTCGCGTCCTCGTGCAGGACGAAGGGGGTCACCCCCGCCCCGCAGAGGTCGGCGAGCCCCGCGGTGGTCACGAGGTCGCCGAGGCGCGGCCACCGGCCGCGCCGGGACTGCTTGGCCGCGCGCTCGACGACGTTGGCCCACTTGCGGCGGCCCTTGTCGACCTTCGGGCCCTTCCACCGGACGATCGAGCGGTCCGCTTGCCAGGGCACGACGGCGTCGACGCCGAGCTCGGTCGCGGCCTCGACCGCGTCCTCGTCCCGGCCGTCCTTGGACAGCGCCTGCACGAGCGTCAGGCGCACGGACGGCTCCGGCTCGTCGGCGCGGGCCGTGACCCGCAGGCGCACGAGGTCGCCGGCCACGGCCTCGGCCGTCGTGAGCACCCGGGCGCCGCCCCGGTCGGCGACGAGCACCTCCTCCCCCACGGCGAGGCGCACGACCGTCGCCGCGTGGTGCGCCTCGGGACCGGTGAGGTCGACGACGCCGTCGACCCCGAGGCCGTCGAGGGCCCCGGGGTCGACGAGGAAGAGCGGTGCGGTCACGCGGTCAGCGTCCCTTGAAGGCGTGGCGCAGGCGCCCGACGAAGCCGGAGTCGACGTCGTCGAGCTCGCCGTCGGGCTGCTCCTCGTCGCGGACCTGCGCGAGCTGGCGCAGCAGCTGCTCCTGCTCCGCGTCGAGCCTGGTGGGCGTGCGCACGTCCATGTGGATGACGAGGTCGCCGCGGCCCTCGACCCGCAGGTGGGTCACGCCCAGACCGGGCAGGACGATCGTGTCGCCCGGCTGGGTGCCGCGCTTGACGGCGATCTCCTGCTCCCCGTCGAGGGTCGCGAAGCTCATCGTCACGCCGAGTGCCGCCGCGGTCATCGGCACCGAGACCGAGGCGTGCAGGTCGTCACCGCGGCGGGTGAAGGTCGCGTGGTCACGCACGCGCAGCTCCACGTAGAGGTCGCCGGCCGGACCGCCACCGGGACCGACCTCCCCTTCGCCCGCGAGGTGGATGCGGGTGCCGGAGTCGACGCCGGCGGGGATGCGCACCTTCATCGTGCGGCGGCTGCGGACCCGGCCCTGGCCGGAGCACTCGTGGCAGGGGTTGGGGATGACCTCGCCGTAGCCCTGGCAGGTCGGGCACGGACGGGTCGTCATGACCTGCCCGAGGAAGGAACGCTGCACCTGCTGGACCTCACCGCGGCCACCACAGGTGTCGCAGGTGCGTCGGCCGGTGCCGGGCTGGGCACCGTCGCCGGAGCACGAGCCGCAGACCGCCGCGGTGTCGATCGTCAGGTCCTCCTGGCCGCCGAAGACGGCGGTCGCGAGGTCGATCTCCAGCCCGACGAGGCCGTCCTGGCCGCGCGAGGAGCGCGAGCGGGGGCCGCGGCCGCCGCCGCCCGCCTGGCCGAAGAACTGCTCCATGATGTCGCTGAAGCTGAAGCCGGCACCGAAGCCCTCGTGCGCACCGCCGTACGGGTCGGCGCCCATGTCGTACTGGCGCCGCTTGGTCTCGTCGGAGAGCACGTCGTAGGCCTGGGAGACGGCCTTGAACCTCTCCTCCGCCTCCGGGCCCGGGTTGACGTCCGGGTGGAGGGTGCGGGCGAGCTTGCGGTAGGCCCGCTTGATCTCCTCGGGCGTGGCCTGCCGGCTGACGCCGAGGTCCTCGTAGTAGTCGTTCACGCGTGACGTCCTCGTGGGTCGTGGTGGTGGTCGGTGCGGGTGGACGCCGGTCAGGCGTCCATGATCCGCGAGAGGTAGGTGGCGACGGCACGCACCTGCGCCATCGTCGCCGGGTAGTCCATCCGGGTCGGGCCGAGCACGCCGACGGCGCCGACCTGCTCGTCGCCCGAGCCGTAGCCCGAGGTGATGAGCGAGGTGCTCTGCAGCCCGGTGACGGGGTTCTCGGAGCCGATGCGTACCGAGACGCCCGTGGCGTCGTGGCCCGCCTCGGCACTGAGCAGCCGCAGCAGCACGACGTGCTGCTCGAGCGCGTCGAGCACCGGCTCGAGCGTCATCGGGAAGTCGCTCGAGCTGCGGGCGAGGTTGGCCGTGCCGGCCAGCGTCACCTTGGTCGCGCGCTCCTCGGCGAGCGCCTCCTCGAGCGCCGCGAGCACCCCCGCCGTCAGGGCGTCCTCGGTCTGGCTGTCCTCCTCGTGGAGGGTCGCCAGCGAGGTGAGGGCGTCGGCGAGACGACGCTCCCGGGTCGCGGCGTTGATCCGGGCCCGGGCGCTCGCCAGGGCGTCGGCCCCCGCCGTCGTCAGGTAGTCGACGCCGATCGGCACGATGCGCTGCTCGACCCGACCGGTACCCATGATGACGACGACCATGAGCCGGGTCTGCGCCATCGGCACCAGCTCGATGTGCTTGACGGTGCTGCGGGTGAGCGAGGGGTACTGCACGACGGCGACCTGGCGGGTGAGCGTCGAGAGCAGCCGCACCGTGCGGTCGAGGACGACGTCGAGGTCGTCGGCGCCCTCGAGGTAGTCGGTGATCGCGGCGCGCTCCCCCTTCGACATCGGTCGGATGGCGGCCAGCCGGTCGACGAAGAGCCGGTACCCGGCATCGGTCGGGATCCGACCGGCCGAGGTGTGCGGCGCGACGATGAGGCCCTCGTCCTCGAGCACCGCCATGTCGTTGCGGACGGTCGCCGCGGAGACGTTGAGCTGGTGCCGGTCGAGCAACGCCTTGGAGCCGACGGGCTCCGAGGTCTGCACGTAGTCCTCGACGATGGCGCTGAGCACGGCCATCCGGCGTTCCTGACTCATGCTGCCTCCTTCGCTGGCACTCGGTCCGACTGAGTGCCAAGTCTACGACCGCGCGCCGCATTCCCCGAAGTCCGGCGTGCCGTCGCCCGGGTGTCCCCCCTTCGTCCTACCGTCGATGCCCGTGAACGATCGATACGGCAAGGATGTCCTCTCCGGCGACTGGAAGTCCAAGGGGAGGCTGTCGCGCCCGACCTCCCGCGCCCTGGAGGCGACCCGCGGCACGGTCGTCGAGGACGTCGAGACCGGCTGGGTCGGCGCCGTCGTCGCGGTCGAGAAGGCCGGTGGCGTCCACGTCGTGCACCTCGAGGACCGCCGCGGCCGGGTCAAGGCCTTCCCGCTCGGCCCCGGGTTCCACGTCGACGGTGCGCCCGTCACCCTGACGGCGCCGAAGGGGGCGCAGCGCGCGGCCCTCGCCGCCGCCCACCAGGCCGCCTCGCGCACCGCGAGCGGGTCGGTCGCGGTGCACGACAAGAGTGCGAAGGTCGCGCGGGCCTCGCGCATCTTCGTCGAGGGGCGGCACGACGCCGAGCTCGTCGAGAAGGTGTGGGGGCACGACCTGCGGGTCGAGGGCGTCGTCGTCGAGCCGCTCGACGGCGTCGACGACCTCGCGACGGCGATCCGGGACTTCGGGCCCGGCCGGGGCCGGCGCATGGGCGTGCTCGTCGACCACCTCGTGCCCGGCAGCAAGGAGTCGCGGATCGTCGCCGAGGCCAACCGGGTGGCACCCGACCACGTGCTCGTGGTCGGGCACCCCTTCGTCGACGTGTGGCAGTCGGTCCGGCCGCAACGCCTCGGCATGGAGGCCTGGCCGACGATCCCGCGGTCGACGGAGTGGAAGCGCGGCATCTGCGCCCACCTCGGCTGGCCGCACGAGACGCAGGCGGACATCGCCCGGGCGTGGAAGCAGATCCTCGGCACCGTGCGCTCCTACGCCGACCTCGAGCCCTCCCTGCTCGGGCGGGTCGAGGAGCTCATCGACTTCGTCACCGCCCTCGAATGACCTGAACCCGCATTCCCCTAGGTGTTGCGGGGCATGAGGTTGGTGACACGAGGA
>NZ_JBDIVG010000025.1:0-64181 GCF_039631275.1 Janibacter sp. LM
GCCGACAAGGCCCAGATCCTGGTGACCATCAGCCTCCACGCCCTCGCCAGCGCGGCCACCGACGGTTGCTGCGTCGCCTGCGGGCAGGACCTGCCCGGCCACGCCCCCGACGCCACCGGCCGGGCGTTCGGCGGGGCAGCGTTCGACCCGCCCAGCGGGGGCCACGCCGGCGGCCTGACAGCCACCGGCCAGGTCCTGACCCCCACCACCGTCCGCAAGCTGGCCTGCACCGCCGGGATCATCCCCGCGATCTTGGGTACCAACCACGAACCCCTCGAGCTCGGCCGTACCACCCGACTGTTCACCCCCGGCCAACGCAAAGCCCTGTGGTTGCGCGACGGCGGCTGCACCTACCCCGGCTGCACCATGCCCCCGCAATGGACCGACGCCCACCACAGCACCCACTGGGCCCACGGCGGGGCCACCGACCTGTCCAACGCCGCCCTCCTCTGCGAACGCCACCACACCCACGTCCACCAACACGACCTCACCGCCACCACCACCCCCCGCGGCGTCACCTGGCACACCTAGCGACCACGCGCTGACCTGAGGTGCGACGAAGGAGCCTCCAAGGGCCCGCACCCGCCCCCCACGAGCCGGGCCACAGACATGCCGCGCCGTCCCCAGACCCGGCGGCACACCCCCTTCGTCCACACGGAGCGGTCGGGCCGAGCGTTGACGGACGGCCTGCCTAGGGTGGGTTGCAGGCACAGAGGGCGAAGGGAGCAACGACGTGGTCTGGAAGGTCGAGTCCGCCGACTGGGTGCTGTCGTTGACGGACGACGACATCGAGGCGGCCACGGACGAGGGCACCTTCGACCGGGGGTATGGCTACGCCGAGGACGAGATGGTCACCCAGGCCGCGGCCCTCAACCGGGGTCGCGTCCTCGTCGCCACGGTGCTGGGGTCCGGCCACGAGTCCTACCAGACGATCGTCTCCCTCGAGGGCGACTCCCGGGCTCCCCGCACCGAGTGGAGCTCCCGGTGCAGCTGCCCGGTCGGCGCGCGCTGCAAGCATGCGGTGGCCGTCCTCCTCACCGTCCGCGACGTCCTCGGGGGCCCCACGGGGATCGACACCGCCCCCGCCGCCCCGTGGGAGGCGACCCTCGAGCGGCTGTCGGCGCCCGCGCCGGTCGAGCCCCTGCGCGACGGCGACGTGCTGGCGCTGGTCTTCGAGCCGGTCATCGAACCCGGGCGGGGGAGGGGGGCGGCCGACTCCCGCAAGCTCCTCGTCCGGCCCACGCGGTGGACGCGACTGGGCCGGTGGGCCAAGAAGTTCTCCTGGGCGGAGGCCGACAGCGAGTCCTACAACGCCGTCGCCATCAAGCGGAGCCATCGGCGGGCGGTGCGGTTCCTCCTCGCCCTGCAGCACCCGGCCGCCGCCAGGGCCCGGTCCTACGCGGTCAAGGAGCCAGCCGTCCATCTCGACGCCTTCGGCGGGGAGGTCTGGATCGCTCTGCGTCGGGCCGAGCAGGCCGGTATCGCCTTCCTCGCGAGTGACGAGGGGCGCCCGGCGCGGCTCCTGGCCGAGCCCGTCGAGGCGGTCGTCGACGCCACCCGCGACGCGGACGGTGTGTGCCTGACGCCGAAGATCGTGTGGCCCGACCCCACGGTCGAGCCCGAGGACGTCCACCTCCTCGGTGACCCCGTCCACGGGCTCTCGGCGAGCGTGGACGGGGAGCTGGTCCTCGCCCCCTTCGCCGCGACGTTGGGGACGGGTACCACCGACCTGCTGCGCGGCGGCGAGGTGCTCGTCCCCGCGGCGGACGTCGACCGTTTCCTCGCGATGTACCTCGGTCGGCTTCGCGAGCAGGTCACGGTCATCTCGTCGGACGGCAGCGTGGACCTGCCCGAGCCGACCCCGCCTCGCCTGCACATCCGCGTCGGGGGCGAAGGGGAGGCTCTGCGCCTCGACCTCGGGTTCGTCTACGCGGCGGGCAGCCAGGAGCACGTCGTCCCGGCGGGCGCCGGCGGAGCCGTCCCGCGGGACGCGAAGGGGGAGCAGGCGCTGCTGACCGCGCTCGGCGACCTCCGCGAGGTCCCCGGGGCGGTCGTCCGCGCCACCGGCAGCACCCAGCGCCGCCTCGTGCCGCAGGTCCTGCTGCGCGGCGCCACCGCGATCGCCGTCGTCACCGAGGTCCTGCCCGCGCTCGAGGTCGACGAGCGGGTCGTCGTCGAGCACGGGGAGGACGTGCCGGCGTACGAGCACCTCGACGAGGAACCCGTCATCGCCGTGCACGAGGCGGGCCAGGCCGCCGGCTCCGACTGGCTCGACCTGCGGGTCAGCGTGACCATCGGCGAGGTGGCGGTGCCCTTCGAGCCGCTCTTCGCCGCTCTCGTGCGGGGTGAGGAGATCATGCTGCTGGAGTCCGGTGAGTGGTTCCGTCTCGACCACCCGGTGCTCACGGACCTGCGCGCCCTCATCGAGGAGGCCGGCGAGATCACCGAGCCCGAGGCGGGCGAGCTGCGCCTCAGTCGCTACCAGGTCGGCCTCTGGGACGACCTCTCCGGCATCGCCGACGTCGCGGTGCCCCGCGAGCACGACTGGCGGGCCCGCGTCGAGGCCCTGCGGGACCTCGACACCACCGAGCCGCCGCCGGTCCCCGATGGCCTGCGGGCGACCCTGCGGCCGTACCAGCTCGAGGGCTACCACTGGCTCACCACGCTGTGGGACGCCGGGCTCGGTGGGGTGCTCGCCGACGACATGGGCCTGGGCAAGACCGTCCAGACCCTGGCCCTGCTCGCCCGGGCCGCGGCAGCCGGCGAGCTCGACCGGCCGGTCCTCGTCGTCGCGCCCACGAGCGTCGTCGGGACGTGGGCGAGCGAGGCGCACACCTTCGTCCCCGATCTCGAGGTGCGCACCCTGGGCCGGACGAGCCGCACCCGCGGCCAGGACGTCGCCGAGGCGGTCGCCGGGGCACAGCTCGTCGTGACCTCCTACGCCGTCCTGCGCATCGACGCGGACGAGTTCGCCGCCGTCGACTGGCGCGGCGTGGTCATCGACGAGGCCCAGTTCGTCAAGAACGACCGGGCCAAGGCCCACCAGGCGATCAGGCGGCTGTCGACCCCCTTCGTCCTCGCGGTGACGGGCACGCCCCTGGAGAACTCGCTGATGGACCTCTGGTCCCTGCTCGCACTGGCCGCGCCCGGGCTGTACCCGCACAGGGAGCGGTTCGTCCGGGACTACCGCAAGCCGATCGAGTCGGGGGAGCGGCCCGAGCTGCTCGACCGGATGCGGCGCCGGGTCCGGCCGCTCATGCTCCGCCGCACCAAGGAGCAGGTGGCGCTCGACCTGCCGCCCAAGCAGGTGCAGGTGCTGCCGGTCGACCTCACGCCCGGCCATCGGCGGCTCTACGACAGGCACCTGCAGCGCGAGCGCAAGCGGGTGCTCGGCCTGCTCGCCGACCCCGAGGCCAACCGGGTCGCGATCCTCGCCTCGATCACCCGGCTGCGACAGCTGAGCCTGGACCCCGGGCTCGTCGACGACGAGCACCGCGGCCAGGTGACGTCGGCGAAGATCGAGCTGCTCGTCGAGCAGCTGCGCGAGCTCGGCGACGAGGGCCACCGGGCGCTCGTCTTCAGCCAGTTCACGAGCTACCTGCGACTCGTCCGTGAGCGGCTCGACGCCGAGGGCATCACGACCAGCTACCTCGACGGCGCCACGACCGACCGCGCCGGGGTCATCGACGAGTTCCGGACCGGTGACTCCACGGCCTTCCTGATCTCGCTCAAGGCGGGCGGCGTCGGTCTGACGCTCACCGAGGCGGACTACGTCTTCGTGCTCGACCCGTGGTGGAACCCCGCGGCCGAGGCGCAGGCGATCGACCGGGCCCACCGCATCGGCCAGGAGCGACCGGTGATGGTCTACCGGCTCGTGTCGACCGGCACGATCGAAGAAAAGGTGCTCGCCCTGCAGGAACGCAAGCGTGACCTCTTCCAGCGGGTCGTCGACGACGGAGGCGCGCTGTCCGGCGCGATCACGAACGAGGACATCCGGGCGCTGCTCGACGTCGAGTGAGCTCCGGCGCTCACTCGGTGGCGCTCACTCGGTGGCGCTGCGCGGGGCCCGGGTCGCCGGCGTGCGCCAGACGTCCGGGTCGGCGACGGTGAACCGTCGGCCGGTCACCTCGCTCGGGGTGATCCGCACGAAGTGGCCCTTGTCGCCGGCCTGCCACGGGAAGATCGGCAGGTCCACGGTGTCCGTCAGCTCGTCGATCTCGCTGATGGGACGCGCAGCACCCTTGACGACGACGCTCCAGGCGCGACCGGTGTCGGGGTCGAAGCCGTCGGCCTCGAAGGCGACCCGCGCGGTGGACAGGGCTGCGAAGAGCTTGGTCCCCTGACCCGAGCGAAAGACGACGGTGCCGTGGTCGACGCCGAAGTTGATCGGGAAGAGGTCGGGATGGTCCTCGACCAAGACCGCCAGGCGGCCCACCGTGGTCGTGCGCAGCAGCGACCAGCAGGTGTCGTGGGTGAGGACTTCGACCGGGGTCGTGGGGACCATCTGCACCGCCTCCTGGGGGACATCTCGAGGTTAGCGCAGGATCGGGCCGTCCCAGCCGGGTGGGTGGGCAGGGCGGGGCGCCCGGGTCAGCCTCCGTGCACGCGCACGCAGCAGCGCCCCTCACCGCTCGCCTCCTTCGAGGAGGACGAAGGGGGCGCCCGCGCCGCTCTCTCCGACGGCATCGAGGGAGGGCTGACCCTCGGAGCGGGTCAGCCGCGCAGGACCTTGTCCATGGCCTTGCCCCTGGCGAGCTCGTCGACGAGCTTGTCGAGGTAGCGGATCCGGCGCATCAGCGGGTCCTCGACCTCCTGCACCTTCACCCCGCACACCGACCCGGTGATGAGCGCGGAGTTCGGGTTGAGCGTCGCCGCACCGAAGAAGTCCTCGAAGGTCGTCTCGTCGTCGAGGTGCTGCTGCAGGCTCGCCTGGTCGTAGCCGGTGAGCCAGCGGATCACCTCGTCGAGCTCGCTGACGGTGCGTCCTTTCTTCTCCACCTTGGTCACGTAGTGCGGGTAGACCGAGGCGACGGGCGTGGTGAAGATCCGGTGGCTCACGGGTCGAGCCTAGGTCGCCGCCTGCCTCTCGCCGTCGCCCGGTAGCGTCGACGGCCATGAGCAGCAGCATCGAGCGGGCCCTGCGGGCCGCACGTCACGGGGACGCGTCGGTCCGCCAGCAGGCCGCGCTCCACCTCGGCACGTACGGCGACGCCTCGATCGCCGCCGAGCTCGTGGAGCTGCTCGTGAGCGAGGCGGACTTCTACGTCCGCGAGACGCTCACCTGGGCCGTCGTCACCCGCGCCGAGGCGACGTACCCGTTGCTCCTCGCCGAGCTCGACGGTGACGGACCCGCCCGCGTGCAGGTGCTCCACGCGTTGAGCAAGATCCGCAACCCGCAGTCCGTCGCCGCGATCCTGCCGCTCACCGACGACGAGGACGACGCGGTGGCCGCCAAGGCCTGGTGGGCGCTCGGACGCATCGGCACCCCGGGAGCGGTGGCGACGCTCATCGCCCACCTCGGCGTCGAGGACGAGTTCCGTCGGCGTGAGCTGACCCGCGCTCTCGAGCAGGCCGGAGAGGCAGCCGTCGAGGGGCTCGCCCAGCGACTCCGCGAGGACCCCGACCCGTCGGTGCGGCGCCACGCCGCCGAGGCGCTGCTCGGCATCGGCGAGCCGGCAGCCCGTCCGGCTGCCTCGGCCCTCTTCCACGTGATCGAGCACGACGACAAGGAGGTCGTGCTTCCGGCGATCGAGGCCCTGGCCGAGCTCGACCTGCCCGACGTCGACGCGACCCTGCAGGGGTTGCGCGACGGTGATGACGCCTGGCTGTCGATCACGGCCGGCTGGCTGCTCGCCGACCGGGCCGACCGGGCCTGAGCCGGGTCAGCCGGCAGCCCGTCGCAGCTCGTGCGGCAGCTCCTCGAGCAGCCGCAACCAGACCTCGCTGGCGTCCGGGAAGCTCGGGACCGCGTGCCGCAGCACGTGGACCGGCACCCGGCCGGTGATCGCGACCGTCGCCGCGTGCAGGAGCTGGCCGGCGTCCGTGCCCACGAAGGTCGCGCCGAGCACGAGCCGGCTGTCCCGGTCGACGACGAGCTGCGCCGCGCCCGGTGCGTCGTCGCGCAGCAACGCCGCCGGCGACCTGGTCGAAGGGGACCTTCGCGACGACCACGTCATGGCCGGCCTCGACCGCCCGGGCCTTCGTCAGGCCGACCCGCGCCACCTGCGGGTCGGTGAAGACGACCTGCGGCACCGGCACGTCCTCGGGCACGGGCACGGGATCGACCCCACCGGCGGTCGACGCGATGCGGTCGCCGAGGACGCGTGCGCGGTACTTGCCCCAGTGGGTGAGGGGGGCTTCCCCGCTAGCGTCGCCGACCGCGTGCAGCCAGTCCGGCAGGCGCCCGTCGAGGACGTCGTCGGGGCCGAGCCCGACCGCGTCCAGGCCGAGGTCATCCAGGCGTGGGCGGCGGCCCGTCGCGACGAGCACCTCGTCCGCCTCGATGGACCCGTGGTCCGTCACGACCGTGACCGGGCCGCCGTGGACGCGCCCGACGCCGGTGTCCCTCGCGTCGGAGCGGTGGCACGCGGTGACCGACGTCGACAGGCGCAGGTCGACCCCCTTCGCCCGCAGGGCCGCCTCGATCATGGTGCCGGCGAAGGGCTCCTGGCCCTCGAGCAGGCCGGCGCCGCGGACGACGAGCGTCACCCGGCTCCCGAGCGCGGTCAGCCAGGTCGCGGCCTCGCAGGCGACGACCCCGCCGCCGATGATGACGAGGCGGTCGGGGACCTCGGTCACGGCGGTCGCGTCGCGCGACCCCCACGGGCGGACGTCGGCGAAGGGGGCCGGGACCACCGGCGCGCTCCCGGTGGCGATGACGACCGCGCGCCGAGCGCGCAGTCGCTGGGTGCCGTCGACGCCGTCGACCTCCACCTCGCGGTCGGCGACGAGGCGCGCGTGGCCGCGGACGGTCGTGATGCCGAGTCCCTCGGCCCAGGTCACCTGCCCGCTGTCGTCGCGGCCGCCGACCCAGGTGTCGCGGCGGGCGAGCAGGCCCGCGGGCTCGACCTCGGCGGTGCCCACCCCCTCGAGGTGGGCGGTCGCGTCGGCGACGGCGACCGGCCGCAGCAGCGCCTTGCTCGGGATGCACGCCCAGTACGAGCACTCACCGCCGAAGAGCTCGCCCTCGACGAGGGCCGCGGTGAGGTCGGTGTCCTCGATGGCGTACTGCGCGGCGTTCTCACCGACGGGGCCGGCGCCGATGACGACGACGTCGTACTCGTGGACCTCGGGCATGTGGGCTCCTTGGCTCGTCGTGGAAGGGGGTCAGACCGGCGGCAGCAGGTCGGCTCGGTCGAACATCTGCGCGGTGGCGCGGGCGGAGGGCGTGCCCGCGTCGGGGTCGGCCCCGTGGTCGAGGAGTGCGGCGACCACCTCGGTCTCGGCCTTGAAGACGGCACCGGCCAGGGGTGACTGACCGCGGCCGTTGACGCGGTCGACGTCGGCGCCGCGGTCGGCGAGGTCGCGCACCAGCGGGGCGTGCCCGTGGTACGCCGCGAGCATGAGCAGCGTGTTGCCCGCCTCGTCGGCGAGGTCCACGGGGGCGCCGGCCTCGAGGTAGGGCACGAGCCCGGCAGCGTCGCCGGCCCGGGCCAGGTCGAGGAGACGGTGGGCCAGCTGGACCGCTTCGTCGCGGGGCTGGTCGGCCCCGGTCGCTGCCGCGTACGCGTCGTCGATCTCGTCGCTCATGCGCCCAGTCTGCCGGGTGCGGGTCAGGGGAGGGGTTCGCCCTTCATCAGTGCCGAGGCGTAGACGTTGGCGATCCGCACGCCGTCGAGCCAGGCCGTCAGGCGCTCGGCCTCGAGCGCCAGCGCCGCCCGCGCCTCGCTCCCTGGGTCGACCCCCGGGCACTCGACGACCGACACGACACCGTCCTCGTCCTGCACCCACGCGCCGACGACCCGGCCGTCCCACCAGGCGGTCGTGCCGCCGTTGCCGTTGCTGTCGAAGAGCCACCGCCGGTGGTCCGGGTCGAGGTGGTGGTCGCGCTCCTTCCACCCCATCGTCGTCGGGTCGAGCGTCGGCAGCAGGGCCGCCCACGGCCCGACCTCGGGGGCGGGCTCGACGTCGTCGGGCAGCACCCACCCGGTGCGGTCGCGCTCCAGGGCGACCTCGACCGCGCCGACCGTCGCCAGGGCGGTGCGGGTCGCTCCCTTCGTCGCGCCGAGCCACCACTGGACGTCCTCCAGCGTGCCCGGCCCGAACCGCGCCAGCCAGCGCCGCACGAGCTCTGCGTAGGCCGCGTCGAGCGGCAGCGGCGCGACGGGTCCGCCGAGCCAGGCGTCCATGAGGGTCCACGCGGGCTTCGACAGCCGCCAGTGGCCGGCGTTGGGCCCGCGGGTGATCTTGCCCTCCGCCCCGAGCCAGCCGAGGACGCGCGGCGCGAGGTTGAAGGTACCGCCGTACCGCTTGCCCTCGTTGACCGTGATGGCCCCGGCGAGCTCGGGCAGCGCCTCGCGCAGCTCCTTGGCGATCATCGCCCCGCCGCCGGAGAGTTGGGCGAGGACCGCCGCGCCCGCTGCGTCGAGCCAGGCGTCCCCGTCGTCGGCGACCCCGTGCCTCGCGGCGTCTCGGGAGACCAGGCGGCGCTGCTCGGGCGCGATGCATCCGACGGCGACCCCGAGAGCCGCGGGCAGCAGGTCGCGGGGGAAGGCGAAGAGGGTGCGGCGCATCGCCAGCTGCTTGACGAGGCTGCGGTCGGTGTACATGGCCTCGTCCACGGCGAAGGGGGTCACCCCCGACGTCCGCGCGCCGACCGCGAGGTGGACGGTCGCCGCCTCGGTCGCGTGCAGGCAGACGACGGACCGGGCCGCGGTGACGGGGTCGCTCGCCCGGTGGGCGGGGTGCAGCCCGTGCCGGGTCGCGAGCCGCGCGCGCCGCTCGCGGTCGTCGACCAGCCGCACCTCAGGCCTTGCGGGCGACCGCGAGGAAGACCGGGTAGTCGCGGCCCTGCTTGAGCACGGTGCCGGCGTCGCCGACCCGCACCTCGGTGAGGCCGGCGGCGCCGAGCCGGGTGGCGAGGTCCTCGCGGGAGAAGCCGTGGTGGCCGTCGAAGTCGCCGTCGTGGAAGCTGCCGTCCTCGCGGTCGAGGTCGGCGAGGCACAGGTGGCCCCCGGGCTCGAGCATCTCGGCGAAGGCGGCGAGGACGCGGTCGAGGTCGTGCACGTGGTGCATGACGTTGGAGGTGACGACGAGGTCGAAGCGCTCGGACGGCACGGGATGGGCTTCCAGGTCGAGGTCCCACACCCGGGTCGGCGAGGGGAGGACCCCGTCCGCGACCTTGTCGGCGAGGACCTGCCGCATCCCGGAGGAGTTGTCGGCGAGGGTGATCGTCGGCTCGGTGAGGGACTCCAGCAGCGCGATGGTCACCAGGCCGGTGCCGGCGCCGTACTCGAGGAGCTTGGTGCGGGGTGCGAGCGGGACGGCCTCGGCGATGGCGGCAGCCACCTCACCGGACTGCCGGATCTTGTCCGGGTCGTCGTCCCAGGTCGCCGCCTTGTCGTCGAAGCGCCTGCTGCCGGGGTGGTCGTGTCGCGCGTCGTGGCCCATGGGACCACCCTGCCACCGACCGGGGACAGCCGTCACCGGTCGTAGCCGCCCTCCGGCGGCACCATCTCGCCGCGCACGCCGAGCAGCCGCACCGGCCGGTCGTCGTCGAGTGCCCGGTAGAGGTCCATCGCCGTCCCCGCGACGACCGCGGGGTCGAAGGTCGGCTCGGCCAGCTTGCGCACCCGCACGACCGTGAAGAACGGGGCGAAACGCACCTTGAGGTGGACGCGGGCGCAGGCCCTCCCTTCGTCCTGAAGGTCGGTGACGACCTGCTCGGCGAGGGCGCGCAGGGCGGTCTCGATCGTCTCGGTGCCGACGAGGTCCTGCTGGTAGGTCATCTCGTGGCCGTGCGCGCGTGGGACCCACGGCGTGTCGTCGACGTGCGAGCTGCCCTCCCCGCGGCCGAGCGCGAGCACGTACCGCCCGGTGCGCGGACCGAGCTCCGCGACGAGCGCGCCCACGTCCGCGGCGGCGAGCTCGGCGACGGTCTGCAGTCCGAGGCCCGCCAGGCGCGTCCCGGTCCGCGGGCCGACGCCCCAGAGCGCGGTCGTGGGTCGTGCCCCCATGACCTCGAGCCAGTTCCTGCGGGTGAGCCGGAAGATGCCCCGCGGCTTGCCGAAGTCGGTCGCGATCTTGGCCCGCACGCGGGTGTCGCCGATCCCGACCGAGCAGTGCAGGCCGGTCGCGGCGAGGACTGCGTCGTGGATCTCCCGGGCGGTCGCCTCGGGGTGCTCGGCCTCGATCCCGACGAAGGCCTCGTCCCAGCCGAGCACCTCGACGACGGCACCCGGCACGGCGCGAAGGGTGTCCATCACCCGTTGCGACGCGGCCTCGTACACGGGGAGGTCGACGGGGAGGAAGACCGCGTCGGGGCACTTGCGCAGGGCGATCTTCAGCGCCATGCCGGACCGGACGCCGAGCTCTCGCGCCTCGTACGACGCCGTCGAGACGACGGCCCGCTCGGTCGGGTCGCCGCGCCCGCCGACGATGACGGGCAGGCCCGCGAGCTCGGGTCGGCGCAGCACCTCGACGGCAGCGAGGAACTGGTCCATGTCGACGTGCAGTACCCAGCGCGTCATGACCCCACGGGGCGCGGTCGCTCAGGCGCGGCCGTACGAGACGGCGCTCGTCCAGATCGGGCGGTGCGTGGTGTCGACGCGCGAGTTGCCGGCGTCGTACATCTTGCCGTTGCCCGCGTAGATGCCCACGTGCCAGGCCGGGGTGCCGAAGAAGACGAGGTCCCCGGGCTTCGGCGAGGAGACACGGGTCGTCGACTGGCGCTGCTGCTCGGCCGTGCGCGGCAGGGAGGTGCCGTGCTGGCGGAAGACGTAGCTGGTGAACCCCGAGCAGTCGAAGCCGGACGAGGGGCTCGTGCCGCCCATCCGGTAGGGGGTGCCGACGAGGCGCGAGGCGGTGCCGAGGACGTTGCCGCTCGAGATCGGGGTGCGCGCCGAGGTGCGCGAGGTGCGCTGCGGGGTGCTCGTGCGCTTGATGCCCATGGCGGACCCTGTGCGGGGACCGACGACTCCGTCGGCGGTCAGGCCGTGGCGGGCCTGCCAGCGCTTGACGGCCGCCTTGGTCCCGGCGCCGTAGACGCCGTCGGCGGTGACGCCGACGACGCGCTGGACCTGCTTGACCAGCCCGCCGCGGTGGCCCTGCCAGAGGGTGCCGGTGAAGCGGGACCGGGCGGGGGTGGCCGCCGCCCTCGTGCGGGTCGAGGTGCGTGTGGAACGGGTGGTCGAGCCCAGACGCATCTTGGTGCCGGTGCGTGCGCCGACGATGCCGTCCGCGGTCAGGCCGTAGCGGGCCTGCCAGCGCTTGACGGCGGCCTTGGTCGCGGGACCGAAGACGCCGTCGGCGGTGACGCCGACGACGCGCTGGACCTGCTTGACCAGCCCGCCGCGGTGACCCTGCCATAGGGTGCCCGTGAAGGTCGCGGTGGTCCCGGCCGACTGGACGGAGGGGGCGGCGGTGGCGGACGAGGCGCCGACCGTGGTGGTGCCGAGCCCGATGGCGGCGACGGCGAGGGCGGCGCCCGTGTGGCGCGCGAGGGGGTTGGTGGTCCTGGGGGCGCGGTGACGCCCGGCGTAGAACTTCGACATCGAACTCTCCTACGCCTGCGGAGTTAGCTGTCGGGTTGGAGTGGAGATCACCCCGCCCAGGCGGTCTGGTTCGACCGCCGAGGACTTCACCCCGAGGCACTGGGGCCGTGGATCTGGTGGGTCCCCCGCTCCTGCCACTCCTCCTCAGGGACTCACGGGCTGGCAGGACTCGGCGACCCGTGAGCGACCCCTCGTGTGGTGGGGTCGCGAGAAGACTAGGCCATCAGGACACGAAATGGTCACGGTGCCTGTGGAAACTTTCCGCTCGCCCCCTACGCGCCTTGGTGCGACGTGTCCGGCTGCCCGTGCACCGCCCGGTGCAGCTCGGCCATCTCCTCGTCCATGCGCGCCGCGGTGACCGCGGCGTCGGCGATCCGCTGCCGCAGGTGGGGCGGGACGTCCCCTTCGTACTTGTAGAAGATCTTGTGCTCCGTGCTCGCCCAGAAGTCCATCGCGACGGTTCGGAACTGCACCTCCACAGGGACCTGCACCGGCCCGGAGGAGAGGAAGACGGGGATCTCGAGGATCACGTGGACCGAGCGGTAGCCGTTGGGCTTGGGGTGGGCGATGTAGTCCTTGACGACGCGCACGGTGATGTCCGCCTGCGCGGTGAGCGAGTCGACGAGCCGGTAGACGTCGGCGACGAAGGAGCAGATGACCCGCACCCCCGCGATGTCGGTGATGTGCTCGCGCAGCGCGGAGATCTCGAGCTCGACACCTTGCCGGGCGGCCTTGTCGATGATGCTCTCGGGACTCTTGACGCGGGTCGAGATGTGCTCGATCGGGTTGTCGCGGTGCAGCTCGGCGAACTCCTCGCGCAGGATCTCCAGCCGCGTCGCGACGAGCTCCATGCCGAATCGGTAGCCGAGCATCATGCGGGTGAAGTCCTCGCGGATGCGGGCGAAGCGCTGCACCGCATCGGCGGGCAGGTCGACCGGGCTGGTCATGTCCCTCCTCCTGGCGTCCGGGATCGCGGACAGGGTAGGGACCCAGCCTGAGCGTCGGCCGGGACGGCCGTAGGGTGACGGCGTGGACCAGGGCCCGATCGTCGTGAGCGCGGTGGAGCTGCAGGATGCGGAAGGGAGCGTCCTCACCGTCCGCAAGCGCGGCACGACCTCCTTCATGCACCCTGGCGGCAAGCCCGAGGAGGGCGAGTCCGCGGCCGACTGCGCGATCCGTGAGGTCGCCGAGGAGCTCGGGCTGGCGCTCGACCCCGCGGACCTCGAGCTCGTCGCCGTCCACCACACCGATGCCGCCAACGAGCCCGGCCGGGCGCTCGTCGCGACCGTCTTCCGGCACCCGCACCTGACCTCCCTTCGCCGTCCGCGGATCACCCCGGCCGCGGAGATCGAGGAGGTGCGCTGGATCGACCCGACGCAACCCCTGCCGCACGACTCGGCGCCGCTGCTGCACCTCGTCGTCGAGGCGCGTCGGTGACGTCCCGACGATCCGCTAGAGCGACAGGGCGACCCGGACCAGGGAGAGCGGGATCCACACGATGGCGCCCACGACGACGAGCGTCAGCAGGCCGTGCAGGACGAGGAGCGGGCCCCACCGCAGCCACAGGTCACGGGCATCGCCGCGGCTCTCGGCGCGGAAGACCGACTGCTTCTGGCTGCGCACGATGCGCCCCCACTCGCCCCCTTCGTCGCGCATGAGCGGGGCCCAGAGGTCGCCCGCCGCGCGGGCCCGCGCGAAGTCGACGAGGACCCGCCGCGAGGTCACCCACCAGCCCCCGGCGAGCAGGGTCAGCAGGAGGAGGACCACGAGGGCGGCGAAGCCCCAGGCCGCCCACACGAAGAGGGTGAGCCGGGCGGTCTCGGGGTCATCGGGCACCCGCAGAGCGTAGGCCGTGGACCGGGCGAGCGGGTGGTGGCCGGGCGAGCCGCGCTGGACGTGGTGATCGGGTGCGGTCGATGCTGGCGGCATGAGCACCTGGAGGAGCAACCCCGCCGCCCGTGAGTGGACGGGCGGTGTCGTCCACGAGGGCGCGCGCGCGTTCCACCGCACCCTGCCCGGCTACGCGCCGACGCCCCTCGTCGACCTGCCGGCGCTCGCCGCGGAGCTCGGGGTCGCACGTGTCCTCGTCAAGGACGAGTCGCAGCGGCTCGAGCTCGCCGCCTTCAAGGTGCTCGGCGCCTCGTGGGCCTGCCACCAGGTGCTCGACAGGACACCCGGAGCACAGCTCGTCACCGCGACCGACGGCAACCACGGTCGCGCCGTGGCCTGGCTGGCGCGGCTGCTCGGGACGTCCTCGACGGTCTTCGTCCCGGCGGTCATGACAGCGGGGGCCGAGCAGCGCATCGTCGACCAGGGCGCCGAGGTGGTCCGGGTGGACGCGGACTACGACGAGACGGTCCGGGTGGCGGCGCGGTACGCCGCCGAGGACCCCCGGCGTGAGCTCGTCCAGGACACGGCCTGGCCGGGCTACGAGGACGTGCCCGGGTGGATCGTCGACGGGTACGACACGCTGCTGCTCGAGATCGACGAGCAGCTGGGTGGCGAGCCCGACCTCGTCGCCGTCGGGGTGGGCGTGGGGTCGCTCATCCAGGCCGTCGTCGCGCACTACCGGCGCGGCTCGTCGGTCCGGGTGCTCAGCGTCGAGCCGGACACGGCGGCGTGCGTCCTCGCCAGCTTGGAGGCGGGGGCGCCGGTCTCCGTCGAGACGGGCAGCACGGTCATGGCCGGCCTCAACTGCGGCACGGTCTCCACGCTCGCGTGGCCGGTGCTGCGCGACGGGTGCGATGCCGCGGTGACCGTGACCGACGAGGCCGCGCTCGCGGCCTCGCGGGACCTGGCCGCGCTCGGGATCTCGTCGGGCCCCTCCGGGTCGTCGACGCTCGCCGGGGTGCGCGCAGCGCTCCTCGACCCCGGTCGGCGCGCCGAGCTCGACCTGCCGGAGGACGCGACCATCGTCCTGCTCAGCACCGAGGGGATGCCGGCGTGAACCCCCTTCGCGTGGACGAGGAGCAGCTGCGGGCGTGGCGCCACCACCTGCACCGCCACCCCGAGACGGCCTTCGAGGAGGCCGTCACCTCCGACAGCGTGGCCGCCGTCCTCGCCGACCTCGGCTACGACGTCGTGCGGGGCCTGGGCGGGACCGGTCTCGTCGCCTCCCTGACGAAGGGGGAATCGCCGCGGGCCGTCGGGCTGCGGGCCGACATGGACGGGTTGCCGATCACCGAGGTCGCCGGCCGCGAGCACGGGTCCGCCACCACCGGTCGCATGCACGCCTGCGGGCACGACGGGCACATGGCGATGGTGCTGGGGGCTGCGGCGGCGCTCGCCTCCCAGGACTTCGACGGGACGGTGCGGATGGTCTTCCAGCCCGCGGAGGAACCCGGCCGGGGCGCGCAGTCGATGGTCGACGACCGACTCTTCGAGCGCTTTCCCGTCGACGCGATGTACGGGCTGCACAACATGCCGGGGATCCCGGCCGGTCACCTGCACACGCGGGCGGGTGGGTTCATGGCGAGCGAGGACGACTTCGAGATCGTCGTCACCGGCCGCGGCGGCCACGCCGCCCGGCCCCACGCAGTCGTCGACCCGCTCGTCGTGGGCGCCGAGATCGTGCTCGCGCTCCAGACGGTCGTCGCACGCAGCATCGACCCGGCGGCACCAGCAGTGCTGTCCTGCACGGGGTTCGTCACCGACGGGGCCCGCAACGCGATCCCGACGACCGTGCGGATCAGCGGGGACACGCGCAGCTTCGACCCCGCGGTGCAGGAGCTGCTCGAGCGGCGCATCCACGACCTCGCGACGGGCATCGCCGCCGCGCACGGGGCGAGAGCCGAGGTGACGTACACGCACGAGTTCGCGCCGACGCTCAACGACCCGGCAGCCGCCGCGCGGGCGGTGGCGGCGGCCCGTGCGGTCCTCGGCGCCGAGCGGGTGGACGGCGACTGCGACCCGGCCATGCCCAGCGAGGACTTCGGCGTCTTCGCCCGGCACGTCCCCGCGTGCTTCGTCTTCCTCGGCAACGGGACACAGCCCGGCCGTGGGGGGACCCCGTTGCACAGCAGCGACTACGACATCAACGACGACATCCTCGCCGACGGCGTGCGCTACCTCGTCGCGGTCGCGCTCGAGGAGCTGCGGCAGGCGCCGTGACGCGACGGGGGCGCTCTTCGGGGAGGCTCAGGGACTGAGCGCCGCGACCCCGGGTCCGGTGACCCGTCCGAGGCCCGCCCGCCGGCCCGTGACGAGGAGGTAGAGGTCGGACATCGCGCCGGTGACCTCGGGGCCGCTGCCGTGGGACCAGTCGGTGTCGGTCGCCTGCAGGCGCACCCGGTCGAGAGGCAGGTGCTCGAAGACCTTGCCCTTCCTGCCCCCGGCCAGGTGCAGGGCGTGGTCGGCGGCCACCCGGAGGTGGTCGACGGGAAGGTCGGGGTCCAGCGCCAGCGGCAGCGCGATGTCGAGCGTGTGGGCGAGGAGGTCGAGGTGGACCTCGCGCACGCTGAGCCCGGGGAAGGTGCGGCGGTTGCCCACGAGCTGCTCCAGGCGGCCCACGAGCTGCTCCGGGGTGTGGCGCCGCGCGATCTCCCGGGAGCCCTCTCGGATCAGCCGGTTGGTCCCGCCCGGGTGCCGCAGGGCCATCGCGGCCAGGGCCCCGTTGCCCATGAGCGGCATGGTCACGTGCGCGAGGACGTCCCGGACGGTCCAGCCGGTGCACAGCGAGGCCATGGCCCACTGGGGTGCGGTGAGCGGCCGCACCAGGCCCGCGAGCCGGGTCCGGCCCTCGTCGACGGCCCTCCACATGCTCTCGGTGTCCATGGCCGTCCCCTCTCGCGACGTGATAGTACGATCATAGGACTACATCTGGTCCCTGAGGAGACCCACCAGGAGGTGCCCGTGCCCCGTGAGCTGCCGCTCGGCATGCTGATGTTCCTCGCCCACCGTGCGGCCGAGGACCGGGTCTTCGCGCGCCTCGCCGAGGCCGGGCACGACGACATCACCCGCGCGCAGGGGCGCCTGCTCGCCGGGATGGACGAAGGGGGGACCCGCCTCGTCGTCCTCGCCGAGCGCGCCCGGGTCGCCAAGCAGACCGCCGTCGCGCTCGTGGACCGCCTCGAGCGAGCGGGGTACGTCACGCGCGAGCTCGACCCGAGCGACGGACGCGCCCGCCTCGTCGTGCTCACCGAGCGTGGTCGCGGGCTCATCCCGCACGCCCGCCGCGCGGAGGCCGAGACCGATGACGAGTGGACCGCCGTCCTCGGTGCCCGCCGTGCTCGCGCCCTGCGCGCCGCCCTCGACGACCTCCGCGACGTCGTCGACCCCGAGTCCGCACTGCCCCGGGGCAGTGCCGGGTCGGGAGCGGTCGTTTGGTCGCAGGGGGAGGGCAGGAGTTGACTGGGCGGGTCCCCCCTTCGTCGTCCGAGAGGAACCCCCGTGCGCACCGTGAAGGCATGGGCGGCCACGTCCGCCACCGCCCCCCTGTCCGCCACCACCATCGAGCGACGTGACGTCGGGCCCGACGACGTCCTCATCGAGATCGCCTACGCCGGCATCTGCCACAGCGACATCCACACCGCGCGCAGCGAGTGGGGCCAGGCCCCGTACCCGCTCGTCGTCGGCCACGAGATCGCCGGCACCGTCGCCGAGGTCGGCTCCGACGTCACCCGGCACCGGGTCGGCGACCGCGTCGGCGTCGGCTGCCTGGTCAACTCGTGCCGCGAGTGCGATGCCTGCAGGGCCGGCAAGGAGCAGTACTGCCCGCAGTCGATCGGCACGTACAACGCGACCGACCGTGACGGCACCATCACCCAGGGCGGCTACTCGACGCACGTCGTCGTCACGGAAGACTTCGCGCTGAAGATCCCCGAGGGTCTGGACCTCGACGTCGCCGCGCCGCTGCTGTGCGCGGGCATCACGACGTGGTCGCCGCTGCGCCGCTGGGGCGTCGGCGAGGGCTCGAAGGTCGCCGTCGTCGGTCTCGGCGGCCTCGGCCACATGGGCGTGCAGCTGGCCGTCGCGCTCGGCGCCGACGTCACCGTGCTGTCCCAGTCGCTGAAGAAGCAGGAGGACGGCCTCGCGCTCGGCGCCACGGACTACCGCGCGACGAGCGACGAGTCGACCTTCGAGGACCTGGCCGGGCAGTTCGACCTCATCCTCAACACCGTGAGTGCGCAGCTGCCGATCCAGCGGTACCTCGGCCTGCTCGCGCCCGAGGGCACGCTCGTCAACGTCGGCGGCCCGGTCGAGCCCTTCGAGGTCCCGGCCTTCTCGCTCATCGCGGGCGGCCGCTCGCTCGCCGGCTCGAACATCGGCGGTATCCCCGAGACCCAGGAGATGCTCGACTTCTGCGCGGAGCAGGGCATCGGCGCCAAGATCGAGGTCATCTCCGCCGACCAGGTCAACGAGGCCTGGGAGCGGGTCGTCGCCTCGGACGTGCGCTACCGCTTCGTCATCGACGCGGCGACGATCTGATCCCGCGCCGGGGACGAAGGGGGAGAACCTCGACCCGTCCCTGACCAGGAGTTCACCCACCGGACCTCACGGGCGGTGAGGCTGGGCACACCCCAGCCCCCACCCGTGAGGTCCACCCATGTCCCGCATGCTCGCTCGGCTGGCCGGTGTCGGCGCCGCCGCGCTGCTCGTCGCCGTCCCGTCCCTCCCTTCGCAGGCCGTCACCCCGGCTGCACCCACCTCGGCCGTGGCCGTCGCGACCACCCCGCTCACCGTCGCCGACGCGATCGGCCGGCAGGACGGGTCGACCCAGACCGTGCGCGGGTACGTCGTCGGGCAGCCCACGGCGACCAGCACCGTCGTGCGCAGCGGCTTCCCCAACGACTACGCCCTGGCCATCGCGGCCAGCCCGTCCGAGACCGACACCGCGCGGATGCTCTACGTGCAGCTGCCGAGCGCGCTGCGCTCGCAGTGGGGGCTGGCGTCCAACCCCGACCGCATGGGCGACCAGATCGACGCGACCGGTGCGCTGTCGGCGTACTTCTCGCACCCGGGGATGAAGAGCACGAGCGCGATCTCGCCCGCGGGCGCGAGCGACCCCGGCGACCCGACCGACCCCGGCGAGCCGACCGACCCGGGCAGCTACTATGACGGGACCGCCGGCCTCACCGGCAGCCAGCTGGAGGCGCGGCTGCACCAGATCATCAGCAACAACCGGGTCCTGTCCTACGACCAGGTCTGGGACGGCATCAAGGACGTCGACGAGGACCCGCGCAACACCAACAACGTCGTCCTGCTCTACAAGGGCACGAGCTCACCGAAGTCGAACAACGGTGGGGGAGTGGACAACTGGAACCGTGAGCACGTGTGGGCCAAGAGCCACGGCGACTTCGGCACGACCGCCGGACCCGGCACGGACCTGCACCACCTGCGTCCGACGGACGTGACGGTCAACAGCGCCCGCGGCAACCTCGACTTCGACGACGGCGGCAGCGAGAGCACCGAGGCGCCCGGCAACTACTCCGACGGCGACTCCTGGGAGCCGCGGGACGCGGTCAAGGGTGACGTCGCCCGGATGATCTTCTACATGTCGGTGCGCTACGAGGTCGGCGACGTGGTCGACCTCGAGGTCAACGACCGCGTGGGCAACGGCTCCACCCCGTACATGGGGCGCGTCTCGGTGCTCAAGCAGTGGAGCCAGCAGGACCCGCCGGACGCCTTCGAGCAGCGCCGCAACGAGCGGATCCACGCCAACTGGCAGGGCAACCGCAACCCCTTCATCGACCACCCGGAGTGGGTCGAGTCGATCTGGTGAGGGGGTTGACCCGAGTCCTCCTCCCGCCCCGGCTCAGCGTCCGGATGCTGCCCCACTACGGCGATCACGGCATCCTCGTACCCGTCGAGGCAGCGCACGTGCGCCGACTGCGCGACGTGGGGTTCACGGTGTCCGCCATCTCGGTCCTCCTCGCCGCCCACGGCACCGAGACCTACCGTCAGGCGCTCGCCGTGCAGCGGGAGTCCCTCGGCGACGAGCTGCGCGCGGCCGTGGAGCGACTGGCCCTCATCAACCAGCTCCTCGACGAGGAGGGCTCCACCATGTCTGCCATCACCGTCACCCGCGAGACCATCCCCACCCGCACCGTCGTCGCCCTGCGCGGCACCGTGCCCGCCTACGACGAGGAGGGCCGGCTCTGGGCTGAGCTCATGCCGGAGATCGCCCGCCAGGGCATCATGCCGAGCGCCCCGTGCGGCGTCTTCGAGCACGACCCGGAGTACCGGGAGTCCGACCCGACGCTGTCAGGGCACCTGCACGCTCATCAGCGAGGCACACGCCCGCATCGGCGAGCTCGTCCGCTCCGAGGGGCTGACCCTCGCAGCTCGGGGAGGCGTCGACGACCCGGTCGCCGTCCTCGGCTTCAACCGGTACCTCGTCGACCCCTGGCAGGCCACGCCCGTGGAGTCCGTGACAGAGGTGTGCGTCCCTCACGCCTGTGAGCGCAGGTCCGTGCCCTTGGTCTCCTTCATCGTCAGGACGACGGCGGCCGAGACGAGCAGCATTGCGACGGAGTAGGTGACGAAGGCGTTGGGGCCGATCTCCTTGCCCATCCACGCCTGGAGGTAGGGCGCAGTCCCGCCGAAGAGGGCCACGGCGATCGAGTACGGGATGCCGACGCCGATGGTGCGGATCCGGGTGGGGAACATCTCGGCGAAGACCGCCGGCAGGATCGCGGCCGCCGCGGCGACGAAGACCAGCGCCACGATCATCGACACGGCGAGCTGGACGGCGGAGTCCTGGAGGTAGGAGTTCAGCGGGAAGGACACCGCGGCCATCCCCAGTGCGCTGGCCATGAAGACCGGCTTGCGGCCGATCCGGTCCGACAGGGCACCCCACGCCGGCAGGATCGCGATGAAGACGAGGTTGGCGACGACACCGGCCCACAGGGCGTGCTGGGCGTCGATGCCGAGGGTGGCGATCGCGTGCGCGGGGGCCGCGATGGCCCACGTGTAGAAGGCGATCGTCAGGCCGACCGTGAGGCCGATGACCTTGGCGGCGGAGGCCCGGTGGGTCCAGATCTCGGACCAGAGGCTCGGCCCGCCGTCCGCGGTGGGCTCGATCTCCGCCTCGAAGTGCACGGTCTCGTGCATCCGGCTGCGCATGACGAGCGCGTAGATGCCGAAGAGCCCGCCGATGACGAAGGGGATGCGCCACCCGTACGACTGCATGTCCGCCGTCGAGAGCATCCCGGTGAGGACGACGCCGACGAGCACGCCGAGGACGTTGCCGAGGGTGCCCGAGACGTAGATGAGGCTCGCCCACAGGCCGCGGTTGTGGTTGTCGGCGAACTCCGAGACGTAGGTCTGCGCCGACGGCAGCTCGCCGCCGTGCGCGAGGCCCTGGATGAGCCGGGCGAGGACGAGGACGAGGGAGGCGAAGACCCCGATCTGCCCGTAGGTCGGCGCGACCGCGATGAGGATGCTGCCGAGGGCCGCGGCGCCGACGGTCGCGGCCATGGCGAACTTGCGCCCCCGCCTGTCGGAGATCCAGCCGAAGAGGAAGCCGCCGAAGGGGCGGGCGGCGAAGCCCACCGCGAAGACGATGAGCGTCGACAGGAAGGCCGACACCGGGTCGTCGGGGTTGAAGAACTGGGTCGCGAAGAAGGGGGAGAAGATCGCGAAGATCCCCCAGTCGAACCACTCGAGGGCGTTGCCGACGCCGGTGCCGACGACGGTCTTGGCCCGGCTCTGCTGCGGCGTCGCGGGGGCGGTGGTCGGGGTGGTCATGGGGGTGGACATCAGGCGCTCCTGGCGGGGGTGGTCTCGAGCCGTCGGGTGGCGAGCTCGGCAAGCAGGGCGGCGCCGTCCGGGAGGACGGAGTCGTCGAAGTCAGCCCGGGGGCTGTGGTTGTAGGGGGCGGTGGCCGGGTCGGCGCCCCGGCGGGTCGCACCGAGGCCGATGAAGCTGCCCGGCACCTCGTCGAGGACCCGGGAGAAGTCCTCGGACCCGGTGAGCGGGTGGGTCATCTCCTCGCCCCGTCCCTCGCCGAGCAGCTCGGTGATCGTGGTGGCGGCGAAGGCGGTCTCGTCGACGTCGTTGACGGTCACCGGGTACTCGGCCTCGAACCGGACGGTCACCTCGACGCCGTGTGCGTGGGCGATGCCCTCCAGCAGACGGGGGACTGCGGTGACGAGCAGCTCGCGGGTCCGGGCGGAGAAGGTGCGCACGGTCGCGTCGAAGGAGGCGGTGTCGGGGATGACATTGCGCCGCGTCCCCGCCTCGAGCCGTCCGACGGTGATGATGGCGGGGTCGAAGACGTCGACCTGCCGGGTCACGAGGGTCTGCAGCGCGGTGACCATCTCGGCGACGGCCACGACCGGGTCCTGGGCCAGGTGCGGCGCCGAGCCGTGACCGCCGGCGCCGTGCACCTCGACGAAGAGGCCGTCGGAGGCGGCGAGCATCGGCCCCGGCCGGGTGCGGAACTGCCCGGCGGGGTCGAGCGAGGAGAAGACGTGCAGCCCGTAGGCGGCCTCGACCCGTCGGCCGGAGGCGTCCAGGACGCCCTCGCGGACCATGTGCGCGGCGCCGTCCCAGCCCTCCTCGCCGGGCTGGAACATCAGGACGACGTCACCGGCGAGGCGGTGGCGCCGGTCGGCGAGCAGGTGGGCGGCGCCGACGAGCATCGCGGTGTGCAGGTCGTGCCCGCAGGCGTGCATCGCCCCGTCCACCCGGGAGGCGAAGGGGAGGCCCGTCGCCTCCTGCACCGGCAGCCCGTCCATGTCGGCGCGCAGCAGCACGGCCGGGGCGGCCCCCTTCGTCCCGTCGTGGACGGTGCCGCGTAGGACGGCGGTGACCGAGGTCGTCGAGCGCCCGGTGGTGATCTCGAGCGGGAGGCCGTCGAGGGCGGCGAGGACCCGGTCGCGGGTCCGGGGCAGGGTGAGCCCGATCTCTGGCTCGCGGTGCAGGTCGCGGCGCAGACGGGTCATCTCATCGCGCAGCGTGCCGGCGTCGTCCAGCAGGGTCATGTGGTTCCTCCGGCGTCGTTGCTCGGTCCCTGGGGCTGCCGACCAGTGTGGGATCCTCGAGCGCAACGAGCGGTTAGACGTACGGATTCGTGACGTCAGCCGGAGGATCGAGGAGGATCTGTGCAGACGACGGCCTTCGACGAGCTGGACCTGCAGCTCCTGCACGGGCTGCAGATCGCCCCGCGGGTGCCGTGGGCGCAGGCCGCCCGCATCCTCGGCACCAGCCCGGTCACGCTCATGCAACGGTGGGACCGGCTGCGCCGCGAGGGGCTCGCCTGGGTCGTGACCCACCCGTCCGGGGAGGGCGGCGGGGTGCTCACCGCCTTCGTCGAGGTCGACCTGGAGCCCGGCCGGCACGCCGGGGCGCTCGCGGCTCTGATGCGCGACCCGCGGGCCCTGTCGATCGAGCAGAGCGCTCGCGGTCGCGACCTGCTCGTCACCGTCATGGCTCGTGACCTCACCGCCCTCGGGGGCTACCTCCTGGACGAGCTGCCCGCCCTGCCCGGGGTGCAGCGGCAGCGGACCTCGCTCGCGCTGCAGATCCACCGCCAAGGGCGCGACTGGCGCCTCCAGTCGCTCGACCAGGCCCAGCGCGAGGGCTTCGCGAGCGCCCGGCGCCAGACCCCCCCCGGACCGGCCACCATGCCGCGCGACCCCGGGCCGATCATCGAGGCGCTCGTCGCCGACGGGCGGGTCGGCGCCGCGGAGATCGCCCGCGCGACCGGCCGCAACCCGGCGACCGTCCGGCGCCACCTCGCGCGGGTCATCGCGACGGGGGAGCTGGCCTTCCGCTGCGAGATCGCGCAGGACCCGACGCTCTGGGCGCTGCACTGCACGTGGTTCGCCCGGGTGCCCGAGGAGGCCAAGGAGCGCACGGTCGCCGCACTGACCACCCTCCCCGAGCTGCGGCTGTGCGTGTCCACGACGGGGGAGAGCAACCTGCTCGTGTCCGTGTGGGCGCGCTCGCCGTCCGACCTCATGCGCCTGGAGCGGCTGCTCGCCGACCGCCTGCCATGGCTCGCGCTCGTCGAGTCGGTCGTCATGCTGCGCACGCTCAAGCGCTTCGGGTGGCTCGTCGACGACCGCGGCCGCGCGACGGGCGAAGTCGTCGCGCCCGTCGTCATCGGCGACGAGCGGCGCCCCGGTGCGTGACAGGATCGGGACATGCACTCCCCCGTGCCCGACTACCTGACCGAGGTCGCGCAGGCGTGCTCCGCGACCCGCACGGGCGAGCCCGCCACGTACATCCCTGAGCTCGCCACCGTCGACCCCGACCTCTTCGGCGTCGCCATGGCCACCGTCGACGGGACGCTCTACTCCGTGGGCGACGCCCGGCGGGAGTTCACGATCCAGTCGATCTCCAAGGCCTTCGTCTACGGGCTGGCCGTCCGCGAGCTGGGGTTCGAGACGGTGCTGGCGAAGGTCGACGTCGAGCCGTCCGGTGACCCCTTCGACGAGCTCTCGCTCGAGCCCACGACCGGGCGACCGCGCAACCCGATGATCAACGCCGGCGCGATCACGACCCACGCGCTCGTCGGCGGGCCGGACGCCAGCCCGATGGGGCGCTTCGAGGCGATCCACGGGCTGCTGTGCGACCTCGCCGGGCGCGAGCTCGCCGTCGACGACGACGTGTGGCGCTCCGAGATGGACACCGCCCACCGCAACCTGGCGATCGCCCACCTGCTGCGCAGCCACGACATCATCACCGACTCGCCCGAGGACGTCGTCTCCGCCTACGCCCGCCAGTGCTCCGTGCTCGTCACGGCAGAGGACCTCGCGATGATGGCCGCGACCCTGGCCAACGCCGGCGTGCAGCCGGTGACCGGCAAGCGGGTCTTCAGCGGCGGCCAGGTGCGCCACCTCCTGTCCGTGATGCTCACCTGCGGCATGTACGACTCGGCCGGTGACTGGGTCTCCTCCGTCGGCATCCCCGCCAAGAGCGGTGTCGGCGGCGGCATCATCGGGGCCCTGCCCGGCCAGGTCGGCATCGCGACGTTCTCCCCGCGGCTCGACGCGCACGGCAACAGCGTGCGCGGCGTCGAGGTCTTCGAGCGGCTCTCGCGCGACATGGGCCTGCACCTCATGGAGGTCGCGCCGCCCGCCCGCTCGGTCGTCCACGCGACCCGGGTGGTCGGCAGCGGCGAGGACGCGGTGCGCGTCTTCGAGCTCTCCGGCACGATCGGGTTCACCGGCGCCGAGCGCGTGCTGCGCCGGCTCGCCGAGGACCCGCCGGCCGAGCGGCTCGTCGCCGTCGACCTGGGAGGGGTGCACTCCCTCGAGGGCCCCGCCCGCGTCATGCTCCTCGAGGCGATCCGCCGCCTGCGTCTCGACGGCCACGAGGTCTACCTCATCGACACCGAGGGCGTGCTGCCCGACGCCGACCCGGGCGACGGGCGCCTGCTCGAGCAGCTCCCCGCGGAGCTGTAGATGCTGCGGCGCCTGATCTACCCCGTCCCGCCGTACACAGCCACCGACCACGAGACGACGAAGGGGGGCACCCACCTCCTCCATCGCCCCGCGCCGGAAGGGGGTCGCACGATCGTCTACCTGCACGGCAACGGCTCCGACCTCGCCTCCGTCGCGCCGCTCGCGGGCCTCTTCGCCCGGTACCACCTGGGCTTCGCGGCGGTGGAGTACCCCGGCTACGGGCCGGCCGCCGGGACCCGGACCAGCCAGCGCGCGATCCTCGCAGCGGCCCACGACGGGCTGGCCCACCTGGCCCTGCCGGCCGAGCGCACCGTGCTCGTCGGCGAGTCGCTCGGGTCCTCCGTCGCGGCCCACCTCGCGGCCGACGGCGTCCTGGACGACGCGGCGGGCACCGGTCGCCTCGTGCTCGTCTCGCCGTTCACCTCGATGGTCGCCATGGTGCGTCGTGTGGTGCGGGTCTTCCCCCGCCAGCTCGTGCCGGACCGCTGGGAGACCGACGCCGTCGTCGGGCGCATTGGTGTCCCGACCCTCCTCGTCCACGGGGAGCGGGACACGCTCGTCCCGCCGGCGATGAGCGAGGCGCTCGCCGGGTCGATCGGCGAGGTGCGCCGGGTGGTGGTCCCCGGACGGACGCACAACGACCTGTGGGAGGCGCCGAGCGAGTGCCTCGACCTCGTCGCGGACTTCGCCCGGGTCTAGGATGTCGGCGTGATGCAGGTCACCGGTTGGCCTGCCCACGAGGCAGCCGTCCAGCGGCTCGTCCGTTCGCATGCCGGGATCCCGACCGGGTCGTCCGTGCGCCTGGCGAAGCAGACGTCCAACCTCTTCCGTCCTCGAGCCGAGACCGGCGCCCCAGGTCTCGACGTCTCGGGCCTGACCGGGGTCATCGAGATCGATGCCGACGGGCGCACCGCGCAGGTCCAGGGCATGTGCACCTACGAGGACCTCGTGGCCGCGACGCTGCCGCACGGGCTCACCCCCTTGGTCGTCCCGCAGCTGCGCACGATCACCCTCGGTGGTGCGGTCACCGGCCTGGGCATCGAGTCGACGAGCTTTCGCAACGGCCTCCCGCACGAGTCGGTCCTCGAGATGGACGTGCTCACCGGCTCCGGCGAGGTCGTCACCGCACGGCCCGAGGGCGAGCACGCCGACCTCTTCGCGGCCTTCCCCAACTCCTACGGCTCGCTCGGCTACGCCATCCGGCTGCAGATCGAGCTCGAGCCGGTCCCCGCGCGGGTCGCCCTGCGGCACCTGCGCTTCGGCGACGTGGACGCGCTCGCCGAGGCGCTGGAGCGCATCGTCACCGAGCGCGAGCACGACGGGGCACGGGTCGACGGGCTCGACGGGGTCGCCTTCGCTCCCGACGAGCTCTACCTCACCCTCGCGACGTGGACCCAGGACGCGAGGCCGACCAGCGACTACACCGGGCAGCGCATCTACTACCGCTCGCTGCGGGAGCGCTCCACCGACCTGCTGACGATGCACGACTACCTGTGGCGGTGGGACACCGACTGGTTCTGGTGCTCGCGGGCCTTCGGCGCGCAGCACCCGCTGGTGCGCCGGCTGTGGCCGCGGCGCCGGCGCCGCTCCGACGTCTACCACCGGCTGGTCGCCTGGGACCGGCGCCTGGGTCTCGTCGACCGGCTCGACCGGTGGGCCGGGCGGCCCCAGCGGGAGCGGGTCATCCAGGACGTCGAGGTGACCGTCGACCGGCTGGCCGACTTCCTGCGGTGGTTCGACGCCGAGGTGGGCATGCGACCGGTCTGGCTGTGCCCCCTTCGTCTGCGCGAGGGGCCCGACGGCCCGCGCACGTGGCCGTCCTACCCGCTCCAGCCGCGCACGACGTACGTCAACGTCGGGTTCTGGGGGACCGTGCCGGTCGGCGACGACGCGCCGCAGGGACCGACCAACCGGGCCGTCGAGGCCGAGCTCGGCCGGCTCGGCGGCCACAAGTCGCTCTACTCGGAGGCCTACTACTCCCGCGACGAGTTCGACCGCCTGTACGGCGGTGACGACCTCGCGCGGGTCAAGGCACGCTACGACCCGGACGACCGCCTGGTCGCCCTGTACGACAAGGTGGTGCACCGCAGATGAGCGCGATGAGGATCGCCGACGCCCTCGCCGGCTACCTGCCCGAGGGGATACCGGTCCGCTTCACCGCGTACGACGGCAGCGCGGCGGGACCGGCGGACGCCCCCTTCCACATCGAGCTGCGGACCGAGCGGGGGCTGGCCTACCTCATGACGGCGCCCGGCGACCTGGGTGTCGCCCGCGCGTACATCACCGGCGACCTCGCGGTGACCGGTTGCCACCCCGGCGACCCGTACCCGGTCCTCGACCTCATGTCGAGCACCGCACGCTGGCGCACCCCGGGCCCGCGGCAGGCCGTCGAGCTCGTCCGCGGCCTCGGGGTCCGACACCTCGCCCCGCCGCCGCCCCCGCCGCAGGAGCACCTGCCGCGCTGGCGCCGGGTCGTCGAGGGCGTGCGGCACAGCCGGACCCGCGACGCCGAGGTGATCCACCACCACTACGACGTGTCCAACCGCTTCTACGAGCTGGTCCTCGGGCCGTCGATGACCTACACCTGCGCGGTGTACCCGACCCCCGACGCGACGCTCGAGGAGGCCCAGCACGCCAAGTACGAGCTCGTCGCGCGCAAGCTCGCGCTGCGGCCCGGGCAGCGCCTGCTCGACGTCGGCTGCGGCTGGGGCGGCATGGTGCGGCACGCGGCGCGCGAGCACGGCGTGCGCGTCCTCGGGGTGACGCTCTCGCGCGAGCAGGCGGACTGGGCGCGCGCGGCCATCGAGCGCGAGGGGCTCGGTGACCTCGCCGAGGTCCGGCACATGGACTACCGGGACGTCTCCGCGCGCGACTTCGACGCGGTGAGCTCGATCGGCCTGACCGAGCACGTCGGCATCGCCAACTACCCCGCCTACTTCGGCTTCCTGCGGGACCGGCTCCGGCCGGGCGGGCGCCTGCTCAACCACTGCATCACCCGCCCGCACAACCGCCCCGTGCGCACCGGCGCCTTCATCGACCGCTACGTCTTCCCCGACGGCGAGCTCGCCGGGGTCGGCACGATCGTCGCGGCCGTGCAGGACGTCGGCCTCGAGGTGCAGCACGCCGAGAACTTCCGCCTGCACTACGCCAGGACGCTCGCCGCGTGGAATGCCAACCTCGTCGCGCACTGGGACGAGGCCGTCGCCGAGGTCGGCGAGGACACCGCCCGGCTGTGGGGGCTGTACATGGCCGGCTCGCGGGTGGGCTTCGAGCGCTACGACGTCCAGCTCGACCACGTGCTCGCGACCAAGGTCGCAGATCGTGGGGCGAGCGACTACCCGCTGCGTCCGGACTGGTGAGGGACGCGTCCGGTCAGAGGTGACCGGCGAGCTGGGCCATGCGCGCCTCGAGGGCAGTGAGCAGGGCGGAGCAACGCCTGGTGTCGTCCTTGCGCGCGGCCTTGCTGCCGGACTGGTCCGGCTCGCTGCACATCGGCAGCACGTCGACGGAGAGCCGGGCGCCGCCGGCGAGCGAGCGCAGCTCGTCGAGCTTGTCGGCGAAGGGGGAGCCGCTGCCGGGGGAGTAGTAGCGCACCGCCTCGTCGACGTCATCGGGGTAGAGGTCGGTCTTGGTGACGACGATGATCAGCCACACCGGCTTGTCGCGGCGCAGCGCCATCGAGGCGATGCGGTGGGCGGTGATGACCCAGTCCTCGAGCTCGGCCGCGAGCTGCTCCTCGCGCGTGGCGAGCGCGCTGCCGCTCGTGCCGGCCGTGCGGCGCGGGGTGGCGTAGCCGTTGGCGACGACGTGCATGACCCCGTCGACCGGGTCGTCGTGGAAGACGTCGTCGAGGGCACCGAGCCGGGTCGCGGCGTTGTCCCCGGGGACGACGCGGAAGCGGAACCCACGACCCTTGGCCGAGCGGCGGGTGCGGCGCTCCATCGTCGCGGAGCCGACCTCCACGGTGCTCTGGGCGGAGGCGCGCCGGGCGAGCCGGTCGGCCAGGCGGGTCTTGCCGACACCGGTCATGCCGGTGACCGCGACGGTCGGGAAGCGGCCGCGCAGGAGGTGGCCCAGCTGGTGCGGGGCCCCGGAGAGTGCGGTGAGGGCGCCCCCGGCGAGGCTCGTGCCGACGGCCGTGCGGGTCGCGGAGGAGAGGCGCGCCATGGTCAGCCGAGCGCCTTCTTGACGTCAGCCAGCGAGGGGTTGGTCGCCGACGAGCCATCGGGGTAGAGCACCGTCGGCACCGTCTGGTTGCCGGCGTTGATCGTCTCGACGAGCTCGGCGGTGCCGGGCGTGTCCTCGATGTTGATCTCGGTGTAGCCGATGCCCTCGCGGTCCAGCTGGGACTTCAGGCGGCGGCAGTAGCCGCACCACGAGGTCGAGAACATCGTGACCGTGCCGTCAGTGGGCAGGTCGACTCCGGGGGGCAGGATCTCGCGCACGTTCACGACTCCAGCCAACCACGTTTCGTCCTCAACCCTTCCCTCGGGCACGGCCCTCGATGGCCGCGAGCTCCCTCACGTAGGTGGCCAGCATCGGGGTCGGGCGACCCCGGTGGGTCCATGTGAAGACCGCTCCCGGGTCGAAGCGGCGGCTGCACTCACGGCAGGACAGGACCCGACTCGGCCGGCGGTGGCGCTCGACGCGGTGCCCCGCGGGGCAGGTCCCCACCCAGGCCCCGGGGATCGTCGGGGCATCCTCCGGCAGGCAACGGTCGGGCTGGGCGCCGACCTGCACCGCCATCGCCCGCCAGCGCGGCCCGTGGCCCGCCCGCGGACCGACGAGGGCGTGGGCGATCTCGTGCAGGACGGTGTCGCGCACCTGCTCCCGGGTGTGCAGGAGGGTGAGCGGGGCGCTCAGCCCGATCGTCGACGTCGAGGCGCGGCACACGCCCGCCCGCTTCTTGGCGCGGTCGAGGACGAGCTGCCAGTCCGCCAACCCGTGCTCGTCCATGAGCGCCCGCGCCATCGTGCGCGCTTCCCCGAGGTCCATGGCAGGCGAGATTAGGCGAAGGGGGTGACATCTCCCCCTTCGTCCCGCTGCGTTGTGGAATACCGGTGCGGGAGTGCGGGGTTGTGGAGGACGTGCACCCACAGCTCTCACTCCTCGACCTGGCCACCGTCGGCCGCAACCAGCCCGTGAGCGAGGCGCTCGCCGACACCGTCACCCTCGCGCAACGCGCGGACGAGCTCGGCGCCTTCGAGAGGTTGTGGTTCGCCGAGCACCACAACATGGGGCGCATCGCCTCCGCGGCGACCTCCGTGCTCATCGCCCACGTGGCCGCGCGCACCGAGCGCATCCGCGTCGGGTCCGGCGGCGTCATGCTGCCCAACCACTCGCCGCTCGTCATCGCGGAGCAGTTCGGCACCCTCGCCGAGCTCCACCCCGGCCGCATCGACCTCGGCCTCGGGCGGGCCCCCGGCACCGACGGCCAGACGATGCGCGCGCTGCGCACGGACCCGAGGGCGGCCGAGTCCTTCCCCCAGGACGTGCGCGAGCTGCAGGGCTACCTCGCCGACGAGTCCCTCGTCGAGGGCATCCACGCCTACCCCGGGCGCGGCACCCGGGTGCCGCTGTACATCCTCGGGTCCTCGCTCTTCGGGGCCCAGCTCGCCGCCGCCTACGGCCTCCCGTACGCCTTCGCGAGCCACTTCGCGCCCGACGCCCTCGAGCAGGCGGTGCGGGTCTACCGCGAGCGGTTCACCCCGAGCGAGCAGCTGGCCGAGCCGCACGTCATCGCCGCGGCCAATGTCATCGCCGCCGACGACTCCGCGACGGCCCATGACGCGCGGCAGCGCGTGCTGCGCGCCCGGGTGCGGATGCTCGCCGGCCGGGTCGGCGGCGGCGACATCGACGACGCGATGGTCGACTCGCTCATGGACACCGCCATCGGGGCCCAGGCCCGGCACATGCTCACCCACACCATCGCCGGTGACGCGGCCGAGGTTGCCGCCGGCCTGCGCGACTTCGCCTCCCTCGCCGACGCCGACGAACTGATCCTCACCAACCCGGCGCCCGAGCTGGACCTGCGGATCCGCACGCTCGAGATCCTCGCCGGGCTGCGCGAGGACGCGAGCTGACCTCCCTTCGCCGGCAGTGATGTCGTCGACACTGCCTTCGTCGACACTGACGAAACCCTGACGTCCCGGGGGTGGAGTCGTGGGGCGGGCGCCACCTAGCGTGGACGTCAGGAGCCCCGGCTCCCGCTGGACGTGGCCGAGTCCGATCATGAGGGGATCGCTCGGTCCCGGTCGTCGAACCGCTCCCCCCGGTTCGTGACCACCCTGGGAAGGGACACCCCCTTCGCGCCACTCCTCCCCCGGCGCGGAGGGGGTGTCCTGCGTCCGGGGGCAGTGCCTCGCCGCGCTCCCACGGCCGGAGGTCGACGGGCTGGCAGGGCGCTGACCAAAGAAGAGGCCGATGCCTCCCGAACCCTGACGAGATCCCGGCCGAGCGGGCCGCTCCACGGTCATACATTCCCTTCACCCGGTCGGCGCGACCGCGTCACGGGACCTCATCGAAGGGTGAATCGCATGAAGCGTGCCGCAACCGTCCTGGCGCTCGCCGCCACCGTCTCCTTCGGCGCCTCGAGCGTCGGCCACGCCGCGGGGACCGCTGACGACCCGAGCTACACCGACTTCCGGTCGCAGACTGTCCAGGACACCGACAAGCAGTACATCGTCAACGGGGACATCCCACTGTCCGGCGAGAAGCAGCTGCGCGAGTTCTACGACGAGCTGGTCAACCCCGGCAACGACTCCGCCCTGATCGTCAACACGGTCTACGGCAAGGACGACGTGTGGAGCGCCACGCAGGCCAAGAACCTCACCTACTGCGTGAGCACCAGGTTCGGCACCGACCACGCCAGGGTCGTGCAGGCCATGCAGGACGGCGGCAACCAGTGGGAGGCCGCGAGCTCCGGCGTCGACTTCACCTACGTCTCGTCGCAGGACGGCAAGTGCACCACCCGCAACAACAACATCGTCTTCTCCGTGGAGCCGACCAACACGACGAGCTACATCGCCCGTGCCTTCTTCCCCAGCACACCCAAGCGCAGCCGCAACGTCCTCGTCAGCACGAGCCAGCTCTTCACCGCCGGCTCGTGGACGCCCTCCAACATCATGGCCCACGAGCTGGGCCACGCCCTCGGCTTCCGCCACGAGCACACCCGCCCCGAGGCCGGCACCTGCTTCGAGGACAACAGCTGGCGCCCGCTGACCCCGTACGACTCGGCGTCGATCATGCACTACCCGCAGTGCAACGGCTCGAGCGACGACCTGAGCATGACCGCGGCGGATCGCGAGGGCATCCGCTCGGTCTACGGTTCCTGAGCCCCGGCCCAGGACCACGCAGGGAGGGGCACGCCCTTCGTCCCGGACTCCTCCGCCGGTGACGAAGGGCGTGCCCCGCGTCCGGTCGCTGCGCCCGGGAGGTCGGACGTCGGATGAGGAGATCCTCATGTCCGTCTCATCGAGAGCTCATCGACACTCCGTAGCTTCCTCGGTGAGGCGCGCCGCTGGGGCGGGCCACGTCGAAAGGCACGCCACCATGAAGCGTCTTGTCTCCTCCGTCGCCGTGAGCGGTCTGATCCTCACCGCCGCCGCAGCCGTGGCCCCCGGCGCCTCCGCCGACGAACGGGTCTGCCGCGGCTACATCGGCAAGGTCGTCGTCGACGACATCTTGGTCCCGCGGGGCGCGACGTGCTCGATGTACGGCACCCGGGTCAAGGGCAACATCAAGGTCGAGGCGGGCGGCGGCGCGAGCATCCGCACCAACGACGTCGACGGTGACATCCAGGTCTTCAGCAACCGCAGTGGGTCGAAGAACATCTACGACAACCGGGTCGCCGGCAATCTCCAGTGCAAGAGCAACTACCCGGCGCCCAAGGGTGCTCGCAACAAGGTGCAGGGCAACAAGGAAGGCCAGTGCCGCCGCTTCTGACCCCGGACGGCGGGCACACTGGCCGGATGGACGACATCGAAGCCTTCTGGCAGCGGGCGCAGCAGCACGCCGACCTCGCGCAGGTCAGCTCGTACACCGGGGTGAACCCGCTGGCGGTGCTGCGCCCGCCGGCCTGGGGCTTCGGCGCCACGCCCGAGCAGGCGGACGAGCTGCTCGGGCTCGTGCTCGCGGGCACCAAGACCGCGACCGCGTCGGCGCTGTGGGACTACGAGGCCGAAGGGGAGGACCTCCCCGAGGAGGGGACGCTCGGCATCGTCGTCGACGGGTCGGGCACACCGCGGGCCCTCGTCGTGACGACCCGGGTGCGGGTCGTCCCCTTCGACGAGGTGGACGCCGAGCACGCCCGCGCGGAGGGGGAGGGCGACCTCTCCCTGGAGCACTGGCGGGCGGTGCACCAGGACTTCTTCGCGCGGCACGCGAGCCACGACCGCGGCTTCGCCCCGGACATGCCGGTGGTGCTGGAGGAGCTGCGGGTGCTGCACGCCGAGCCGGCGCGGTAGTCGCAGGAAGAGCTCCTGCTCAGCGGGTCAGACGCGGTGGCGCAGACCGGTGGCCCGCTGGGTCGGCCGTCGGACCGCGGCGCGGATCGCGGCCTCGGAGCCGACGAGCGTCACGGACTCCTGCGCGCGGGTGATCGCGGTGTAGAGCAGCTCGCGGGTGAGCAGGCGCGAGTCCTCGTCGGGGAGGACGACCGTGATGGCGCGGGCCTGGCTGCCCTGGCTCTTGTGGATCGTCAGCGCGTGCGCGGTCTCGACCTCGCCGAGGGTGCTCGCGGGGTGGACGATGGGCGCACCCGGCTCGCCGAAGACCCCCACGACCCGGTGATCGGCGCGCAGCGACATGACGCCGGTGTCGCCGTTGTACAGCCCGAGGCCGCGGTCGTTGGTCGTGACGAGCAGGGGACGCCCGACGACCTGGCGGCCCGAGTAGTCGGTCGCCTCGCCGAGCCAGCGCTCGACGCGGTCGTTCCACGGCCCGACGCCCCACGGGCCGTCACGGTGCGCGCACAGGAGCCGGTGCTCGGCGACCTGGCGCAGGGCGCCCGCGTGGTCGCCCGCGAGCGCGAGCTCGCGCAGCCGCAGGGCGTGGGCGAGCAGACGTGGCCGCAGCGCCGCGTCGGCACCGAGCACGTCGTCGACGGGCAGGTGCTCGACCGGTCCACCGGCGACGGCCGTGGCGAGCAGTTCGACGACCCGGTCGTCGTCGCCCACCCGCACCGCCTCGGCGAGGGCACCGATCTCCCGGCCGAAACGGTGCGACGTGCTCAGCCGCGCCACCGGACCGTCCTCGCGGCCCGCGTACCCGGCGACGAGGTCCGCGAGGACCGCGCCGGCCTCCACGGACGCCAGCTGGTCGGGGTCGCCGACCAGCAGCAGCCGGCTGCCCGGGCGCAGGGCCTCGAGCAGGCGCGCGGTGAGGGTGAGCGACAGCATGGACGCCTCGTCGACCACGACCACGTCGTGGGGAAGGGGGTTGCCCCGGTCCCGTCTGAACCGGTTGCCGCTGTCGGGGCGCCAGCCGAGCAGACGGTGCACGGTGACGGCCTCGATGTCGGTGCCGAGCCGCTCCCGGTCGACCGCGGGCAGGTCGCCGAGGGCCCCGAGCACCGACTCGCGCAGGCGCGCAGCGGCCTTGCCGGTCGGCGCGGCGAGGGCGATGCGCGGGCGGTGGCCACTCCCTTCGGCCTGCTCGAGCAGGAGGGTCAGCAGCCCGGCGACGGTCGAGGTCTTGCCCGTCCCCGGGCCGCCGGCCAGCACGGTCGTCAGGCGGTGGGCGGCCGCGTGCACGGCCGCGCGCTGCTCGGCCCACGTCTGCCCGGGGAAGACGCGCGCCAGGCCGGCCTCGAGCACGGGCTCGTCGACCGCAGGAGGCGCGGCGGCCGCCCGCCGAGCGAGGTCCGCGGCGACCTGGACCTCTTCGCGGTGGTAGCGGTCGAGGTAGACCAGGCCGTGCTCGACGCGCAGCACCCCGGCGGTGGCGAGCACGCTCGCGCGGACGCTCTCGAGCCACTCCTGCGGCGCCGGCAGGGGGGTCGAGGTGGGCGGGTTCACCTGGTCCACGGGCTCGAGCAGCGCGCGCGCGTGCTCGAGGTCCAGGCTGGTGGAGCCCTCGCGGGCGGCGCGCACGACGAGCGCGAGCGTCAGGCGGGCGAGCGGGTCGCTCTCCTCGACGAGCTCGGTGAGCCGCACGGCGACGTGGACGTCGGCCGCCTCGATGACCCCCGCGGCGTTGAGGCCGGCGAGGTCACCCGTCGCGGCGAGTGCGAGCCGGCGGTCGTACGGGTCGGTGGCCACGGTGGTCATGCGGCTCCCTTCGGGCCCGGGCGGCGCCCGTCGAGCAGGTCGGACACGCCCTCGATGAGCGCGATGGGCGGCTGCCAGGAGAAGACCCCGCTCGGGTGCCCGTCGACGACGGGCGTCTCGGGGCCGGCCATCCCGCGCAGGTAGAGGTAGAGCACGCCGCCGAAGTGCTCGTGCGGGTCGTACCCCGGCTGCCGCCACCGCAGGAACCGGTGCAGCACGACCCCGTAGAGGATCGCCTGGAGCGGGTAGGAGGAGTGGTTCATCGCCGCGCGCAGGGCGTCCGGACCGTAGTGCTCGGTCGTCAGGGGGGTGTCGACGGGACCCAGCCAGTTGGTCTTGTAGTCGACGACGAGGTGCCGTCCGCCGACTCGCAGGACGATGTCGACGGACCCGGTGAGGTACCCGCGCAGCGCCTGGTCGCCGAGCACCGGGTCGTCGAGGACGTCGGCGAAGGGCAGCACCGGGTCGTCGGCCGCCAGGTGCTCGCGCATGAGCGCGGCCAGGTCGCCGAGGACCGTCTCGCTGCCGGCTGCTGCGTCCCCGCCGCCCAGCGGCAGCTCGAAGTCCATCTCGCACAGCCGGTCCCGCGCCCCGACGTCCCGCAGCGTCGTGCCCGGGGCGAGTGGCCCGAGCGGGCTGTCGATGACCCGGACCAGCGCCTCGGCGAGGCCGTCGCGGTCGAGGTCGGGCACGGGCCAGCGCACGACCTGCTCCTCGACGTGCGTGCGCAGCTCGACGAGCAGGTCGTCCGCCTGCGCGTCGGCCTCCTCGAGCACGGCGTGCACGAGGGAGCCGAAGCCCGCGCCCACCGGCAGCTCGGCCATGGGCGACGGGAGGTGACCCGCACCCGGTCCGGAGCCCGCCACGATGGGCAGCGGGGTGCTCCCCTCGTCGTCCTGGTGCCCGACGTCCTCGGCCTCGCTCGCCACGAGCTCCTCGGTCGCGGGGCGGTGCGCCTCGTCGAGGGGACGGGTGAGCGCGGTGTACGAGGTGCGTCGCCACTCCTCGTCGATCGTGCGGGTGAACTCCCGCACCGAGAGGTCGCCGACCGGCGCGGGCCGGGCCACGGTCTCGGCGACGGGCCGGGCCTCGACGACCTCGACCCGCAGACCCCCGCGGGCCTCCCAGGCCTCGACCTGGCTGCGCAGGTGCTCGTCCCCGGGGACGGGGTGCGTCACGGGGACGGGCCCCTCGCCGGCGCTGCGCCCGAGGAGCATCCGGTGCAGGGGGGACGGCGCGGTGTTGCGGGCGGAGGGGAACCACCAGGCGACGACCTGGCTCTGGGCGCGGGTCATCGCGACGTAGAGCAGGCGCAGCGACTCGCCGCTCTCCTCCGCGGCGGCCCGGTCGAGGCGCTCGCGGCGGCCGTCGTCGGAGGTGATGCCGATGTCGAGCGCGCGGGTGCGGTCCTCGCGGTGGAAGTGCAGCACGTCGGGCGTGGGCAGCCACCGGTCGGCGAGGAAGGGCAGCATGACGATCGGGTACTGCAGCCCCTTGCTCGCGTGGATCGTCGCCAGGTGCACCGCGTCGGCGTCGCTGTCGAGGCGGCGGGCGCGCTCCTCCTTGCGGGCGGCGGCGATGCGTTCGCGCAGCCACGCGGTGAGGGAGGCGAGCCCCTCACCCTCGGTGACGACGCGCTGGTGCAGGGTCTCGCCGACGTGTCGCAGGTCGGTGAGGAGGCGCTCGCCGTCGGTGCGGCGCAGCACCCGCGCGTCGAGCCCGTCGGCGGAGGCGGCGGCGAGCACGGCGGCGACGCCTCGGCGACCGAGCAGCGCGGCCCAGGTCCGCAGCCGGTGGGCGACCTCCTCGGTGAGGTCGTCGCCCTGCTCGTCGAGGTCGGTCGCGCTCGCCCCGACGAAGGGGGTCAGCGCCGCCGCGCGTACCCGCTCGGTGCGGTGCGTCAGCTCCATCGCCTCGAGCAGGGTGAGCCAGTGCGCGGCGGCGGGGGAGTCGTAGATGCTGTCGCTGGAGACGATGACCGAGCGCAGGCCCACCTCGGTGAGGGCGCTGCGCACCTCGTCGAGCTGCTTGCGGGTGTGGGCGAGGACCGCGACGTCACCGGCGCGCAGCGGTTTCCCCACGAAGGTCGTGCCCCGCGCCAGCAGCCGGGTGATCTCGGCGGCGCAGTCGCGCGCGACGAGCGGTCGCACCGCGGCGATGGCCACGGACCGCTCGCCGGGCGGCTGCACGAGCTCGGTCGGCACGACCCGCAGGCGCACCGGGTCGAGGAGGCCGTCCGGTGCGACGCCGCCGGAGGTCCCGAGACGGGACCCCTGCGTGGCCGCGCTCACCGGGTGGACGACGATCTGCGGGTCGCCGAGCTGGGCACCTCCGAGCAGCACCCCGAGGCTGCGCACGAGCGGGCCGTCGGAGCGGTGGTTGACGTCGAGGGTGTGCCGGGTCGTCGCGGTGGCGGAGGCGGCGAGGTAGGTGTCGACGTCGCCGCCGCGGAACCCGTAGATCGCCTGCTTGGGGTCGCCGATGAGCACGAGCGTGCTGTGCCCGGAGAAGGCCCGGTCGAGCACCTGCCACTGCACCGGGTCGGTGTCCTGGAACTCGTCGACCAGCACGACGCGCCACCGGTGCCGCATCCGCTCGCGGGCCGGCGAGTCCTCGTCCTCGAGGGCGTCGGCGAGATGGGAGAGCAGGTCGTCGTAGCCGAGCACCCCGAGCCGCCGCTTGCGCCGGTCCATCTCACGTCGCACGAGGTGCGCGAAGCGCAGGGCCCGCGCGTCGGCGCCTTGCCCCTGGAGCTCGCCGGGGTCGAGCACGGCATGCGGGTTCTCGGTGACGGCGCGGGCGATCTCGCCGGCGCGCTGCCGGCTGAAGGCCGGCTCGCCGCCGCCCGCGAAGCCGCGCACGTAGAGGTCGTCGACGACCTCCTCGCGCAGGTCCGACAGGTCGTCGACGAGGCGCGCGTGGGCGTCGGAGTCGCCCGCGACACCCAGGCTGCGCAGCACGATCTGGCAGAACTGGTGGGTCGTCGCGATCGTCGCGGCGTCGAAGTGGGTCAGCGCGTCACGCAGTCGTCGCGCCCGCTCGGCGACCTCGTGCTCGGACCCGGTCCGCAGCAGCGCGACGACCGGGTCCTCGCTCGCGATCCTCGGGTCGGCGACGTGCCGGTGGACGTGTCGGAGGTGCTCGCGGACGCGCTCGCGCATCTCCCGGGAGGCCGCGCGGCCGAAGGTGATGACGAGCATGTCCTCGAGCCGCACCTGCCCCTCGGCGACGTATCGGGAGACAAGAGCGCCGATCGTCCACGTCTTGCCGGTGCCGGCGCTCGCCTCCAGCAGGACCGTGCCCGTCGGCAGGTCCGCCGTGATGTCGAAGGGGGTCAGCGTGCTCATGCCCGTCACCTCGGTCATGCGGAGCTCTCGATGTTGTCGATGGCCGGACCCCAGACCCTGGGCGCGAGGGTGGCCAGGTCGGTCCCGGGGCCGGCGACGTCCTCCAGGAGCACGGCGAAGGGAGCCTCGCTCCCGTGGACGAGCCGCCACCACGCATCGTCCCGCTCGCCGGGGATGACCGTGCCGTTCCTGAGGTGGCTGGCGGACCAGTCCGCCTCGGCCTTCTTCGTCGCAGCGGTGTGCCGGGAGCCGTTGCGCTGCACCACCTCCGCCCACGCGAAGGCGGTCTTGACCGGCAGCGGCAAGGGCGCGGTCAACCCGAGCGCGTACAGGTCGACGAGGGCCGCGAGGTGCGACCGGGCAGCGGCCTGCGGCAGGGGCCCGCGGGTCGTGCGGGCCACAGAGCCCCGGCTGCCCTTGCCGAGGGCACTGGCCTGCCACCCTTCGTCGTCCGACCCGGCGGCGGTGAGGGCGAGCAGACGGATCCACGAGGCGAGCTGGTGCTTGGGGGCCAGGCGCGAGTAGGTGACGTCGACGAGGTGGTGACCGCGCACACCGTCGACGGTGCCGGTGAGCCGTCGGTCGCCGGGGAGGGCGACCTCGATGTCGAACGAGCGCGGCTCCTCGGCCGGCCCCTGCGCCACCTGGGCCATGAGCCCCTCGACGGCCCGTCCGATCTCCTCGAGCGCGAGGTGGCCGAGGCCGGCGGGCGGCAGCTCGCCGCGGAGCAGCTCGGCTTGGTAGATCGCGTGGGGGTCGTGCCCGGCGACCCGGGCGCGCAGGGCGCGGTCGCCGATGGCCCACTTCTGGAGGCCGTCGAGGTCGATCGGCAACCGGTCGCTCACCTCGTCGACCTCCCGGGAGACACCGACGCCGAGCCGCTCGCGCACGAAGCCGCGGGCCGGGTTGTCGTAGAAGGAGATCAGCTCGGCGAGCGAGATGTCGTCGACGGCGCGGGCGGGCAACGGCGAGGTGAGCAACCGTCCGGGCGGGGTGCGCTCGCCCAGACTGGCCCGGGCGGCCTGCAGCGCGGCCCGGTCGAAGCTGAACGGTCCGTCGTCACCCTGCCCACCCGAGAGGTTGCGCGCGTCGAAGGGCTGCAGCGGGTGCTGGCGGACCGGCACGGGCGCGGTGGTCGTCTCGCGGGCGGCGTCGATGAGCTCGCCGAGGGGGACGGCGGGCGGGCAGGGCTCGCCGCTGTGCTCGTCGGCGCCGGTGTAGGTGATGACGAGGCGGTCCCGGGCGGCGAGGACGGCGTCGAGGAGGAGCTGCCGGTCCTCGCTGCGGGCGTCGCGCTCGCCGGTGAGCGGGGTGCGGGCGAGCACGTCGTCACCGTCGACCGTCTGCTGCCGCGGGAAGGAGTCGTCGTCCATCCCGAGCAGGCACACGACGCGGTGGGGGACCGAGCGCATCGGTGTCATCGTGCACACGGTGAGGCCGCCGGTGCGGAAGCTCGCGCGGCTCGGCCGCCCGGCCAGCTGGTCGCGCAGCAGCACGCGGACGTCGGCGAGGCGCAGCGGCACGTCGTCCCCGGCATGCCGGGCGGCCGAGGAGAGGGTGCGCCGCAGGTCGCCCACCTGCCACTGGTCGCGGGTGGGCACGTCGGTGAGCGACAGGACGGTCTCGGTGAGCCCGGTCATCCACTGCTCGGCCGTGCCGGCGCCCTCGAGGGTGTCGAGCCCTGCGCCGATGCGCCCGAGCATCTCGGTGACCCGGCCGACGAGATCGACGGAGCCGCTGCCGACGTCGTCGAGCGGCATGACCCCGCCGACCTCGAGCGGCCCGTCGGCGGAGACGGTGACGCCGAGCAGGAGCCGGTCGAGACCGAACCGCCACGTCCCCTGGTGCTCCACCTCCATGGCGAAGGGGGCCCGCCGCGCCTGGTCGTAGCCCCACCGGATCCCGGAGTCGGTGACCCAGCGGGTCATGGTGGCGAGGTCGTCGTCGTCGAGGCGGAAGCGGCGCCGCACCGCGTCGCTCGCTGCCAGGTCGAGGACCTCGCTCGCGGTCAGGCGACCACCGGCGAGGGCCACGACACGGTGGGCGACGTCGAGGAGCGGGTTGGTCGCGCGCAACGAGCGGTCGGCGAGGCGGACGCGCAGGCGGTGGGCGGGGTGGGTGTCGACGCCCTCGGCGTCGGTCCCGTGATCACCGAGACCGAAGGCCGCCCCGATGAGCGGCGCGTAGGTCTCGACGTCGGGGCACATGACGAGCACGTCCCGAGGCTCGAGGCCCGGGTCGTCCTCGAGCAGGCCGACGAGCACCTCGCGCAGCACCTCCACCTGCCGCGCCGGGCCGTGGCACGAGTGCACCTGGATCGACCGGTCGTTAGCGGGCACCTGGCGCGCCGCCCGCTCGTCCTCGTCGGGCACGTGGTCGTCGCGGATGTCGGCCTGGAGCCACTCGAGCACGCTCCTCGGCGGCGCCGGCACCCCGTCACCCGCCCCCTGAGGAGGCGCGCCGTCACCCGCTCCCTGAGGAGGCGTCCCGTCACCCGCTCCCTGAGGAGGCGTCCCGTCACCCGCTCCCTGAGGAGGCGCGCCAGCGCCGTCTCGAAGGGCGGCCGGGCTCCCGCTGCTCCCCAGCACCCGCACCAGCTCGCGCGAGTCCCGCCCGAGCGAGGCCAGGAGCGGGTGGCGCACGAGGTCGCTCGTGCGGTCGTCAGCGCGGGCCACGACGCCCTCGTCGGCGAAGGGGGCGAGCCGCTCCCACAGGTCGGGCGAGGGCTGCGGCAGCCACAGGTGCACGTCGCGGGTGCGGGCGAGCGCCCGGAGGAGCTCGACGTCGGTGACCGCCAAGCGCGTGTGGCCGAAGAGCGAGAGCCGCTCCGGCAGCTCGAGCCCATCTCCGTCCGCTCCCTGAGGAGGCGCGCCAGCGCCGTCTCCGTCCGCTCCCTGAGGAGGCGCGCCAGCGCCGTCTCCATCCGCTCCCTGAGGAGGCGCGCCAGCGCCGTCTCGAAGGGACGCGACCGTCTCGGCGTGGCGCACGTCCGGCGGGGGAGCGTCGACCCGCGCGACGAGCCGCCGCCACAGCTCGGCCTGCCACGCCAGGTCGGCGTCCAAGGCCGCGCCCGCGCCGTCGGTGTCCCGCCCCTCGCGCCAGTCGGTGAGCATCGTCGGTCGGCTCTGCGCGTAGCGGTGGAGGAGTCGGGCGAGGCGCAGCGCGACGGAGTACCGCCGCCCGGCCCGGACGCCGTCGGGGTCCTCGGTGCCGTGCCCGAGGTGCCGGCTGAGGGCCGTGCACCACGGCTCGCCGAGCGCGTCGTCGATGACCGACAGGAGCGGCCAGGCGAGGTGCTGCGGCAGCCACGGGTCGTCGTCGTCACGGCCGGTGAGCATCGTGACGAGCGAGCGCGGCCGCAGGAAGGTGACGCCCGCGCACACCCCGTCCTGACCCCCTTCGCCCGTGCCGAGGCGGTGCGAGAGCCGCTGCGCGAGCCAGCGCTCGATGCCCTGCTCGGGCACGACGACGACCTCTTGGGCGAAGGGGTCCGGCAGCGGGCTCGCCAGCAGCCCACCGAGGTCCTCGGCGAGGGTGTCGGTGCGCTGCGCACGGTGGAGGTGTAGGGCCACATGCAGACCGTATCCGCGCCGACCGACAGCGCGTGGTGGACCATCCACATGCTCGACGTCCGCGGTCATGTGCTACAGCGCGCTACGGTGATCCATGAGCACCATCAGCCAGCGGCAGCTGCGCAACGACAACGCAGAGATCATGCGCGGCGTCGAGCGGGGCGAGAGCTACACCGTGACGCGTCGCGGAGTCCCCGTGGCGACGTTGTCACCCTTCACCGAGCAGACGGACCTGCAGTGTCTGCGGCCGGCGACCAAGCGATCGCCTTTCGCCGAGATCCGCCGGGCCCACGCCACCGAGTCCACTCAAGAGATCCTCGACGACGTGCGCGGCGATCGGTGAGCTGCTGGTACCTCGACACCTCGGCGGCTTTGAAGCTCGTGATCGAGGCGCGGGAATCGAGCGTCCTGGCAGATCACCTGGACACCGAGACACCCGACCTCGTGGCCTGCCTGCTGCTCGAGACGGAGCCTGCGTCGGGCAGCGCAGCGAAGGGGTGACGTCCAGGAGGTGGTGTCCCAGCTGGTCGAGCGGGTGAACCTCTTCGAGGTGCCGGCCTCGCTCTTCCGCGAGGCGGGGCTGCTCGGCGGTCCTCGCCTGAGGTCGCTCGACGCCCTGACTTCGCGGCAGCCGTACGCATCGGGGCCGATGCCGTCGTGACCTACGATCACCGCATGGCTGAGGCATCACGCGACCTCGGCTTCACCGTCATCGCTCCCACCTGACATGGGCGATCTGCAGCACGTGCGCACCGAGCGGCTCCGGCTCGACATCCCGACCATCGAAGACCTGTCGGACCTGCACGCCATCTACTCGGACCCGCGGACCTGGGCGCACTCCCCAGAGGATCTGCAGAGCCATGAGCGGACGACCTTCGTCATGCTCGCGGGCTGGCTGCACGGGTGGGAGCGCGACGGGCTGGGACCGTGGATCGTGCGCTCGCTCGACGACGGCGCCTTCCTCGGCAACGCGGGGTGCTGGCTGCGGCCGGGTGGCTGGTGGAACCTCGGCTACGCCATCGCCCCCGACTCCCGTCGCGCGGGCCTGGCCACGGAGGCCTGCGCCCCCGCGCTCACCGTCGCGCGTGAGGTCAGGCCCGACGGCCCGGTCCTCGCCCGGCTCCTCGAGCACAACACCGCCTCCCGTCGGGTCGCCGAGCGGCTCGGGATGACCCTGGTCCACCGCGGCCCCGCTGAGGGGGCCCCTGACGCCGTCCGACTCGTCTACGCGGACCGGGAGGTCACGTCAGAGGAGCTGGCAGCACGCCTCGGCTGAGGGCCGCTGCCGGGCGGGCCTGACAGGCTCGCCGTCAGCACGTCGGCGAGGACCGGGGCGTCGACGTTGCCGCCGCTCGCCACGACGACGACGGTCTGACCGGCGAACCGCTCCCGCTGTGCCAGCACCGCCGCGAGCGCGGCCGAGCCGCCCGGCTCGACGACGAGCTTGAGCGTGCGCACGGCCTCGCGCATCGCGACCCGGGCCTCGTCGTCGGTGACCTCGAGCGCGGTGACCGGGTGCCGTGAGAGCGCGGCGAGCGTGTGCTCACCGACGGTCGGCGACCCGATCGCGTCGAGGAAGACCGGCACCGCCGGCACCTTCTCCACCCGGCCGGAGGCGAGCGAGCGCGCCATCTTGGGGTACCCGTGGCGCTCCACGACGAAGGGGGCGACGTCGTACGTCGAGCGGACCGCCTCGATGACCCCCGACGACAACCCACCACCGCTGCACGGGAGGACGACGGCGTCGGGGGAGTGACCCCCTTCGCGCAGTTGGTCGACGATCTCCAGGCCCACGGTCCCCTGGCCCGACATCACGCGGACGTCGTCGTAGGGGTGCACGAGGGTCAGGCCGCGCTCGGCGACGAGGCCGCGCCCGACCTCCTCGCGGTCCTGCGTCGCCGGGTCGTAGAAGACGACCTCCGCGCCCCACCAGCGGCACCCGTCGACCTTGATCCGCGGGGCGTCCTGCGGCATGACGATCGTCGCGGTCGAGCCGGTCATCCGCGCCGAGGCCGCGACCGCCTGGCCGTGGTTGCCGGTGGAGAAGGCGAGCACGCCGGCCGCCCGCTCCTCGTCGTCCAGCGAGAGCAGCGTGTTGAGCGCGCCCCGGATCTTGAACGAGCCGGTCAGCTGCAGCGCCTCGGCCTTGACGAGCACGGTCGCGCCGACCAGCTCGTCGAGCATCGGTGAGGAGAGCAGCGGGGTCCGTCGGACGCGTCCGTCGAGCCGCCGCGCCGCGGCCTTGATCGTGTCGATGCCGAAGTCCATGGGACTCACTCTGCCAGCGGCTTCGCGCCACGCTCCCGCAGCATCGTCGTCATCGTCTCGACCTCGCTGGTCTGGCTGTTGATGATCGAGGTGGCGAGGGTCTCGACGGCCTCGTTCTTGGCGTAGTCGCGCGCGTTCTCGGCCATGGGCACGCCGGCCTCGTGGTGGCGGATCATCAGCTGGAGGAAGTAGACCTCCGCCTCTTCGCCCTCCAGGCCCTCGAGCCTGGTGATCTCCTCCTGGCTCGCCATGCCGGGCATGAGCCCGTCGTCGGTGAGCTCGGAGGCCTCGTCGCCGTGGGAGTGGCCCAGGCCCTTCATCCAGTCCATCGGTTCGCCGGGCCCGGTCGGGCTCAGGCCCCACGTCTGCAGCCAGCCGGCCATCTGGCCGGACTGGTGCGACTGGGTGCGCGCGATGTCGTAGGCGAGCGAGCGCACGAACCGGTCGTCGGTGCGGTCGTAGATGATCCACGACATCTCGACGGCCTGGTCGTGGTGGGTCTGCATGTCGCGGGCGAAGCCTGCCGCGACGCTGTCGTCGGCCGGCAGGTCGTCCCCGCCGGCGCGGCTGACGAGCAGCCCGGCGACGAGCCCGACGGCCAGCGCGACGACGGCGGCGAGGACGACCCGGGGGGTCACTTGACGAGGCTCGTCTCGGGGGTCACCCCGCCGGTGCAGGCGGCGCCGGGCTCAGGGGTCTGCGGCCCCTGGCGGTACTCCTTGATGAAGCCCTTGATCCGCGGGTCGTCCGCCGAGTCGACGGCGAGCTGGTGGCCCCAGGCGGACAGGACGATCTTGCTCGGCATGTCGCCCTCGTAGGGGGAGAGGAGGGTGTACGTGTCCGGCAGGGCGTCGTCGAGCTTGTCGACGTCGGCCTCGGGCAGGGACGGGTCGTAGGTGATCCAGACGGCACCGTGCTCGAGCGAGTGGACCGCGTGCTCGTCGGGCACCGCCTCGTCGTAGGTGCCGCAGTTGAGCCAGACGCCGTTGTGCTCGCCTCCGACCGGCGGCGACTCCTTGTAGTCGACCCGGCCGTTGACGTGGTTGCCGCCCTTGTAGTCGAAGGTCTTGACGGACCCGAGGTCGCCCGCGGCCGCGCGCTCGTCGCGCTCACCGAGGATCGCCCAGAGGACGGCGCCGGCGATGAAGACGATCACCAGGCCGGCGGCGCCGGCGAGGAGGAGGGATCGGCGGCGGTCGGCCGACTGCTGAGCCTTGCGGGCCTCGGCGAGCTTGGCCTCGCGGGCGGAGAGGTTGGTGGACTTCTTGCTGCTCATGGGTCCCTCGGGGTCGGGGGGCGGGTCTGGGGCCGATTATTGCACCGTCAACTGAAAGTCCACTGGGGGCTCTCGCCACTAGTCTGGCGCCATGCGCTCCGAGACGACCACCATCACCTCTCCGCAGGACGGTCTGCCGCTCTTCGTCCGTATCTGGCTCCCGGACGCGCAGGCGAAGGGGGTCGTGCAGATGGCCCACGGCATGGCCGAGCACTCGGGTCGCTACGAGCGCTTCGCGCAGGCCCTCACCGACGCCGGCTACGCGGTGTGGATGCACGACCACCGAGGACATGGGGAGACCTCGAGCGGTGTCGAGGACCGCGGCTACTACGCCGACGACAACGGTTGGGACACGGTCGTCGAGGACCTGCATGCGATCTCGGACGCCATCGCCGAGCGGCACCCCGACCTGCCCGTCTTCTTCTTCGGGCACTCCATGGGTTCGCTCCTCGGCCGCGACTACATCACCAGGTACGGGCACGCCCTCGCCGGCGCGGTCCTCTCCGGCACCGCCGGCGACCCGGGCCTCCTCGGCAAGGTCGGCCAGGTGGTCGCGACCCTGCAGGCGCGCATCCGCGGTCGCCGCACGACGTCCCGGCTCATGGACGCGCTGACCTTCGGCGCCTACAACAAGCCCTTCAAGGACGAGGGCGACTTCGCCTGGCTCTCCCGCGACCCGGCCGAGGTGCGCAAGTACGTCGACGACCCGCGCTGCGGCGAGGTCTTCACCGCCGGGTTCTTCGCCGACCTGCTGGGCGGGGTCGGTCGCCTGCAGGGCCTCGCCGCCCGGGTCCCGCACGACCTGCCGCTGCTCGTGGTCTCCGGCTCCGACGACCCCGTCGGCGGCAAGGACGGCCGCGGCGCGCGTGCCGTGGCCGAGGCCTTCAGTGCCGGCGGCGTCCGGGACGTCACCGTGGAGATCTTCCCCGGTGCCCGGCACGAGCTGCTCAACGAGATCAACCGCGACGAGGTCACGGCGGACGTCATCGGCTGGCTCGATGCCCACCTGCCCGTGACGAAGGGAGTGTGACCGACGTGACCGAGGACAAGCGTGATGCCCGCCGGGCCATCGAGGACCTCGAGCTCGAGCGGCGGCTCGGCGAGGCCGGTGCGGCCGCGGCGAAGATCGCCCAGGACGCGGTGGGACTCGTCGGGACCTTCGCCGCCGACCACCGCGAGCAGGCCCACGGGTTCCTCGATCGCGCCGAGAGCGAGGTCGCTCGGGTGACCGGTGGCACGGGCGCCGGGTTCCTCGGCAGGGTGCGCTCGGGGCTGGCCGCGGGCGTCGACCTCGTGGCCGACCAGAAGCCGGGCGGGCAGGAGCCGGGCGGGCGGGAGCCGGGCGGCGACCAGCCGCCGGCGAGCCCCCCTTCGCCCGACGCGTGACGCGACTGCGGCTCGGCGGGCTGCTGCTCCTGCTCGCCGTGCTCTACCTGCTCGGCGAGGCCTGGGCCGTCGGCGGCTGGCAGGGGCGTCCGTACAGCTGGACCCGTGACGCGATCAGCGCGCTCGGCGTGCCCGAGGTCATGTGGACCGATGCCGACCGCGCCGAGTCGACGCGGCACGGGGCGATGAACGCGACCTTCGTCGTCTCGGGTGTGCGGGTCGCGCTCGCCGCGCTCGTCCTCGCCCCGTGGGTCCCGCGGTGGCGCTGGGCGGTGCTCCCTCTCGCCGTCGTGCACGGGCTCGGGGTCGTCGTCGTCGGTCTCGTGCCCACGGGCCTGACCTCCGACCGGGCCAACGGGCACGGGACCGGCGCGGTGCTCGCGATCGTCGGCGGCACGCTGCTGCTCGTCGCGCTGACGATCGCCCTCGCGCGCCGGTACCCGGCCCTCGCCGGCTGGGCCGCGGTCTGCGCGCTCGTGTCGTGCGCGGGGATCGTCCTGATGTGGACCGGGGTGGTCGGCTTCGGGCTGGCCGAGCGGCTCGCGGTCGACGCGGTCATCGTCTGGCAGGTCGTGGCCGGGGCAGTGCTCCTGCTGCACGCCCGCCCGCCCGCCCAGCCCTAGGAGGGTCTCGCCTCTTCCGGGGGCACGCCAGCGACGGTGAGGCCCTGCTCGTCCGCAGCCGTGCGCACCGCCTCGACGAAGAGGTCGATCGACGGGCGCGGCGTCGAGCTGGCCCGGTGCGCGACCGAGACCGTGCGCAGGATCGTCTCCTCGAGCGGCACGACGTCGACGCCCGGCGGCAGCAGCGTCAGGCCGAGGTCGGAGACGAGGGAGACCCCGAGGCCGCCGGCGATCATCGCCAGGGCGGTGAACTGCTCCTCGACGGTGTGCACGATGCGCGGCTCGAAACCGTGCGCGTGGCACTCCACCCGGACCGCGCGGCCGAAGTGCGACCGGGGCCCCGAGAGGATCCACGGGTACTCGGCCAGCTCGGTGAGGGAGACGCTGTCGCCGGGCAGGACACCCTCGGGGACGGCTGCGTGCAGCCGCTCGACGGCGACGACCGACCGCTGGACCGCGGGGTCCCAGTCGACGGGGTGGCCCGAGTAGTCGATGACGAAGGACATGTCGAGCAGCCCGTCGCGCACCGCGTCGGCGGTCTCCTCCGGGACGAGCTCGGTGGTGCGCACCGCGATGCCGGGGTGCTCGAGCGCCAGCGCCGAGAGGGCCCGCGGCAGCAGGCCGGAGGCGACCGACGCCCACACGCCCACGGTGAGGCGCGCGGTGATGCCGGACTGGGCCTGCTCGATGGCCGCGGTCGCCCGCTCGACGGAGCCGAGGATCTCCTCGGCGTGCTCGGACAGGAGGAGGCCGAGCTCGGTGAGCTGCACCCGCCGACCGTGCTTCTCGATGAGCTTGACGCCCACCTCGCGCTCGAGCTGGGCGAGCTGCTGGGAGACGCCGGAGGGGCTGTAGTGCAGGGCCTGGGCGGCAGCGGTGATCGTGCCGCGCCGGTGCAGCTCGCGCAGCATCTGCAGTCGTCGCAGGGACAGCTCCATCCGCCCACAGTAGGCGGCGCGGATCGTGCACAGAAGGTGCACGATCAGGCGCACCTTCCGTAACTGGACGTCAACGGCGTCACACGCTGACGCTGGGGCCATCGCTCCTGACGCAGAAGGTGGTTCCCCGTGACCCTCACCCACAGCACCGACCCGTCCCACGCCTTCGTCGACCACGCCGCGGCCCACGAGGTCACCTGGGTCGATCCGGTGACCGGGGCCCACGGGTACCTCGTCGTCCACACCCTCGTCTGCGGCATCGCGACGGGTGGCACCCGGATGCGTCCCGGCTGCACGCGGGACGAGGTCGCGGACCTGGCGCGCGGGATGGCGACCAAGACGGCCGCCTTCGGTCTGCCGGTCGGCGGGGCGAAGGGGGGCATCGACTTCGACCCGAAGGACCCGCGGGCCTTCGGTGTCCTCTCGAGGTTCTTCGACGCGATGCGCCCGTGGCTCGACGGCCACTGGGTCACCGCGGAGGACCTCGGCGTGACCCAGCAGCTCATCGACGACGTCTTCGAGGAGATCGGCCTGTCGCAGTCCTTCCACGCGGCGATCACCCGCTCCCCGGACCCAGAGGCGACCCTCGAGCGGGTGCACGCGGGACTGGCGGTCATGACCGACGGGCTGCCGCTCGGCGACATCATCGGCGGCTACGGCGTGGCGCAGGCCTGCCTCGGCGTCGCCGACGGGTTCGGCTGGGCGGTGCCCGAGACCGAGGTCACGATCCAGGGCATCGGGACGATGGGTGGCGGCGCCGCGTGGTACCTGCACGAGGCGGGCGCCCGGGTCACGGCGATCGCCGACGCGCGCGGCACGCTCGTCGACCCCGCCGGGCTGGACATCCCGACGCTGCTCGACCTGCGCGACCAGTACGGGGAGATCGACCGCACGCAGGTGCCGTCCCACGTGCAGCAGCTCGACCGCGACGCGATCCTGCAGATCACCGCGGACATCTTCGTGCCGGCGGCGGTCTCGTACGCGATCCGTGAGGCCAACGTCGAAGGGGTGGCCGCCCGCGTCGTCGTCGAGGCCGCCAACGCCGCGACCACGTGGGGGGCCGAGGACACGCTCACCGGGCGCGGCATCCCGGTCGTGCCGGACTTCATCGCCAACACGGGGGCCGCGGCCTGGGCCTGGTGGCTGCTGCAGGGGCAGGTCGGGACCGACCCGGAGGACTCCTTCCGGCGGCTGTCGAGCGAGATGCGCTCGAAGGTCGCGGTGCTCGCCCGGGCGTGGACGCAGGAGGGCACGCCGATGCGCGACACCGCCTTCGCGCTCGCCGCGACCAACCTGCGGCTGCTCGAGGGCGCCCAGATCGTCATCCCCTGACGTCCTGACACTCGGGTGATGGCTCCTATCCGGTCCGGATAGGAGCCATCACCCGAGTGTCGGCGCGGTCAGGGCGTGCGCTTGGCGACGAGCCGCTCGACGGCATCGTCGAGGTGGGCCTGCAGCGCCGCCTTGGCGCGGGCAGGGGTCGCCTCGAGGATCGTGCGGCGCAGGGCCTCGTGCTCGTCGACCTGGGTCTCGAGCTCGGTGTAGGTCGTGCGCAGCTCGCCCAGGCACATCCGGGTCTCGACGAGCAGGGTGCGCATCGCCCGGATGAGGCGCGGGCTGGCGGAGGCCTCGACGAGCACCTCGTGGAAGTGCTGGTCGGCGTCCGAGACGGCCGGGCCGTCCCCCTTCGCGGCGGCCTGACGCATCCGCCGGACGACCTCGTCGAGCTCGCCGGCGGTGGCCTCGCGGCGGCCCTCGTCGAGGACGACCTCGAGGGCGCCCCGCTCGATGACCGAGCGGGTCCGGTAGACGTCGCGCACGTCCTCGAGGGTCAGCTCGCTGACGAAGACGCCGCGGTTGGTGATCGCGTGGAGGATGCCCTCGGAGACGAGGCGCTGCATGGCCTCGCGCAGCGGGCCGCGCGAGACCTCGAAGTGCGCGGCCAGGTCCGCCTCGCCGAGCTGCTCACCCGGCTCGAGGCGCCCGGTCATGACGGCGCCGCGCAGCTCGTCGGCGAGGTACTCGACCGTCGAGCGGCGCGGGTTGGGGGTCAGGTCACTGACGGGCATGGTCCTGCCTTTGCGCGAAGAGGGCCCCCAGCACGGAGGACGTGGGCCTCGACCCGGCGAGGGCCAACGCCTGCCAGATCGTCACCTGGTTGGCGGTGAGCACCGGCTTGCCCAGCCGCGCCTCGAGGTCGGGGATGACCGCGAGGGTACGCATCGCCGTGTCGGGCACGAGGAGCGTCTGCGCCTCGGGACGGTCGTGGGCGACGGCGAGCTCGAGGACCTGCTCGGGGGCCAGGCCCCCCACCTCCGCGGCCGTGTCGATGCCGGCGCTGCCCATCGCGACGACCTCGATGCCCGCGGCCGCGAGGTAGTCCACGAAGAGGGCGGCCACCTCGCGCGGGTAGCTCGCGGCGACCGCGACCCGGGTGAGGCCGAGGTCGGCCAGGGCGGCGACGAAGGCCGCGCTCGTGCTCGACGCGGGCACGCCTGCGGCAGCGGCGAGCTGGTCGATCTGCTGCTGCGCACCCTCCGGCCCGTAGACGAAGCTGCCCGACGTGCACGCCCAGACCACCGACTGGGGCGCGTGCTCGGCCAGCGCCGCAGCGCCCGCGGCGAGGCGGTCCGGCCGGCCGAGGTCGAGCAGCTCGGGCACGGCGTGCAGGTCGGTGCCGTAGACGTGCGTGACGGGCAGGTGCACGCCGAGCAGCGCGGCAGCCCAGGGGTACTCGTCCTCGGCCGCGTGGTCCGGGTAGATGATCCCGGCAGTGGGTGCGCTCACGGGCCGAACACCTCCCGGAGCCATCGACCCGGCCCCGTCGTCGGCAGCCCCATGCGGGCCAGGCAGGCCCACACGGTCAGCTGGTTGGCGGTGAGCACCGGTTTGCCGAGGTCCCGCTCGAGCGGACCGATGATGTCGTAGGTCGGCAGGTTGGTGCACGAGACGAAGAGCGCCTCGCTCGCGGGGTCGTCCGCGGCGCAGACGAGCTCGGCCACGGTGCGGTAGTTGACCCGCCAGATGCCGCCGCCGAGCCCGAGGTGCTGGGCCGTGACGACCTCGACCCCGAGCTCGCCGAGGAAGCCGACGAGCCGCTCGGTGAGCGGCTCGTCGTAGGGCGTGATGACCGAGACGTGCCGCAGCCCGAGGGCGGTCACCGCCTCGGCGAGGGCACCGGAGGAGGTCACGGCGTCGGGGGCGCCGGCCGCGCGGATCGCGTCACCGAGCGCGACCTCCCCTTCGCGCCCGTGGACGAAGCTGCCCGAGCTGCACAGGTAGGCCACGACCTCCGGCTCGACCCCGAGCAGCTCACGGGTCGCCGCCTGCAGCGCCGCCACGTCCGAGACGCGCTGCGCCATCTCCAGGCTCACCGGCACCGGCTCGAAGGGGGTGCGCGCCAGGTGGAAGCTCACCTCCAGCGGCGCCCACCGCCACAGCTCCCGCTCGAGGGCGAGGTCGAAGGGGGCGATGACCCCGATGCCGCGCTGGGCCAGCGGACCGTCGAACTCGGTGCCGGTCAGCTCCACGCGAGGACCTCCCTTCGACCGGGATTGCCAGATTGTTGACAATCTAGGAACCCGCTCATACGTTGTCAACATGCCCAGGCAGTCCGTGGTCGTGGTGCTCCACGACGGTGATCTCCCGAGCGAGCAGGCGATGGCGCCGGTCCGCGAGCGGGCGCGCGAGGTGCGTTACGCGAGCGCCGAGGAGCTGCCGGCGGCGCTCGCGGGGGCGGACGTGCTCTTCGCCTACGACTTCTTCTCCAGCGCCATCCCGCAGGCCTGGCACGCGGCCGACGCCCTGAGGTGGATCCACGTCGCCTCCACGGGCGTCGACGCGATCCTCTCGCCCGAGGTGCGCGGCAGCGACGTGGTGCTCACCAACTCGCGCGGGGTCTTCGACGAGGCCATCGCCGAGTACGTGCTCGGGCAGGTCGTGAGCATCGCCAAGGACCTGCCGCGCTCCTGGGAGCTGCAGCAGGCGCACCGCTGGGTCCACCGCGAGTCCGAGCGGGTCGCGGGCTCCCGCGTCCTCGTCGTCGGCACCGGCCGGATCGGGCGCGCCATCGCCCGGCTGCTGCGGGCGGTCGGCATGCAGGTGAGCGGGTCGGGGCGCCGCGCCCGCACCGACGACCCCGACTTCGGGACCGTCACCGCGCAGGAGGAGCTGCACCACGCGCTCGCCGCGGCCGACTGGGTCGTCTGCATCGCCCCGCTCACCGACGCGACGCGCGGCATGTTCGACGCCGCCGCCTTCCGCGTGATGCCCGACCACGCCCGCCTCATCAACGTCGGGCGCGGCGAGTCCGTCGTCACCGACGACCTCGTGGACGCCCTGCGCGAAGGGGACATCGCCGGCGCCGTCCTCGACGTCCTCGACACCGAGCCGCTCCCTGCCGACCACCCCCTGTGGGACATGCCGGGCGTGCACATCACGCCGCACAGCTCCGGGGACTTCGTCGGGTGGCGCGAGGAGCTCGTGCGCCTCTTCGCCGACAACTTCGCCCGGTGGGTCGACGAGGAGCCGCTGCTCCACGTCGTCGACACCTCGCTGGGCTACGTACCGACCGACGGGAGCAGTGCATGAACCCCACCGAGATGACCGCCGTCGAGCTCGTCGCCGCCTACGGGTCCGGCGAGCTCTCCCCGGTCGAGGCGACCGACGCGGTACTCGACCGGATCGAGGCGGCCGACGGTGAGATCAACGCCTTCTGCCTCGTCGACCGCGAGTCGGCCCTCGTCCAGGCGCGCGCCGCGGAGGAGCGGTGGCGTGCCGGGCACCCGCAGGGCCTGCTCGACGGGGTGCCCATCTCGATCAAGGACATCTTCCTCACCGAGGGGTGGCCCACCCTTCGCGGCTCCAGGGCGATCGACCCGGACCAGCCGTGGACGGTCGACTCGCCCGTCGCGGCCCGGCTGCGCGCGGACGGGATGGTCTTCGTCGGCAAGACGACGACGCCCGAGCTCGCGTGGAAGGGCGTCACCGACTCACCCCTGACCGGCATCACCCGCAACCCGGCCGACCCCTCGACGACCGCCGGGGGGTCGTCGGGGGGCGCGGCTGCGGCGGTCGCGGCCGGCATGGGCCCGGTCGCGGTGGGGACGGACGGCGGCGGCAGCGTGCGGATCCCCGCGTCCTTCTGCGGGATCGTCGGCTTCAAGCCCACGCACGGGCGGATCCCGATGTTCCCCGCGAGCCCCTTCGGCCCCCTCGCGCACGCGGGTCCGATGACCCGCACGGTCGAGGACGCGGCCGTGCTCATGGACATCCTCTCGATGCCCGACCCGCGCGACCCCACCTCGCTCGCGCCACCGACTCGGACCTTCCGCGGTGAGCTGGCCCGTGACCTCACCGGGCTGCACGTGGCCTACTCGCGGGACCTCGGCTGGGCGCAGGTCGACGACGAGGTCGGCTCGATCGTCGATGCCGCCGTCGCGCGGATCGCTGCCGCGGGGATGGTCGTCGAGGCCGAGGACCCCGGCTTCGAGGACCCGCGGGAGGCCTTCGAGCTGCTCTGGGCGACCGGTGCCGCGACGCTCCTGCGCGGGATGCCCGGTGCGCGCGAGACGGTCGACCCCGGCCTCGGCCGCATCTGGGACGAAGGGGAGACCAGCTCCGGTGTCGAGTACCTCCAGGCGCGGGCCGTGGCGGCGCAGCTCGGCATCACGATGGGCGCCTTCCACGAGCGGCACAACCTGCTGCTCACCCCGACGATGCCGATCGTCGCCTTCGAGGCCGGGCACGACGTGCCGCCGGGCAGCGGCCTGCGCGGCTGGCCCGACTGGACCCCCTTCACCTACCCCTTCAACATGACCCAGCAGCCGGCGATCAGCATCCCGTGCGGCACGACCGCGGCGGGACTGCCCGTGGGACTGCAGATCGTCGGCCCGCGGCACTCGGACGACCTGGTCCTGGCTGCTGCGCGGTGGGTCGAGGGCGTCCTCGCGGGCTGAGACGAGCACCAAGGGTCGTCCTGGTGCGCCCGGTGGCGGAATCAGCCACGAGATGCACGAGCACGACCTGTTGTGCACACCTCAGGCGCACGCACGATGGTCAGCGGTCACGCCCGGCGGCCCAGGCCGCGATCTGGCTGCGGGAGGTGACCTCGAGCTTGCCGAAGATCCGCTCCACGTGGCCATCGACCGTGCGCGGGGAGATGACGAGCTGCTCCGCGATCGCGCGGTTGGTCAGGCCCCGCTCGATGAGGGCGGCGACCTGCTGCTCCCGCGGCGTCAGGGGGGCCTCCTCGCTGTCCGCCACCTCGGAGTGGGCACCGAGGGCGAGCTCGACCGCGCCGAGCCGGGTCACCCCGGCGGCAGACGCCCGCCGACGGTCGGCCCGGCCCGCGCCGAGACGTCGGTCGACCTCACCCCTGACGGCGCGGCTCTCCGCATGGATCTTGGGGCCGAAGGCCTCGATCGAGGTGCCGATCTGGGCCCAGACCGACCCGGCGGCACCAGAGAGCTCCGCGGAGCGCTCGTCGTCACCGGCGTCGTGTGCCAGCCAGGCGAGCAGCTCCACTGTCAGCGCGATGCAGATCCCGTCCTGGAAGGCTCGCTGCAGCTCCAGCGCGGCGACGCCTGCGCGCGCTGCGGCCTCGGCGTCACCGAGGTGCCACTGGCAGACCGACGTGACCCAGAGGGCGTAGGCGCGGCACCACTGCTCGCCGTGCCGCTCGCTGAGGTCGAGGACCCGGGTGCACGTCGCGAGAGCCGCCGCGTGCTCGTCCTCGTAGGTTTGGGCCATGGCCATCTGGAAGAGGGCGGTGCCGGCGGGCGCATCGAGCCCCTGCCGGTCGAAGACGCTGATCGCCGCCCGGTAGTGGTCGATGGCGGCTGCGGTGCGCCCGCAGAAGGCGTGCCACAGCCCGGTCCAGTGGTCGGCGTGGGCCATGAGCACCTCGTCGTCGAGGGTCACCGCGATGGCGCGGCACTCCTCGAGCAGCACCTGGGCCCGGTCGCGGTCGCCCTGGATGAGGCAGACCCACGCAGCCACCCACAGGGCGGCTCCCCGCCCGGGGGAGCGGGCCACGTCGAGGTCGAGGACGCGCTCGAGCCACCGCCGTCCGTCACTGAGCCGCCCACCTGCGATCCAGTGGTAGCGCAGCAGCGCCGCCAGCCGTGCTGCTTGGTGCTCCTCGCCGGTGACGGACACCGACCACTCGAGAGCGGCGATGTGGTTGGGATGGTCCTCACGCATGACGGCCAGCGCGCGCGGCTGGTCGGGGCCGCACCACCCACCCACCATGCGTTCGGCCCGGGCGAGGTAGTGGTCACGGTGACGCCGCTTGGTCGCGGCGCGGTCCTCCCCTTCGCCCAGCTGGTGCGCGCCGTACTCGCGCATCGTGACGAGCAGCCGGTAGCGCATCGTCGGACCGTGCGGCTCGGCGGTGACGATCGACTTGGCGACGAGCCGGTCGAGGACGTCGAGCAGCTCGGTCTCGGTCAGCTCCGCGTCGGCACAGACCGCTTCCGCGGCGTCGAGGTCGAAGCTGGCGGGGAAGACGGACAGCCGGGCCCACAACCGCTGCTCCGCGGGGGTGCACAGGTCGTGGCTCCAGTCGACGAGCGCCCACAGGGTGCGGTGGTGGGCCGGGTCGCCGCGCGTGCCGTTGGTCAGCAGGATGAACCGGGCATCCAGCCGGTCGAGGACCTGCTCGACCGACAGGCTGCGAAACCGGGCGGTGGCGAGCTCGATGGCCAGGGGCATGCCGTCCAGTCGCGCGCACAGCTGCACGACGGCCGCCCGGTTGTCGTCGGTGACCGCGAAGTCCGGTACGAGGGCGCGGGCACGGTCCACCAGCAGCCGGACCGCTTCCGACCCGTCGATCTGCGCGGCGTCGTCCCGCTCCGGGTCGGGGAGGTCGAGGGGGCCGAGGGCGTGGATCTGCTCGCCGGGCAGGCCGAGCGGCTCGCGGGAGGTGGCGATGACCGACAATCCCTCGACGGCGCCCAGGAGCGTCTGCAGCAGGTCGGCGGTGGCGTCCAGGACGTGCTCGCAGTTGTCGACGAGCAGCAGGGTGCGCCGACCGCTGAGGTGGCGCACGATCTGGTCGACCGGCGAGCGCGCGGACTGGTCGGGGACAGCGAGGGCCGAGGCGACGGCCGATGCGACCTCGCCGTCCTCCTGGAGATCGGCGAGCTCGACGACCGCGGTGCCCTCGGGGAACGCCGCGGCAGCACGCGCGAGCGCCTCGCGAGCCAGCCTGGTCTTGCCGATCCCACCCGGGCCGGTCACGGTCACCAGGCGCGACTCACCCAGCATCGCCCGCGTCGCACGCAGGGACCGCTCTCTGCCGATGAAGGAGGTCATCGGCCGCACGCGCGTCATGGGTCTGCACCGTAGGGGCGTTGACGGCGGCTGTCACCCGGTGGCGCGCGGGACGGAACCCGGGTGGCGGGACGGCATGACCATCGGGGTACCCGGTGGGCGCATGGGGTGGTGCAAGGGGTGATCTCACCCTGTGGAGGTGGGCGACGACCTGCCACGTTCGGTGTCACGGCGGATCGGCCGCCCGGACAAAGGAGTCCTGATGAACGACACGACCACCTCGCCCGACCACGACGTCATCATCGTCGGCGCCGGCTTCGCCGGGATCTACGGCGTCCACAAGTTCCGCGACCTGATGGGGCTGGACGTCCACGGGTTCGACGCTGCCGAGGACGTCGGCGGCACCTGGTACTGGAACCGCTACCCGGGGGCGCGCGTGGACATCGAGAGCGTCCACTACTCCTACTCCTTCTGCGAGGAGCTGCAGCAGGAGTGGCACTGGAGCGAGCGCTTCCCCGCGCAGCCGGAGATCCTGCGCTACCTGAACCACGTCGCCGACCGCTTCGACGTGCGCAAGGACTTCAGCTTCGGCACGCGGGTGACGGCCGTGACGTGGAACGACGCCGCGAGCCTGTGGGAGGTCGCCACGGACGACGGTGCGGTCACGACCGCCCGCTGGTTCGTCTCCGGTGGTGGCACCCTCTCGGTGCCCAAGACGCCCGAGTTCTCGGGGATCGACACGTTCGCCGGGCGGGTGCTCCAGACGGGCAACTGGCTCGAGGACGTCGACCTCGGCGGCCAGCGGGTCGGCATCGTCGGGACCGGCTCGACCGGTATCCAGGCGATCAGCGAGATCGCCAAGCAGGCGGCGTCGCTCACCGTCTTCCAGCGCACGCCCAACTACGCGACCCCCATCGGCAACTACCCGACCGACCCGCAGGAGGAGGCCGCCGAGAAGGCGCGCTACGCGGAGATCCGGGAGGCCTCGCGCAACCACTTCCTCGGCGTGCCCTACGAGGACGTCCAGCCCTCGGCGCTCGCCGTGAGCGCCGAGGAGCGGCGCGCGGTCTACGACGACCGGTGGGATCGTGGCGGCTTCCGCCTCTTCATCGACAGCTTCGGTGACGTCCTGACCAACCAGGAGGCCAACGACACGGCCGCCGAGTACATCCGCAGCCGGATCCGGGAGCGGGTGCAGGACCCCGAGACCGCTGACCTGCTCTGCCCGACGAGCTACCCCTACGGGACGAAGCGCCCTCCGCTCGAGACCGACTACTACGAGGCCTTCAACCGCGAGACCGTCTCGGTCGTCGACGTGCGCACCAATGCCATCGACGCGATCGTGCCCGAGGGGGTGCGGCTCGCCGACGGCACCGTCCACGAGGTCGACGTCCTCGTGCTCGCGACCGGGTTCGACGCCTGCACCGGCCCCCTCCTCGCGATGGACATCACCGGGCGCGGCGGTGTGCGCCTCGCCGACGAGTGGGCCGACGGTCCGCAGACCTACCTGGGGCTCACGGTCTCCGGCTTCCCCAACCTCTTCATGGTGACCGGACCGCAGAGCCCGTCGGTGCTGTACAACATGCCGCTCGCCATCGAGGACCACGTCGACCTCATCGGCGACACCATCGCCCACATGCGCGAGCACGGCCACGTCGTCGTGGACGCGACCCCCCAGGCGCAGGAGCAGTGGGTGCACGAGGTCAACGCGGTCGCGCAGATGACCCTGCTGCCGAAGTCGGCGACGTCGTGGTACATGGGCGCCAACATCCCCGGCAAGCCACGGCGCGTGCTCGTCTACCTCGGCGGCGCGCCTCGCTACCGGGCGATCTGCGACAACGTGCAGCGCAACGACTACCGCGGTTTCGTCTTCGCGGCCGACACGGCCGGGCTGGCGACCGCCACCGGCTCGCCTGCCCTGGACCCGTGCGTCATGTTCATCGTCGAGGCGCTGCGCCAGCAGCAGTTCCCCGGCTTCCGCGCGGCCGGCGTGGAGGGTGCGCGCGCCGTCGTCGAGTCCTTCGTCGACATGCAGGCCCCCAAGCAGGAGGTCGCGTCGGTCACCGAGCACTCCTACGGGCCGGAGGCCGGCCAACGTCTGCGGGTCTACGTGCCCGAGGGGGAAGGGAGCAAGCCCGTCGTCGTGTACCTCCACGGCGGTGGTTTCGTCACCGGCAGCCTCGACATGATCGACGAGCCGGTGCGAGACCTCGCGAACCGGACCGGCGCGATCGTCGTCTCGGCGACGTACCGTCGGGCCCCCGAGCACCGCTTCCCGGCGGCGCACGACGACGCGAGCGCCGCCCTTCGCTGGGCGGTGGAGCACGCTGCCGAGCACGGTGGTGACCCCTCGCGGATCGCCCTCGCCGGGGACTCGGCCGGTGGGACCCTCGTGACGGCCGCGGCACTGCAGGCGCCCGGCGAAGGTATCGAGCTGTCCGCCCTGGTGCTCATCAATCCGCTGGTCAGCGCCGCCGTCGAGACGCCCTCTCGTATGCAGTTCGCCGAGGGCTACGTCATCGAGCTCGACGACCTCGCGTGGTTCGGCGAGCAGTACGCGACCTCGGCCGAGGACGTCACCGACCCGCGTCTGGCCCTCGACGCCGCTGACCTGTCCGTCCTGCCACCGACGCTCGTTATCACCAACGAGTGCGACACCCTGCGCGACGAGGCGGAGGACTTCGGCGTGCAGATCCTTGCCGCGGGTGGGCGGGCCACCGTGCGTCGCTCGGCCGGCCTGGCTCATGACGTCTACCTGCTCTCGGGCGCGGTCTTCCGCGCGCAGGAGCAGCGGGCGCTCGCGGGTGAGTTCCTCGTGAAGCAGTTCGCGCAGGTGCCTGCACCCGCGCCTGCCTGACCGAGGCGGCGAGCACACGAGGTCGTCCTGGTGCATCTCATGGCGAAATCCGCCACCAGATGCACCGGGACGACCCTTGGTGCGCAGGACGTCTCTCTACCTTGAAGGTGTCGTAGTACGGCCCTGCTCGGGGACGGTGACGTTGCTGTCCGCGTCGGTCTGCATCCAGCGGACGAAGCAGGCCCTCTCTTCGTGGACAACTCATCGGCCTCGGGTCCCCGACGACCTCGTGCTGGCCGTTGCTCGGCCTCAGGCTCGGGTGGAGGATGAAGCGTGAGCTCTCCACCCCATGAGCATGTCCTGGTCCCCGGTACCAACAACGGAAGCGCTCCTCTGGTGCTCCTTCATGGATCGGATGGTGACGAGTTCGACCTGCTGGAGCTTGCCCATCGACTCTCACCCACAGCCACGAAGCTCGGGGTGCGTGGGCGAGTCGTCACGCCGGGCGGTCACGCATTCTCCCGACGCCACGCAGACCGGCGGATCGACGAGGAAGACCTCGCGGCGAGGACTCCCGTTCTTCGCGATTTCATCCTGGGTATGGGGCGCGACATCGGCGACCGACCCGTGGTGGTCGGCTTCTCCAACGGAGCGATCATGGCGGCTGCCATGCTGATGTCGCACCCGGACCTGCTCGCCGGCGCGGTGCTCGACATGCATGCTGCCGTAACCCACGAGGTGCTGCCCGTCGGCCATGCGATCACCGCGCAGGACACGTCGATAGCCAGGGTCTGGCTGCAGGAGACGTTCCCTGACCGGGACGTGCCTTTCTGAGGACTGCTCACCCCCGCGCGAAGACCAGCCGCTCCCCGGCGAACCCGTGGCGCCACAGGTCGTTGCAGGCCTCGGCCATCTCGGTCAGCCCCTCCTCGATCGCGCCGAAGACCGAGCCGGGCACCCAGCCCAGGTCTCCGTTGATGAGCAGGTTGTTGCGGCCGTAGAAGATCGCCAGGTCGGTGGCGCCCTGCTCGGCGTGCGCCGTCGACCCCGGGTCGTACCCGTACGCGGGGTTGCCGATCTCCCAGGGCTCGAAGTCGAAAAGGCACACGTCTCCGGGGATGGGCGTGATCGTCGGGTTCTCCCGGTGGGGTGCGGCGGTGATCCGCGGGAGCAGCGTGTAGACCTCGTTGCGGGCGTACTTCGCGTGGAAGGCGTCACCGCCCGCCGGCAGTGCGTCCCACACGGCGTCGCAGGTCAACGGCGCCTCGTCGTCGAGGAGCCGTGCCCGGCACACCACGCCGCGCGACTCGAGGGCGATCGTGATGTACCGGGGCATGGCTCAGACCTCCGCCAGGACCTTGCCCCAGATCTCCAGGGCCTCGTCCACCTGCTCGGCGGTCACCACGAGCGGCGGGATCATCCGCACGACGTTCATGTGGGCGCCGCAGGTGAGGAGCAGCAGGCCCTTCGTCGCGGCGAGCTGCTGGGCGGCCTGCGCGCGGGCCGTGTCCGGGGTCCCGTCGGCGGCGGTGAACTCGCTGCCGACGAGCAGGCCGAGGCCGCGCACGTCACCGATGCCGTTGGTCCCTGAGGAGGTCGCCCCGCGACCGTCTCGAAGGGCGGCCGCAGCCCTCGCACCCTCGAGCAGCTGGGCGCCGCGCTCGGCGGAGTTGGCGACGAGGCCCTCCTCCTCGATGACCTCGAGGGTGGCGACGGCAGCGGCGCAGGCGACGGCGTTGCCCCCGTAGGTGCCACCCTGCGAGCCGGGCCACGCCTTGCTCATCAGCTCCTGCGACGCAGCGATGCCGGAGATCGGGAAGCCGGACGCGATCCCCTTCGCCAGCGTGATGATGTCCGGCTGCACGTCGAAGTGCTGGTGACCGAACATCTTGCCCGTGCGGCCGAAGCCGGTCTGGACCTCGTCCATCACCAGGAGGATGCCGTGCTTGTCGGCCCGCTCGCGCAGACCCTGGAAGAAGGCGGTGTTGCCCGGGATGTACCCCCCTTCGCCCAGCACGGGCTCGACGATGAAGGCGGCGGTCTCCTGCGGCGAGGTGAGCGTGGCGAGGATGTAGTCGAGCTCCTTGAGCGCGAAGGCGGTCGCCTCCTCCTCGCTCCACCCGTAGCGGTAGGCGGTGGGGAAGGGGGCGACGTGCACCCCGCCCATGAGGGGGCTGAAGCCGGCCGAGAAGCGGGTGCCGGACGTCGTCATCGTCGCCGTCGCGACGGTGCGGCCGTGGAAGCCGCCGTGGAAGACGATGACATTGGGCCGGCCGGTCGCCTGGCGGGAGAGGCGCAGGCTGGCCTCGAGCGCCTCGCTGCCGGAGTTGGCGAAGAAGAGGCTGTCGAGGTGCGAAGGGAGGACGCCGTCCAGCTTGTCGACGAGCGCCAGCAGCGGCTGGTGCATGACGGTCGTGTACTGCCCGTGGATGAGCTTGCCGACCTGCTCCTGCGCGGCCGCGACGACCTTGGGGTGGCAGTGGCCGGTGCTCACGACCCCGATGCCGGAGGTGAAGTCGAGGTGGCGGTTGCCGTCGACGTCGAAGATCTCGCTGCCGAGGGCGTGGTCGATCGTGACGGGGGTGGCCTGCTTGAGCAGGGGGGACAGCGCTGTCATCGGTACCTCCGGTTGTTCGTCTGATTGTTGACAATACGTCTACGGTGAGGGGGACGGCAAGGACGCTGACGAAGGAGCCTTCCATGACCACGACGCACACGCCAGAGGTCACCCGCGAGCAGGAGCGCGAGGCGATCGCCTCGGTGCCGACGGGCCTCTTCATCGGGGGTGAGTGGCGCCAGACCCGGGAGACGATGCCGGTCGTCGACCCGTCGACCGGCGAGCCCCTCGTCGAGGTCGCCGACGCCTCCCCCGAGGAGGCCGCGGCCGCTCTCGACGCCGCGGCGGAGGCCCAGGCCGACTGGGCCAGGACGCCACCTCGGGAGCGCAGCGAGATCCTCACCCGGGCCCGTGACCTCATGCTCGCCGACGTCGACCGGCTCGCGCTGGTCATGACGCTCGAGATGGGCAAGCCGCTGACGGAGGCGAAGGGGGAGATCGCGTACGCCGCCGAGTTCTTCCGCTGGTTCGCGGAGGAGGCCGTGCGCATCGACGGCGGCTACATGACCGCACCCGCCGGCGGCTCGCGCTTCCTCGTCGCCAAGCAGCCCGTCGGCCCGTGCGTGCTCATCACCCCGTGGAACTTCCCCATGGCGATGGGCACCCGCAAGATCGGCCCGGCCATCGCCGCCGGCTGCACCTCGGTCATCAAGCCGGCCGCCGAGACCCCGCTGTCGACCCTCGCGCTCGCGGACATCCTCGTGCGGGCGGGCCTGCCCGCGGGCGTCGTCAACGTCGTGACGACGAGCCGGAGCGACGAGGTCATGCGGCCGATGATCCTCGACCCGCGCTCGCGCAAGCTCTCCTTCACCGGCTCGACCCCGGTCGGCAAGCACCTGCTCGAGCTGGCCGCCAGGACGGTCATGCGCACGTCGATGGAGCTCGGGGGCAATGCCCCCTTCCTCGTCTTCGACGACGCCGACCTCGACGTCGCGGTCGACGGGGCGATGGCGGCCAAGATGCGCAACATCGGCCAGGCCTGCACCGCGGCCAACCGGATCCTCGTGCAGCGCTCCGTCGCGGGCGAGTTCGCGCGGCGCCTGGCCGAGCGGATGGGCGCGCTGCCCATGGGGCGCGGGGTCGAGGAGGGCGTCGTCGTCGGGCCGCTGGTCAACCAGAAGGCGGTCGACAAGGTCGACGAGCTCGTCCGCGACGCGGTCGGGCGGGGAGCGACGGCGCGGCTGGGCGGCGAACCGGCCGACCGGGAGGGCTACTTCTACCCGGCGACGGTCCTCACCGGCGTGCCCGCCGACGCGCAGATGGCCGAGGCCGAGATCTTCGGGCCGGTCGCGGCGATCACCGAGTTCGACACCGAGGAGGAGGCGATCCGCCTGGCCAACGACACCCCCTTCGGCCTGATCTCGTACGTCTTCACGCAGGGGCTCGACCGTGGCCTGCGGGTCAGCGAGGCCCTCGAGGCGGGCATGGTCGGCCTCAACCAGGGCGTGGTGTCCAACCCCGCCGCCCCGTTCGGCGGCATCAAGGAGTCCGGCCTCGGCCGCGAAGGGGGGACGACGGGCATCGAGGAGTTCCTCGAGACCAAGTACATCGGGGTGCGGGTGTGACGCCTCAGGTGCCCCAGGATTCTCGGGTCACCCGATAAACCTCGCCTTCGCAAGAGTTTGAAACTCTTGCGGAGGCGAGGTTTCTCTTGTCGAGTGGTCAGGCCCCGAACCCTCCTGCGCGGAGCCCTCGGCCGCTGGGTGACCCGCACCGGGTTGCCGAGGGGTGAGCGAAGGGATGTCCAGCGGG
>NZ_JBDIVG010000026.1:0-75940 GCF_039631275.1 Janibacter sp. LM
GAGGCGAGGTTTCTCTTGTCGAGTGGTCAGGCCCCGAACCCTCCTGCGCGGAGCCCTCGGCCGCTGGGTGACCCGCACCGGGTTGCCGAGGGGTGAGCGAAGGGATGTCCAGCGGGCTGCCGTGGTCACGGCCCATCGTGTCGGGGCCACGCAGCAGGCGGCGGTTCTGCTCCTCCCGCGCGCTCAGGGCAACCCCTCGAATCCACGCGCGGCGCGCGGGATGATGGCTGCATGACCCTCCAGCACATCGCCCTCGAGTCCGACTGGCAGGCCGCCCAGGCGTCCGGGACCTACCCCGTCTCGACGCGCGGGCGGCTCATCTCGCAGGAGGGCTTCATGCACTGCAGCGGGTCGCCTGCCCAGCTCGAAGGGGTCCTCGCCCGCTTCTACGCCGACGTCACCGAGCCGCTGCTGCTCCTGACGCTCGACGCGCAGTCCCTCGCCGCCCGGGGCCTCACCGTCCGGCTCGAGCCGGCCGTCCCCGGCACGCCGGTCGGCAGCGACACCGAGCTCTTCCCGCACGTCTACGGCGGCGACCTGCCGGTGGGCTGCGTCAGCCAGGTGGACCGCCTCCGGCCGTGATCAGGCCCGCCCGATCGCCGCGACGACCGCGCCCGTCACCTCCACGAGGGCCGCGGGGGCCAGCTCCAGGTCGAGCCCTCGTCGCCCGCCGCTGATGAGGACCGTGTCGTGCCCGAGCGCAGAGGCGTCGAGGACCGTGACGAGGGCGCGCTTCTGACCGACCGGGCTGATCCCGCCCACGACGTAGCCGGTGGTCCGCTCGGCGAGCGCCGGGTCGGCCATGCTCGCCCGCTTCGCGCCGACCGCCGCGGCCAGGGCCTTGAGATCCAGCTGCCCGGCGACGGGGACGATGCCCACGACGAGTCCGTGGTCGCGGGGCAGGTCGGTCTGGGCGAGCAGGGTCTTCAGGACCCGCTCGGGTGGGACCCCGAGCACCTCGGCGGCCTCCACGCCGTACGAGGGCGCCGCCGGGTCGTGCTCGTAGGGGTGCTCCGTGTACGCCACCCCGGCCGCCGCCAGCGCCCGCGTCGCGGGGGTGGCGCCGCCCCCCTTCGTCCTCCTGGCCATGGACTCCAGTCTCCGCCACCCGCTCCGACACCCGCGCGACAGGTCCACGTGGTACCCACGTCCCATGCAGAAGCAGAACCTCCGCGAGTACATCGACCGGCTCATCGACGAGGGCTACACCGTCCGCGACGACCAGGGTGACGACCCGATGCTCATCCGACCCGACGGCCTGGCCGTCGAGACGTGGCGGGAGAACTACCCGTACGACGAGCTCATGACCCGCAACGACTACGACGTCGAGAAGTACCTGCTCCAGATCGAGCTGCTGAAGTTCCAGTACTGGGCGCAGGACACCGGCCGCAAGTTCGTCGTCCTCTTCGAGGGCCGTGACGCCGCCGGCAAGGGCGGCACGATCAAGCGCTTCACGGAGCACCTCAACCCCCGGGGCGCCAGGGTCGTCGCGCTCACCAGGCCGAGCGAGCGGGAGGAGGGCGAGTGGTACTTCCAGCGCTACCTGCGGCACCTGCCGACGAGCGGCGAGATCGTCCTCTTCGACCGCTCCTGGTACAACCGCGCCGGCGTCGAGCGGGTCATGGGCTTCTGCAGCGACGAGCAGTACGAGGGCTTCATGGACCAGGCGCCGAAGATCGAGCGGATGCTCATCGACGCCGGGGTCCACGTCACCAAGCTGTGGTTCTCCGTGACCCAGCAGGAGCAGCGCACCCGCTTCGCCATCCGCCAGATCGACCCGGTGCGCCGGTGGAAGCTCTCCCCGATGGACCTCGAGAGCCTCGACAAGTGGGAGGCGTACACCGCCGCCAAGGAGGCGATGTTCGAGCGGACCGACACCAAGCACGCGCCCTGGACGGTCATCAGGTCCAACGACAAGAAGCGCGGCCGGATCAACGCCATGCGCTTCTTCCTCAACCAGTTCGACTACGAGGACAAGGACACCCAGATCGTCTACGCGCCCGACCGCAAGGTCGTCGCCCGCGGCAAGCAGACCGTGGGCGACTGATCTCGTCGAGCCCTACGCTGACCCGGTGACCGACGACGCGCCACCCCGCGGGCGACAGCTCGCCGACATCGGCCCCCTCGAGCAGCTGCGTGCCGGGCGCCTCGGGGTCCGGCTGCCGTTGCTCCTCGCGGGCCTCTTCCTCTACGGCGCGTCGATGGCGATGGTGCTGCGCGCGACGCTCGGCCAGATCCCCTGGGACGTGCTCCACGTCGGCGTCTCGCGCCACGTCCCGCTGAGCTTCGGCACGATCGTCGTCGGCGTCTCGCTGCTCGTGCTGCTCGGGTGGATCCCGTTGCGGCAGAAGCCCGGCGTCGGCACGATCGGCAACGCTCTGCTCATCGGCCCCTCCGCCGACCTCGTCCTCGCGCACCTCGACGAGCCGGGCGACCTCGGCTGGCGCATCGTGCTCCTCGTCGGGGGCGTGGTGCTCAACGGCATCGCGACCGGCATGTACATCGGCTCGCAGTTCGGGCCCGGTCCGCGCGACGGCCTGATGACGGGGATCGCGCGCCTCACCGGCCACTCGATCCGGTTGGTGCGCACGGGGATCGAGGTCACGGTGGTCGTCGTCGGGTGGCTGCTCGGCGGCACGGTCGGCGTCGGCACCTTCCTCTACGCGCTCGCCATCGGGCCGCTGGCCCAGCTCTTCCTGCCGCTCTTCACGGTCGACCTCAGGCGCGGTCCCACTTCCTGATACATAACTGGACGTTATGGATTGCTGTGTGTCATCTTATGGCCAGGTCATGAGTCCCAGCGCGAAGCCCCGGCTTGCTGGGCGGCAACCCTCCACCCTCGGTGGGGTGCCCCGGGTGACGACCTGGGCGTCGGCCGACCGGCCGCGCCAAGCGCGGGTTCACGAGAGCCCCTGATCCACGGAGCCGTCCATGACTGCCACCACCGCACCCACCACGCTGCTCGAGGTCACGACCCGGGGCGCGCTCGTCACGGGGACCGAGGTCGCCATCACGAGCCGCCAGTTCAGCTACACGATCGACGAGCCGCCGGCCCTCGGCGGCACCGACAAGGGCGCCAACCCGGTCGAGCACCTGCTGGCCGCCCTCGCCTCGTGCACCGTCATCAGCTACCAGGTCTGGGCCGACAAGCTCGGCCTCCGGGTCGACACGATCGACGTCGACCTGCGCGGCGACCTGGACCTCGCCGGGTTCCTCGGCACGGACGAGTCGGTGCGTCCGGGCTTCCAGGGCATCGAGCTGGCCATCACGGTCAGCGGCCCGGAGAGCGAAGGGGAGTACCGCCGCCTCGAGCAGGCCGTCGCCGAGCACTGCCCCGTCCTCGACAACCTCACGCACGGCGTGCCGGTGACGACGAGCCTCGAGGTCGCTGCCTGAGCGCGGCCTAGCGCACGACCTGCCGCAGACTCCCGTCCACCCGCCGGGTCCACCCGCGGGCGTCGAGGTGCTCGAGCAGGGGCACGGCGACGCGCCGGGTGGTCCCGAGCGCCTGTCGCGCGAGGCTGAGGGTGAAGGGTTGCTCCAGCCCGGCGAGCACCCGCATCGCCCGCGCCGGCGCGTCGGGGAGCAGCACGACGTCGTCGGGCAGACGCATGACCCGTCCGAGGCGCTCGGCGGCCGCGAGCTCCGCGGTCCCGAGACCGAGCTCGGCGAGCTCACCCCGCTCCGCCGCCACGAAGGGGGTGGCCCCCAGCCGTGCCTCGAGAGCCGCGATCCCGGCCTCCGCGGCTCCGAGGCCTCCAGCCTTCGGGTCGTGGACGCGGCCGTCGGCGACGGCGAGGCCGGCGTCGGTGGCCAGTCCCGGTACCAGGGCCTGTCCGAGCACCGCAGGGAGGTGCTCGGGCAGGCCGAGCGACCTGGCCGCCTCGGCGACGGGCAGCCCGGCGCTGAGCGGGTCGGCGGCGTGGTGCCGGCGGACGGCCCCGCCGAGCCGGTCGCGCCACGTGCTCACGGCCCCCGCGTCGACCCACCAGTCACCGTGCCGCACGGCACCCGCTGGCGCGGGGAGACCCAGCCGGTCGAGCACGTCCGCCCGCTCGGCTGCGCGCGAGCGCAGCCGAGCGGTGGCGAGGTCGGCGGGGTCCGCGCCTGCAGAGGCGAGGGCCTGCCCCCTTCGCCCTGGGGCACCGCGGCGGGTGAGCGGCAGGGGGTCGACGTCCACGACTCGGACGGCCCACAGGCGACGACTCCCCGCGTCGCGCAGGATCGCCCGGTCGCCCACGCGCCACGGGAGGACGGTCGCGGCCGAGAGGCGGGCGTGGTCCGGCCCGAGCGGGCGCACGTGCACCTCGACGTCGACCGACCCGACGTGCAGCGTCCCCTGCTCGACCATCTGCATTGCCCTAGGGGAATGCGCGCTCCCGTGACCGTTCGTCTGCATTGCCCTAGGGGAATGCAGCTCGGTGGCGGACACGTCGACGACCGACGCGAGCGCGAAGGCGTCGGGCGTCAGCAGCGCGACGGAGCGGCCGACCTCGTCCACGCGGCGCAGGTTGACTGCGACCCGGGAGACCGGGCCGACGGCTTCGTGCGCCTCGTCCTGGCTGTGCAGGCCACGCACCGTCACCTCGCGTGCGGACCCGCGGTCGAGCAGCACCAGCCGGTCGCCGACGTGGACCGTGCCCGCGCCGAGGGTGCCCGTGACGACCGTCCCCGCGCCGGAGACGGAGAAGCTGCGGTCGGACCAGAGCCGCACCGGCGCCCGGGCGTCCGGCTCCGGCAGCCGGGCAGCGAGCTCGTCGAGCGCCGCGCGAAGGGAGTCCATCCCGTCGCCCCGGACCGCCGAGACCTCGACGGCAGGGAGGTCGAGCCCGGCCTCGGCCAGGTGTCGCCGCGACTCGGTGAGCACGTCGGCTCGCTGCTCGTCGTCGGCCAGGTCGCACCGGGTGATGACGAGCAGGCCGTCGGTGATGGCGAGCGCCTGCACGGCGGCGAGGTGCTCGCTGCTCTGCGCCTGCCAGCCCTGGTCAGCGGCGACGACGAAGACCACCGCCGGCGCCGGCCCCAGCCCCGACAGCATCGTCCCGAGGAACCGCTGGTGCCCCGGCACGTCGACGAAGGCGACCTCGGCCCCGCTCGGCAGGGTCGTCCAGGCGTAACCGAGCTGGATGGTCAGCCCGCGCTCGCGCTCCTCGCGCAGCCGGTCGGGGTCACGCCCGGTGAGCGCGCGCACGAGCGTCGACTTGCCGTGGTCGACGTGCCCGGCGGTGGCGAGCACGCGCCTCATGGGGTGGGCGTCCCCGGGTCGGGCCCGTCGTCGCCGAGCGCCGCCCGCAGTGCCGCTTCGACGTCACCGTCCCGATCGGCCGGGACGCAGCGCAGGTCGACCAGGCCGCGCCCCCCTTCGACCCGGGCGAGCACGACCGGCTCGCCGACGCGCAGGCGCTCGACGGCGTCCGCGGGGATCTCGACGGCCCAGCCGGGCAGGGGCACGCCGGGCGCCCCGCCGCCGCCGACGCGGCCCTCGACCGCCACGACCCCACGGCCGAGGGCGGCGGCGAGGGCTTCGACCCGCGGCCGCAGCTCGTCGGCGGTGACGTGCAGCGCGGCGGTGACCGGTGGAACCGATCCGCGCAGGGTCGCCTCGAGCGCGGCGAGGGTCAGCTTGTCGACGCGCAGGGCGCGCTGGAGCGGGTGGCGGCGCAACCGCTCGACGACGTCCGCGTCGCCGAGGACGAGACCCGCCTGCGGGCCGCCGAGGAGCTTGTCGCCGCTGGCGGTGACGATCGTGGCGCCCGCGCGCAGCCACGTCGTGGCATCCGGCTCGTCGGGCAGCAGCGGGTCGGGCCGCAGCAGGCCGGACCCGATGTCGGCGACGACCGGCACGGGGGAGCCGTCGGGCCGACGCAGCCCGCGGAGCTCACCGAGGCCCACCTCGGCCGTGAACCCGTCGACGCGGAAGTTGCTCGGGTGCACCTTGAGCACGCACCCGGTGCCCGGACCGATCGCGTCGGCGTAGTCCCTCAGGTGCGTCCGGTTCGTCGTGCCGACCTCGCGCAGCCGAGCGCCGGTCGAGGCGATGAGGTCGGGCAGGCGGAACCCGTCGCCGATCTCGACCATCTCCCCGCGCGAGACGACGACCTCGCGCCCGGCGGCGAGCGCGGTCGTGGCGAGCACGAGCGCGGCCGCGCCGTTGTTGACGACCAGCGCGCCGGTCGCGTCGGGGACGGCGTCGAGCAGGGTGGCGAGTGCCCCGGCGCCGCGTCGGCTCCTCGCTCCCGTGGCCAGGTCCATCTCGACGTCGACGTAGCCGGCGGCGTCGACGACGGCCTCGATCGCGCTGGGGGACAAGGGGGCCCGGCCGATGTTGGTGTGCACCACGACGCCGGTCGCGTTGAGGACCGCGGTGAGCGAGCTGGCCCGGGTCGGGAGCCCGGCGAGTGCGGTGGCGGGGACCTCGTCGGGGCCGATGCTTCCGTCGCGCGCCTGCTGCTGGGCGGCGGTGATCGCGACCCGGACGACATCCCGCCCGAGTCGCTCCGCCGCGGCGACGAAGGGCGCCGAGGCCAGCAGCGTGTCGGTGCGCGGGATGGCCCGCCGGGGGTCGGTCACCGTGCTCCCTTCGGGTCGGACGTGTGGCGGAGGCGGACGGGAATCGAACCCGCCAGACCGAGATGCTCGGCCTCACCGGTGTTGAAGACCGGGGGGACCACCAGGAACCCAGACGCCTCCGCCGCCCACCCTAGGACAGGTCGTCCCCCGAGACACCGGAGCGTCCTTCTCCTACGGTGACGACGTGAGCACCGCACCGTCTCCCGGCCGGCCGCGACACCTCGACCGCTGGGTCCTCGGGGTCGCGATCACCGCCCTGGTCTTCGTCGTCGGTCTCGTCTGGGCCAAGTGGTGGCCCTACGCGCTGAAGATCGACGGCCTCGTCGGCAGCCGGGCGTGGGACGGGGGTGCGCTCGTCGACGTCGCGCGTGACGCGCCGACGTGGTGGCAGGGAGCCTGGGACTTCACGCTCGCGTACAGCCTGGCCGTCTGGAAGGCACTGCTCGTCGGCCTGCTCGTCGCCGCGGCCATCGACGCGCTCCTGCCCCGGGAGCACCTGCGCCGGGTCCTCGCCGGCCGCGGCTCCACCTCCGGCGCGGCCATCGCGGGCGCTGCCTCGCTGCCGAGCATGATGTGCACCTGCTGCGCCTCGCCGGTGGCGGTCTCGCTGCGCCGCAGCGGGGTGCCGCTCCCGTCGGTCGTCGCCTACTGGCTCGGCAACCCGGTCCTCAACCCGGCCGTCCTCGTCTTCCTCGCGCTCGTCGGGCCGTGGGAGTGGGCCGCGACCCGGCTCGTCGTCGGGGTCGGGCTGGTCCTGGGGGCGGCGGCGCTCGCCGCCCGCCTCGCCCAGGGACGAAGGGTGGACCCCGCCGTCGCGGACATCGCACCGGAGACCGTGGACGAGGACGGGCCCTCGCTGGGGCGGTTCGTCCGCTCGCTCGTGCGGTTCACGCTCACCCTCGTGCCGGAGTACCTCGTCGTCGTCGCGCTCGTGGGCGCGGCCGCGCACGTCTTCAGCTTCGAGGCGGCGTGGGTGACCGGCGGGGGGTTCGCCCTGGTGGCCGTCGCTGCCGTCGTGGTCCTCCTCGTCATCCCGACCGGTGGCGAGATCCCGGTGCTCCTCGCCTTGGCCGCCGTCGGTGCCAGCCCGTGGGTGCTGGGGCTCGTCCTCATCGCGCTGCCGGCCGTGAGCCTCCCTTCTCTGGTCATGGTGGGCCGCGCTCTCACCTGGCGGGTCACGGCGGTCACCGCGGGTGTCGTCACCGCCGCCGGCCTCGCGGCGGGCGCGGCGCTCGTCGTCCTCGGCTGAGCCCCTGCCGCCCCTCGGTGGGACCGGCGTCCTAGGGTGAGGCCATGGAGCCGGTCCGACTGACCCAGTTCGCCCGCGGCGGAGGATGCGCCTGCAAGATCCCCGCCGGAGAGCTCGAGCAGATCGTCGCCGGGCTGCACGTCGCGGCGCCCCCCGGCGCGGACGTCCTCGTCGGCCTCGACGACGGCGACGACGCGGCGGCCGTGCGCATCGAGGGCGGCCGGGCGGTGCTCTCGACCGCGGACTTCTTCACGCCCGTCGTCGACGACCCCTACGACTGGGGCCGGATCGCCGCCGCCAACGCCGTCTCCGACGTCTACGCGATGGGCGGCGACCCGGTCATGGCGATCAACCTCGTCGCCTGGCCGCGTGAGCTGCTCCCGACCGACCTCCTGCGGGAGGTCCTGCGGGGTGGTCTCGACGTCGCGACCGAGGCGGGCTTCCCGGTACTCGGCGGCCACAGCATCGACGCCCCCGAGCCGATCTACGGCATGGCCGTCACCGGGACCGCCGACCCCCAGCGGCTGATGCGCAACGACGCCGCCGAGCCCGGCCTGCCGATCAGCCTCACCAAGCCGCTCGGTGTCGGCGTGCTCAACAACCGGCACAAGGCGACCGGTGAGCGCAGCGAGGAGGCGATCGCCTCGATGGTCGCACTCAACCGCGACGCCTCCCGCGCCGCGCTGGCGGCCGGGGTGCGGGCGGCGACCGATGTCACCGGCTTCGGCCTGCTCGGTCACCTGTACAAGATGTGCCGGGCCTCGTCGGTGGCCGCGCGGATCGATGCCGCGGCCGTCCCCTACGTCACAGGCGCGCGCGAGGCGCTCGCGGCGGGCCACGTCCCCGGCGGCTCCAAGCGCAACCTCGACTGGGTCCGCCCGCACCTGTCCGCCGACGGCACCAGCGAGGACGAGCTCATCCTGCTCGCCGACGCGCAGACCTCCGGGGGCCTGCTCGTCGTCGGCGAGGTGCCGGGTGCGCCGGTCGTCGGCGAGACCGTCGCCGCGGGCACGCTCGGGCACGGGGTCCTCGTGCAGGTGGCGTGAGCGCGGTCGATCGCGTCCTCGCAGCCGCCCGGGCCGGTCTCGTCCGGCTGACCCCGCAGCAGGCCCACGACGCGGCGAAGGGGGGGAGCCCTCCTCGTCGACACCCGCACCACCGCGCAGCGCACCCGTCAGGGTGAGGTGCCGGGGGCGCTCGTCATCGACCGGACCGTCCTGGAGTGGCGGCTCGACCCGACCAGCCCGCACCGCATCCCCGAGGCGATGCCCGGGACCCGCGTCATCGTCCTGTGCCGGCAGGGCTACAGCTCGTCACTGGCGGCGGTCTCCCTTCGCTCCCTAGGGGTCGACGCGACCGACGTCATCGGAGGGGTGGAGGCCTGGACCGCCTGCGGCCTGCCCCTGCACGACGGCCCGGCGGACGTCCGCGAGTGAGCAGTGACCGTTCGCCCGCACTGCCACGGGGCAGTGCAGGCGAACGGTCACCGGGATGCTCAGGCGTGCTTCGGCGGCTTGGCGATGAAGGGGATCACCAGGCCCACGAGGGCGATGATGCCCATGACGGTGAAGGCCATCGTGTAGGCCTGGTCCTCGCCGATGAGCCACGAGATGAGCAGCGGGCCGACGACGCCACCGATCGACCACCCGATGAGCATCAGGCCGTAGATGCCACCCGAGTTCTTCACGCCGAAGAAGTCACCGGCCGTCGAGGGCATGGTGCCGAAGGCGCCGCCGTAGCAGGTGTAGACGACCGCGCACAGGACGTAGAAGAGCGCGGCGTTGCCCGCGTGCGGGATGGCGAGCAGCGCCAGGCCCTGCAGGCCGAGGATGCCGAGGAAGGCCGGCATGCGCCCGATCTTGTCCGAGATCGCGGCCCACAGGATGCGGCCACCACCGTTGAACAGACCCATGATGCCGACGAGGGTCGCAGCGGCGGCGGCGCTCATCCCGGCGACGTCGGTGGCGGTACCGGCGGCGACCGAGATCAGCGAGATGCCGGCGGTGACGGAGATCGTCAGGATGAGCGTGAGCATGTACCACTGCGGGGTGCTCAGGGCCTCCTGCTGGGTGAAGTCGCGGCCAGCCCTCCTGACCTGCTCCTCCCGCTTGGTGTCGTGCTGCGCGTGCGCCTTGGCCACGCCCGGCGGGACGTAGCCCGCCGGCGGGTTCTTGAAGACCGAGGCGCCGATGAGACCGAAGATGAGATAGGCGATGCCCAGCCACAGGAAGGCCTTGGTCGGGTGGACGTCGTAGCCCTCGATCCCGGAGATCATCCGCTGCGCGAGGGGGGAGGTGATGACGGCACCGAAGCCGAAGCCACCGACGGCGATGCCGGTGATCAGGCCGCGCCTGTCCGGGAACCACTTCTGCAGCATCGCGATCGGCACGATGTAGGCCAGGCCGAGACCGAAGCCGCCGAGCACGCCGTAGCCGAGGATGAGCAGCCACAGGTCGGAGGCGTCCCGGGTGAAGCTCGCGACGATGATGCCGATGGAGTAGATGACCACGCCGGTGAGGGCCACGATGCGCGGCCCCTGCTTGTCCTGGATCCGGCCACCGAGGAAGGTGCCGAGGAAGAGCATGCCGATGGCCACCTCGAAGGGGATGGTCGCCTGCACCTTGGACAGCTCGATCGCCGAGGTGTCGCTCTGGATCGCCTTGCTGAAGGTGCTCCAGGCGTAGACGGCGCCGATCGTCAGCTGGACGAGGACACCTCCCGCCAGGATGATCCAGCGGTTGCCCACCCCGGTGGTGGGGGCCTGCTCGGTCTCCGTGCTCATGGAACCTCCCGGTGTGTTGGTGCGTGAGTGCTACCGCACGGTGACGGCACTGTCGTGGACGATCCCCTGCTCGCGCCGCGCCTCGAGGCGAGCCTTCTGGACGCGGACGGTGTACCTGGGGTCCTTGGCGGACTCGATCCCGGCCTCGACGACCCCCATGCGCGTGAGCGCGGAGGCCGCCGTCAGGGCCGTGCCGGAGGCGATGGCGAGCAGACGGCTGCGCCCGGAGAGCAGCGTGCCGAGCCCGCCCGCGATGACGAGCCCCTTGGCCAATCGCAGCTTGCCGGCTCCCTGCCCGGACGTCACCGGCTCGTCGATGTCGAGGTGCGCCAGGTGCTCCTCGAGCCGGTGCATCGCGGCGAGGTCCGTCGCCGCCCCCACCAGGGCGAGCCGGCGAGCCGGCCCTGCGACGCCGGTGGGGTTGAGGACCATCTGGATCCCGCCGGAGGCGAGTGCCGCCGACCCGACGAAGACGAAGGGGAGCTCCCGCCGGCTCTCGTGCCACACCGGGTGCGCGGTGTCGGAGAGCAGGACCGCGGTGTACGCCGCGAGCGGCGCGCCGAAGGCGGCCTGCCCGATCGTCGACGGGACGCCGAGCACGTCGGTGACGCGGGTGAGGGCCGCGACCGGGCCGCGCGAAGGGAGCAGCCGGAGGACCTCGGAGGCGGTCGTCACCCCGGCGAATCCCGCGTAGGCCGACAGGATCCAGGTGCCGACCGACATCGGCGAGGTGAGCTTGACCGTGCGCATCATGTTGAGGAAGCGCTCCGGCCGGCCGAGGTCGGCGACGAGCGCGGCACCGCTGAGGGCGACGCAGGTCATCGCGGTCAGGCGCGAGCTGCGTTGCAGGACCGTGTTGCCCGTGGCTGCGGCACCCGCCTGGATGATGCCGGAGGCGCCGGCGATGCCGCCGACGAAGAGGTACGCGGAGATCTTGTGGTCCCACGGGACCGGCTTGACGATCGGCTGGCCGTAGTAGCTGGAGAACTCCGCGTCCGGGACGGCCGGCGCCTCGCGCCGGCCACCACCGTCGCGGGAGAGCCAGCTGCGCTGACCGCCCTTCGCGAGGTCCCGGGCCGCGCCGGTCACCGCGCCACGGACGCCGGAGTCACGGCGGCGCTTGCGGCGGCCCTCCTCGGGCGGGCGGTAGGCGTCGAAGGGGGAGGTGGTCACGACCTGCCCCCGATGAAGGAGACGGCGACCGCGCCGAGGAGCCCGACACCGGCCAAGCCGGCGGCCCGGAACATCTCGGGCAGCCGCTTGCTCGGCACCTCCGGGTCCGGCGGGAGCCCGTAGACCTCGGGCTCGTCGAGCAGCAGGAAGACCGAGCCGGTGCCGCCGACGCCGTCCTGCTCGTTGGCGCCGTACAGGCGCGCCTCGGTGAAGCCCTGCTCGTGCAGCTGGACGACGCGCTCGCGAGCGGTCGCGACCATGTCGTCGTGCGCGCCGAACTTGATCGACGTCGTCGGGCAGGTCTGCGCGCACGCGGGCGTCTGGTCGTGGCCGAGCCGGTCGTAGCAGAGCGTGCACTTCTGCGCGACGCCGACGTGTGGCACGTGGTCGTCGGCCGTCACCGAGACGCTCTGGTCGTTGCGGCGCTCGATGACCCCGAAGGGGCAGGCCCCGACGCAGTAGCCGCACCCGTTGCAGATGTCGGCCTGCACGACGACGGTCCCGTGCTCGCTGCGGAAGAGCGAGCCGGTCGGGCAGACGTCGAGGCAGCCCGCGTGGGTGCAGTGCTTGCACACGTCGGAGGACATCAGCCAGCGGAACTCCGGGACCGGCCCGACCATCGGCACCCCGTCCACGGTGAGCCCGTGGTCACCGGTGCCGCCGGCCTCGATGTTGGCCTTCTCGGTGAGCATGTCGCCCAGCGCCGGCCCGTGGCCCTCGATCGGTGCCGGGAGCGTGCCGTAGCCCGCAGGGGCCCCGCCCGAAGGGGGGTCGGCCGTGGGGGCGCCGAGCGCGGGCATCCCGAGGTCGACGAGCTTGCGGCCGGACTCGCGCGCGGCCTCGATGCGGTCCTTGGTCTGCTCGACGAAGGCGACGTGCCGCCACGTGCTCGCGCCCAGGTCGCCGGTGTTGTCGTAGGAGTTGCCGGTGATGGCCAGCCCGTCGAGCGGGATGCCGTTCCACTCCTTGCAGGCGACCTCGCAGGCCTTGCACCCGATGCAGATGGAGGTGTCGGTGAAGAAGCCCTTGCGCTCCGGGGCGTCGGCCCACCCGGCGTCCACCGCCGGGTTGGTCTCCCCCGAGAGCTGGCGTGACAGGTAGCCCATCAGTGCGCTCCTTGCTCGTCGCGGCGGGTGTTGCCGGTCTCGACCGTCGTGCCCGAGCGGGACTGGTACTCGGCGACGAAGCGCAGCAGCTCCTCGCCGCGCGGCCGGCGGCCCGGGATGATGTCGCAGGAACCCACCTTCGACTCCTGGATCTGGACGTTGGGGTCGAGCGCGATGCCGAGCAGGTCGTTGGCGCCGTCGCCCTCGACGACCGCGTCGCGGCCGACACCCCAGTGGTACGGGAGCCCGATCTGGTGGACCGTGCGACCGCGGATCGTCAGCGGGGTCATCCGCTCGGTGACGAGCACGCGGGCCTCGATCGCGCTGCGCGCGGAGACGATCGTCGCCCACTCGCCGTTGACCAGGCCTTGCTGCTCGGCCAGCTCGGGGGAGACCTCGCAGAACATCTCGGGCTGCAGCTCGGACAGGTACGGCAGCCACCGGCTCATGCCGCCGGCCGTGTGGTGCTCGGTGAGCCGGTAGGTCGTGAAGACGAAGGGGTAGACCTCCGCCCCCGGCTCGTCGCCCGAGGGACTCCACAGGTTGTCCTTGCGCGGGTACACCAGGCGGGCCGGGTTGCGCTGCTGCGAGTACAGCGGGTTGTCGACCGGTGACTCCTGCGCCTCGTAGTGCGTCGGCAGCGGACCGTCGACCATCCCCTTGGGTGCGAAGAGCCAGCCCTTGCCGTCGGCCTGCATGATGAAGGGGTCGTCGCCGGCGATCGCCGCCGGACCGCCCTGCTCCGGGTCGGGCCGGAAGGACGGGTCGCGGTCGACCGGGAAGTCGGGGACGTCCTTGCCCGTCCACTTCCCGGCGTCGGCGTCCCACCACACGTACTTCTTGCGCTCGCTCCAGGGCGTGCCGTCCGGGGCAGCGGACGCGCGGTTGTAGAGGATGCGGCGGTTCATCGGCCAGGCCCAGCCCCACTCGAGGGCGGTCTCGTCCTGCTCGCGCCCGGGGACCCGGTTGGCGGACTTGTTGACCCCGCCGGCGAAGACGCCGGTGTAGATCCAGCACCCGCCGGAGGTCGAGCCGTCCGCGCGCATGTCGGCGAACTTGTCGAGGGTCTGGCCCGCGCGCTCACCGGTGAGGTAGTAGCCGTTGATCTCCTTCAGGACCGCCTCGGCATCGGTCTCGCCGAACTCGTCCTTGGGGTAGTCCCAGGTCATGTCGAGCAGCGGGCGGTCGCGCTCGTCGGTCGAGTCCTTGAGGCGCTCCCGGATGCGCACGCCGAGCTCGTGGAAGAACTCGAGCTCGCTGCGGGCATCGCCGGGCGGCTGGACCGCCTGGTGGTGCCACTGGAGCATCCGCTGGGTCTGGGTGAACGTCCCGGACTTCTCGACGTGGTTGGCGGCCGGGAAGAAGAAGACCTCGGTGTCGATGTCCTCCGTCCTCAGCTCGCCGCTGGCGATCTCGGGGGAGTCCTTCCAGAAGGTCGCCGACTCGATGAGCTGGAAGTCGCGCACGACGACCCACTTCAGGTGCGTCATCGCCAGCCGCTGCATCTTGCCGTGGGCCGAGCCGACCGCTGGGTTTTGCCCGAGGATGAAGTACCCCTCGACCTCGTCGTCCATCATCGACATGACGGTCTGGTAGGTCCCGTGGGCACCCGTCAGACGGGGCAGGTAGTCGAAGCAGAAGTCGTTGTCCGGTGTGGCGGCGTCACCGAACCACGCCTTGAGCAAGCTGGCGGTGTAGGAGGGCGCCTCGGTCCAGAAGCCCTTCTGCAGCGGAGAGCTGATGCTGGATAGGTAGTCCTCGTAGGTGTCGTGCAGACCGACGGTCGGCATCGGCAGGTACCCCGGCAGGATGTTGAAGAGCGTCGGGATGTCGGTGCAGCCCTGGATGCTCGCGTGCCCGCGCAGCGCCATGATCCCGCCACCGGGCCGACCCATGTTGCCCATGAGCAGCTGGAGGATCGCTGCGGTGCGGATGAACTGCGCGCCCAGGCTGTGCTGGGTCCAGCCCAGCGCATAGGCGAAGCAAGTGGTGCGCTCGCGACCGGAGTTCGCCGTCAGGGCGTCGGCGATCTCGTGGAACTGCGACTGGGGGATGCCGCAGAGGTCCTCGACCATCTGCGGCGTGTAGCGGGCGTAGTGACGCTTGAGGACCTGGAAGACCGACCGCGGGTGCTGCAGGGTGTCGTCGCGGATGACCCGGGCGTGCTCGAGCGCGGGTCCGGCACCTCCGTGCTGGTCGCCCGCCGCGCGGGCACTCTTGTGCGCCCCGTGCTCGTGGCCCCCGGAGGGTCCGCCGACGTCATCGCCGCCTGCGCCCCCTTCGTCGCTGGTGCCGCCCCCTTCGGCAGGTCGCTCGTCGTAGGCCCACGAGGACATGTCATAGGTGCCGGTCTCCGGGTCGTAGCCGGAGAAGACGCCGTCGAGGTCCTCGGTGTCGACGAAGTCCTCGCTGACCAGCGTGGCCGCGTTGGTGTAGGCGACGACGTAGTCGTGGAAGTAGAGGTCGTTGGCCAGGACGTGGTTGATCAGGGCGCCGAGGAGCACGACATCGGTGCCGGCGCGGATCGCGGCGTGCGTGTCGGCGATCGCCGAGGTGCGGGTGAAGCGCGGGTCGATGTGGATGACGCGCGCGCCGCGTGCCTTCGCCTCGGACACCCACTGGAACCCCACGGGGTGGCACTCGGCCATGTTGGAGCCCTGGATGATGATGCAGTCCGCGTTGGCCATGTCCTGGAGGGACTGGGTGGCGCCGCCGCGCCCGAAGGAGGATCCCAGACTGGGAACCGTGGCGGAGTGTCAAATACGCGCCTGGTTCTCGATCTGTATCGCTCCCGAAGCCGTGTACAGCTTCTTCATGAGGTAGTTCTCCTCGTTGTCGAGGGTGGCTCCCCCGAGCGAGGCGATACCCATCGTGCGGCGCAGCCGACGACCCTGGTCGTCGACCTCCTGCCACTTGTTGGCGCGGGCCTGGAGATACCGGTCGGCGACCATGTCCATCGCCTCGTCGAGCTCGATCCGCTGGAACTCCGTGGCGCCCGGCGCGCGGTAGAGCACGTGGGTCTGACGCGAAGGGGAGTTGACCAGCTGCTCGCTCGCGGCACCCTTGGGGCACAAGCGCCCTCGGCTCACCGGCGAGTCCGGGTCGCCCTCGATCTGCACGACCCGCTCGTCCTTGACGAAGACGCGCTGGCCGCAGCCGACGGCGCAGTAGGGGCACACGCTCTGCACGACACGGTCGGCCGTCGAGGTGCGCGGCTCCATCTCCCTCGTGCTGCGCGAGGTGACCGCGTTGCCGCGGCCGAGGAAGTCGCCCGATGCCAGCTGACGCAGCACGGGCCAGCCCAGGAAGGTCGAGTCCTTCGGTGCCATGGCCGCTGCTCCCTTCGTCGACGTGGTGTGACGCCCTTCACCGTAGCGTCAAACACCACGCGACGGGCTACCAGGGGGCACGCCTTGAGGGTGAGACCCCGCTGGCCGAGCGCCGCTGCGAGTCCACGTGTCAGGTTCCCTGACACATCCCGAAAACATGTTAGGTTTCACGAAAATTCTTAACGCGTTGTGCGGATACGGTGAAAGGAGCGACACGTGACGTGGAGCCCTGAAACTCCCTTCAACGACCTCCCGCCCCTGCCCCCAGCGGACCTGGACCTTGAGCCCAAGGCTGTGCTCAAGGCGACCGTCGAAGCCCGGACGGCGCTGGCGACACTTGCCCAAGCCGGACTGGTGCTCCCAAACCCGAACATCCTGATCCACGCCGTCCCGTTGCTCGAGGCCCAAGCCAGCTCCGAGATCGAGAACATCGTGACCACGGCCGATGAACTCTTCAAGCACGTCGACTCGGGTGGGGGAGACCATGCCACCAAAGAGGCGCTGAGATACCGCAGCGCCCTATTCGCTGGGGTTGAATCGATCAGGAGCCGGCCCCTCACTGCGACGACAGCCGCTCGAATCTGCTCTGAGTTGCAGGGGCGCGACATGGCTGTTCGCGCAGTGCCCGGCACAAGAATCGTGAACCCGGCCACGCGTCAAATCGTGTATGCCCCACCCGAGGGAGCCGACCTCATCCGGGGGAAGCTCTCGGAGTGGGAGCGCTTTGTTCATTCCGGAGACGATCTTGATCCGCTGGTGCGCATGGCGGTGGCTCATTACCAGTTCGAGGCGATCCACCCCTTCCACGACGGCAATGGCCGCACTGGTCGCGTCATCAACATCCTGATGTTGATCGAGGCGGGTCTCCTCCACGACCCCATCCTCTATCTCTCCCGCGCGATCATCGCGCGGAAGAATGACTACTACCGACTGCTGCGCGCTGTGACGGCCGAGGGTGCTTGGATCGAATGGATCCTCTACATGCTTGACGTCGTAAGGGAGTCGGCGACGTCGACCACGCAGAAGATCGGGTCCATCCGTACGTGCCAGGAGGACATTGCTGAGCGTGCTCGAGCGGCCACCCCGGGTGGGAAAGACGCGCACTTCTTGGCCGTCCTCTTCGAACAGCCTTACTGCCGCATCAACACTGTGGCCGAGCGATGCGACATCTCCCGTCAGACCGCCTCCTCTTGGCTACACGCACTGGTTGACGCTGGGCTCCTCAGTGACGTGAAGGTTGGCAGGGAGCGTCTCTTCGTCAACCACGAGTTTCTCGATGTGTTGACGCGGCCTGAATGAGGGCGGGTGATGCTCGTGAGTGAACAACTCGCCTCACGAAGTAAGCCTCACCAAGCGTACGGCTCGTAGTTCTTCAGGAAGACACCGTAGAGGTCCTCGCCGCGCTCGCCGCGCACGACCGGGTCGTACACGCGGGCAGCGCCGTCGACGAGGTCGAGCGGGGCGTGCCAGCCCTGCGCCGCGATCTCGAGCTTCTCGTGGTGCGGGCGCTCGTCGGTGATCCACCCCGTGTCGACAGCGGTCATGAGGATGCGGTCGGTCTCGAACATCTCGCCCGCCGACGTGCGGGTCAGCATGTTGAGCGCGGCCTTGGCCATGTTGGTGTGGGGGTGCCCGGCGCCCTTGTACCGCCGGGAGAACTGCCCCTCCATCGCGGAGACGTTGACGACGTAGGCCCGGGCCGCGTCGCCGACCTCGGCACGACGGCGCTCGACCGCCGCACGCATCGCCGGCCGGAGCCGGGAGACGAGGAGGAAGGGGGCGACCGAGTTGCACATCTGCACCTCGAGCAGCTCGAGCGGGTCGACCTCGTCGACGGTCTGCTTCCACGAGTTGGTCGCCACGACGTCGGGCAGCAGCCCGCCGGCGTCCACCGCGGTGCCCGCGAGGTGCGCCTCGAGCGAGGCGTGGCCGGCGGAGAGGGCCAGGCGGGTGAGGTCGGCGGCGCTCTGCGTGGCGACGTCGGCGTGCGGCACCGGGTGCGAGCCCAGGGTCCCGATGAGGGCCGCCGGGTGTGCCTCGCTCACCCGGTCGAAGGTCAGCATCCGCGGTGTGACGCCACCGGTCTCGAGCGGCTGCGACTCGCCGTCGACGAGGTGCGAGTAGGCGCCGGGGGAGCGGCGCACCGTCTGGCAGGCGTTGTTGATGAGGATGTCGAGCGGTCCTGCGGCAGCGACCTCGTCGGTGAGGGCGACGACCTGGGTGGGGTCGCGCAGGTCGATGCCGATGATCGTCAGCCGGTCGATCCACTCGGGGGAGTCGGCGAGCTCGGCGAAGCGTCGCGCGGCGTCGCGTGGGAAGCGCGTGGTGATCGTCAGGTCGGCGCCGTCGCGCAGCAGCCGCAGGGCGATGTACATGCCGATCTTCGCCCGGCCGCCGGTGAGCAGCGCGCGGCGGCCGCGCAGGTCCGTGCCCTGGTCGCGGCGGACGTGGCTGCGGGCCGCGCAGTCCGGGCAGAGCCAGTGGTAGAAGGCGTCGACGAGCGTGTAGTCCGCGTGGCACATGTAGCAGCCGCGGGGGATCTGCAGCTCCCCGACGAAGCGGCCCTCGCTCGTCGGGGCGAGCGGGATCCCCTTCGTCTCGTCGTCGATGCGCATCGGCGAGCCGGTCGCGGTCCGGTCGAGGATCGCCTGGTCGTGCGCCATCTTGGGGCCGCGCTCGGCCTGCCGGGCCTCGCGCCGGCGGGCCTTCTTCACCCGGTTGTACATCGAGCCCGCGGCGCGCTTGACCGTGGCGATGTCCTCGTGGCCGGGTGGCAGCTCGTGGAGCATCCCGAGGACGCGAAGGGTGGTGGCCAGGTCATCGGGGTCGACGCCGTCCACGGCACGGTCCAGCTGCACGTCACTCACGACGTCCGAGGATACGTGGCTCAGGTGAGGTCGAGGACCGCCTCGGCGCCCAGGGCGACCAGGGCGATGTCGGTGGCGACGGCGACCCGGGTGATGCCCAGGGCGCGCAGCGCGGGGACGTGGTCGGGGTGGCCGGCGAAGGCCGCCACGTCGGTGCCGTGGCGGCGGGCCGCCGCGAGGATCCGGGGCACCGGACCACTCGGGGAGGTGTCGGCCAGCATCTGCGCCATCGGCACGCCGAGGGCGAGGGAGAGGTCGACCGGTCCGAGGAAGAGGAGGTTGACCCCGTCGACGGCCGCGATCTCCTCGACCGCCTCGAGCGCCCCGGCGGTCTCGATCATCACGGCGCACTGCACCTGGGCGTTGGCGCGCTCCGCGTCCGGCGCGTAGCCGTCCCACATCGGGGTGAGCGGGCCCCAGCTGCGCTCGCCGAGCGGCGGGTAGAAGGCGGCCCGTACCGCGGCGCGCGCGTCCTCGAGCGAGGCGACGGAGGGGATGACGACGCCCGCGGCGCCGGCGTCGAGGGAGGCCCCGATCCAGGCGTGGTCGACCCCGGGCACCCGGACGACGAAGTTGGCGCCGACGTCGCCGAGGGCCCGTCCGAGGTCGACGAGGGCGGAGCGGTCGATCGCCCCGTGCTGGGCGTCGAGCGCCAGCCAGTCGAAGCCCGTGCCGGCGAGCCGCCGGGCGAGGTCGACGTCGTTGCCCATGAGCCACAGGCCGCGGGAGTCGGGCCCGATGGCGGCCCGCCGGGGCTGGTCCTCGGCGCTCGACCCGGATGAAGACGCGTACATGGTGACCTCCGTGGTTCGGGTCCACCCTAGGGTCTCCCTAAGGTCGTGCCATGGACTCCACCCCCTTCGACGGCCGCACCTTCGCCGCGGTGATCTTCGACAACGACGGCACGCTCGTCGACTCCACCGGCTCGGTCGAGCGGTCGTGGGTGAGGTGGGCGATCGAGCACGGCGTCGACCCGGTGGCCCTCGTCGGTCACCACGGGATGCCCGCGCCGGCGATCATCGCCTCGGTCGCGCCCCACCTCGACCCCGACGACGCCTTCGCGCGGATCGAGCGGCTCGAGGTCGACGACGTCGAGGACGTCCTCGCGCTCCCCGGTGTGCACGACGCGCTCGCGGCGCTCGTCGACGTGCCGGTCGCCGTCGCGACCTCCGCCACCCGGGAGCTGGCCCGGGTCCGCCTCACCGCCGCCGAGATCGGCATCGACGAGGTGGTGACCTTCGACGACGTGGAGCGCGGCAAGCCGCACCCCGACCCCTTCCTCCTCGCGGCGCAGCGTCTGGGGGTCGACCCGACCGAGTGCCTCGTCTGCGAGGACGCCCCGAGCGGCGTCGCCGCGGCCCGGGCGGCCGGCTGCGCGGTCCTCGCGGTGACGACGACGAGTGGCGCCGACGCCCTCGCGGACGCGGACCTCGTCGTGGACTCGCTGGCCGACGTGACCTTCGAGGTCGTCGACGGCCGCGTGCGCGTGCGCCTGCGCTGACCGCTCAGACGAAGGGGAGGTCGCGCGCCATCCCCTCGGGGCGGCCCGGCTCGGCGTAGTGCTCGACGCCGAAGGCCTCGGCGAAGACCTCCGGCGGCATCGCCAGCATCTCCTGCACGTCGGACTGCGAGCCGTGGGCGGCCAGGGCGGCCCGCTTGAGGTCGATGACCTCGGTGACGTCGACGGCGTGGTGGATCTCGTGCTGCGGCAGGCCGATCGGGTTGCCGTCGTCCATGGGGGCGTCGGCGTCGAACCCCGGGTCGATGCCGAGCGAGCGGGCCGCGGCGAGCTGCTCGCGCAGGCGGTCGCGGTTGATGGTCGCCTCGAGCAGACGGGGCCGGCGGGCGGCGAGCTCGGCGGCGCGGTGGGCGACGTGGTGGACCTTGACGTGGTCGGGGTGGCCGTAGCCGCCGTGCCAGTCGTAGCCGACGAGCACGTCCGCGTCCTCCTCGTCGAGGACCGCGGCCAGCCGCCCGGCGGCCTCGTCGAGGTCGGCGGAGTGGAAGGCGCTCTCGTGACCGTTCTGCTCCCACCCGGTCATCCCGGAGTCGGCGTACCCGAGCCACTCGACGCGGGCCGTGCCGGTGATCGCCGCGGACGCGTCGGCCTCGCGCCGGCGGTGCTCGGCGAGGCTCCCCCCTTCGCCCAGGTCGTCGGGGACGGTGCCGTGCTCGCCGTGGGTCGCGTAGACGACGACCACCCGGCCCCCCGCGCGCGAGGCGAGGGCCATCGAGCCGGCGGTCCCGCTGGCCTCGTCGTCGGGATGGGCGTGGAAGAAGACGGTGGTCGTCACCGGACCATCGTGCACCGGCGCGCCGTCACCCCGGTTGCCGACGAGCCCGAAGGGGGGAAGTCTCGCCCCATGAACGCCGACGTGCAGGCCCACTGGCTCCCCTTCGACCGCTACCTGGACGCGATCGAGCGGGAGAGCCGCCGGTTCCGCGAGTGCCTCGCCGACGCCGACCCGGACCTGCGGGTGCCGAGCTGCCCCGACTGGAGCGCCGAGGACCTGCTGTGGCACCTGGGCGGGGACGTGCAGCACTTCTGGGCGTGGGTGATCGCCCAGCGACCCGAGGGGCCCGAGTCCTACCCCGAGCCGCACCGGCCGGGCGGCCACGCGGGCGTGCTCGCCTTCTACGACCAGGCGCACGAGGACCTGCTGCTGCGCCTGCGCAACGCCGACCCGGCCGACGGTGCCTGGTCCTGGAGTGCCGACCCGCGGCTGCACACCGTCGGCTTCACGATGCGTCGGCAGGCGCACGAGGCGCTGGTCCACCGCGTCGACGCGGAGCTGACGGTGGGCGCGCGGACCCCGCTCGACCCGGCGCTCGCGGCCGACGGGGTGCTCGAGTGCCTCGACGTCATGTACGGCTCCCACCCCCGGTGGGGGCGGTTCACGCCCGACGGCACGCGCGTGGTCATCGAGCTCACCGACGTCGGACGGCGACTGCTCGTCGGGCTCGGGCGCTTCGCCGGGCGCGACCCGCGCTCGGGCGAGGTCGTCGACGTCGACGACCTCGCCGTGCTCGACCCCGCCCTGCACGAGCACACGGGCTCCGCGGACGTGACGGTCCGTGGCAGCGCCGAGCAGGTCGACCTGTGGCTGTGGCACCGGGGCATCGAGGACGCCCTCGCCGTCGACGGCGACGAGGGCGTCCACGAGCGGCTCGTGGCGATCCTGGGCGCCCCGATCGGCTGACCGGTGTCCCGCAGTGCGGGACCGGGGTGCGAGCGCGAGGATTGGTTAGGCTAACCTCACACAACCTGATCGCCTCGTGGCGTGGCCGTGCGGCGACGCCCTTCCGGAAGGACCTCCCTTCGTGCTGACGCGCACCCGCTCGCTCGCCCTCGTCGGCGGCCTCGCCCTCACCCTCTCCGCCTGCGGCGGGCAGACCGACGCCGCCGGGGGAGGCTCCGGCGAGACCATCGAGGTGACCGACAACCACGGCACCCAGCAGGTCCCGGCGCCGCCGACCTCGGTCGTCGCGACGGACAACCGCACCTTCGAGACGCTCTCGGACTGGGGCATCGACCTCTCCGCCGCCGCCGTGAGCCTGATGCCCGACACCATCGAGTACGTCGAGGACGACGCCATCGTCGACCTGGGTACCCACCGGGAGCCCGACCTCGAGGCGATCGTCGCGGCCGAGCCGGACCTCGTCATCAACGGCCAGCGCTTCACGCAGCACGAGGCCAAGCTCAAGGAGCTCGCGCCCGACGCCGCCTTCCTCAACCTCGACCCGCGCGAGGGCGAGCCGCTCGACGCCGAGCTCAAGCGCCAGACCGAGGTCCTGGGTGAGGTCTTCGGCAAGGAGAGCGAGGCCGAGGAGCTCGGCCGGGACCTCGACGCGCAGGTCGCCCGGGTCGAGGCGGCCTACCAGCCCGGCGACACCGTCATGGCGATCAACACCTCGGGTGGCGAGCTCGGCTACATCGCGCCGACCGTCGGCCAGACCCTCGGCCCGGTCTTCGACCTCTTCGACCTGGAGCCGGCGCTCGAGGTCGAGGGCGCGAGCGACGACCACCAGGGTGACGAGGTCTCCGTCGAGGCGATCGCGAAGGCCGACCCCGACTGGATCCTCGTCATGGACCGGGACGCCGCCGTCGCCGCCGACGAGGAGGGCTACACGCCCGCGAAGCAGCTCATCGAGGACTCGGAGGCGCTGCGGGACGTCACCGCGGTCTCCGAGGGCCAGGTCGTCTTCATGCCCGCCGACAGCTACACCAACGAGGGCATCCAGACCTTCACCGAGTTCTTCACGACCTTCGCCGACGCGCTCGAGGACAAGAGCTGAGCACGACGACCGCCGGGCGCGCCGTCACCAAGGGGCGCCTCCTCGACGCGAAGCTCGCCCTCGGCGCCCTCGCCGTGGGCGGGCTCCTCGTCCTGTCCCTCTTCACCGGCGTCTACGACATCTTCGGCGGGGAGCGCGGCGGTGAGATGTTCGCCATCACCCGCATCCCGCGCACGGTCGCGCTCGTCCTCGCCGGTGCCGCGATGGCGATGTCTGGCCTGGTGATGCAGCTGCTCACGCAGAACCGCTTCGTCGAGCCGACGACCACCGGCACCACGGAGTGGGCCGGGCTGGGCCTGCTGACGGTGATGATCCTCTTCCCGGGCGCCAGCCTCATGGAGCGGATGGTCGGGGCGGTCGTCGCGGCCTTCATCGGCACGATGGTCTTCTTCCTCTTCCTGCGCAGGGTGACCCTCCGGTCCTCGCTCATCGTCCCGATCGTGGGGATCATGCTGGGTGCAGTCGTGGGGTCGGTCTCGACCTTCGTCGCGCTGCAGACCGACATGCTGCAGAACCTCGGCATCTGGTTCGCGGGCAGCTTCACCTCGGTCCTGCGTGGGCAGTACGAGGTGCTCTGGGTCGTCGCCCTCGTGGCCGTCGCGATCTTCGTCGTCGCCGACCGGTTCACCGTCGCGGGGCTCGGCGAGGAGATCTCGACCAACGTCGGGCTCGACTACGACCGGGTCATCCTGATCGGCACCTGCCTCATCGCCGTCGCCACCGGGGTCGTCACCGTCGTCGTCGGCAACCTGCCCTTCCTCGGGCTGATCGTCCCCAACATCGTCTCGATGTTCCGCGGGGACGACCTGCGCAGCAACCTGCCGTGGGTCTGCCTGCTCGGCATCGGCATCGTCACGGTCTGCGACCTCGTCGGCCGCACGATCATCGCGCCCTTCGAGGTGCCGGTCTCGCTCATCCTGGGCGTCGTCGGGGCGGGCGTCTTCATCGCCCTCCTGCTCAGGCAGCGCCGTCGTGGCTGAGGCACCCGCACGGGCCCGCGTCACCCCGGTCACCACCGAGCCGGTGGTGACCGGGGGCGGACGTGCGTCCGGCCCCCTTCCCACAGTCCGCGCCCGCCGGCGCTACCGGGTCGTCCTCGCCGTGCTCGTCGTCCTCGCCCTCGGCTCCGCCTTCGGGCACCTGGCGTGGGACAACCCGATGCCGGTCGGGTCGCGGGGCTTCTGGCTCGTCGCCGAGCTGCGGGCGAGCTCGCTCGTGGCCATGGCCGTCGTCGCCGTCTGCCAGGCGATCGCCACGGTGAGCTTCCAGACGGTGACGAACAACCGGATCATCACGCCCTCGATCATGGGGTTCGAGTCGCTCTACGTCGCGGTGCAGACCGCGGCCGTCTACTTCCTCGGCGTCGCCGGGCTGGGGATGCTGACGGGGCTGCCGCAGTTCGTCCTGCAGATCGCCGTCATGGTCGGGCTCTCGCTCGCGCTCTACGGATGGCTGCTCTCCGGGCGCTACGGCAACGTCCAGATCATGCTGCTCATCGGCATCGTGATCGGTGGTGGGCTCGCGTCGGTGTCCTCCTTCATGCGGCGGATGCTGACCCCGAGCGAGTTCGACGTCCTCACCGCGCGGATGTTCGGGTCGATGGCCAATGCCGACCCGGGGTACTTCCCCGTCGCCATCCCGCTGTGCGTCGTCGCGGCCGCGCTGCTGTGGCGGCGGTCCCACCGGCTCGACGTCGTCGCCCTCGGCCGCGACGACGCGACCAACCTCGGGCTCGACCACCGCCGTGAGCTCATGACGACGCTCCTCCTCGTCTCGGTCCTCATGGCCGTCTCGACCGCGCTCGTCGGGCCGATGACCTTCCTCGGGTTCCTCGTCGCCACGCTGGCCTACCAGTTCGCCGACACCTACGACCACCGCCGGATCTTCCCCGTCGCCGTGCTCACCGGCTTCGTCGTGCTCTGCGGGGCCTACGTCGTCATGAAGCACGTGTTCTACGCGCAGGGCGTCGTCTCGATCATCATCGAGCTCGTCGGTGGCACCGTCTTCCTCGTCGTCATCCTCCGCAAGGGGCGCCTGTGATCACCCTGACCGATGTCCGCAAGACCTACGGGAGCGAGGTGACGATCGGCCCGGTCGACCTCGAGATCCCGGCCGGGGGCGTCACCGCGCTCGTCGGGCCCAACGGCGCGGGCAAGTCGACGCTGCTGACGATGATCGGGCGCCTGCTCGACCTCGACGAGGGCAGCATCGAGGTGGCCGGCTACGACATCGCGAGCACCGCGTCCAAGGACCTGGCCAAGATCATCTCGATCCTGCGGCAGGAGAACCACTTCATCACCCGGCTCACGGTGCGCCAGCTCGTGGGCTTCGGACGGTTCCCGCACTCGCAGGGCCGGCTGACCGTCGCGGACGAGGAGGTCATCTCCCGCTCGATCGACTTCCTCGACCTCACCGAGCTCGAGGGCCGCTACCTCGACCAGCTCTCCGGCGGGCAGCGGCAGCGGGCCTATGTCGCGATGGTCCTGTCGCAGGACACCGACTACGTGCTGCTCGACGAGCCGCTCAACAACCTCGACATGCAGCACTCGGTGCACATGATGCGCCTGCTGCGTCGGGCAGCGACCGAGCTGGGCCGCACGATCATCGTCGTGCTCCACGACATCAACTTCGCCGGGCACTACGCCGACCGGATCTGCGCCGTCAAGGAGGGGCGGGTCGTCGAGTTCGGCACGCCGGAGGAGATCATGACCGACGAGGTGCTCACGCGGGTCTTCGACACCGACGTGCAGGTGATCGCCGGGCCCAACGGCCCTCTCGCCGTGTACTACTGAGTCGCGGGGGAGGTGACCTGCGTCGGGAGGCCACCGGTGTGCCTCTCCCGTGATGCAGGAGGAACGTCCCCTCGCAAGGGACCACAATCCTTGCGAGGGGACGGCATTGCGGACCATCCGATGTTCGACGGGGGTCGAGCAGCGCTCAGCCGGCCTCCTCCATCGTCTGGTGGGTCGACATGAAGTGGGTCCCGACGCCCTCTCGCACCACGTAGAGCCGCATCGCCGGGTACAGGACCAGGACCAGCACGAGGCTGACGAGAAAGCCCAGCTGCGTCACGCCCTGGGAGGTGAGCCACAGCCCGATCACGACGGAGGCCGTCACTGAGGACACGCCTGCCCAGTTCACCGCCTCGACCCGACCGTCGCTCGCGGCTCGACCCCGCCGGACGATGAAGAAGTCAGCGATGATGACACCTGCGACAGCGGTCGTGGTGATGCCGAGGGCTCCGAGATAGCTGTGGATCAGCCCGAGGATGTTGCCGGCGACCATGAGCAGTCCGATGATGTTGCCGATCACCACCATGGCGAACCGTCCCGCGCCGCGCCCAAGAAGAGCGTCGAACAGGTTCGACAGGGCCAGGGATCCCGAGTACGTGTTGATGACCTGGGACTTCACCTGGGCTGCGTACATCAACGCGAACCCCAGGATGCCGGCCAGCACGATGAAGTAGGCGCCGGCATTGTTGGTCGCCATCCACGCCACCTTGTCGGCGATGGTGACGCCGCCCTGGCTCCCGGCGACCTCGGGGCGGCTGCCCAGGTACTCAGCGACGAGCGGGCCGCCGGCGCCCAGGACCACCGATCCCAGAGCGACGAGGACGATGTCCATCATGATGGCGCCAGCGAAGGCGAGGATGCCGACATCCTTCGTCGAGCGCGCGTAGCGGGCGAAGTCGGCGTTGACCAGGGCCAGAGCGCCGACGGAGCCGGCCATGATCGACAGGGCGGCGGTGAACCGTTGCCAGCCGCCGTCGAAGCCTGGGACGACCGGTCCCCTGGACAGGGCTTCGCCCAGGGACACGTCTGACGAAGCCACAGCCATCCCGGCGACCACGAACACCAGGACGAGGAAGGCCGGCAACAAGATGACCGAGGTCCTCTGGACGATCGTCATCCCGAACATGGCCAAGAGGATCCACGCGAGGGTGAACGCCCCGTAGATCGCGATGGCGTTACCGACGGTCGCGTCCCAGCCCAGCATGAAGAGGGTCCCGTAGTAGAGGATCGCGTTCTCGAGTGCGAGGAAGCCGAGGATCATGAAGGCGAAGATCAGCGAGGCGATCGCGGAGCCGCGCACCCCGAGTCCGTAGAACCGGGTCGTGACGGTGCTGGACGTGCCCGAGACATAGGCGACATGCCCGACGAGCCACCCCAGGGTCCCGCCGAAGAGCACGACGACGACGCCCGCGACCAGGCCCCAGCCCACGCCGGTGATCAGGGTGACCGTCCCGCCGATCGAGATCTGCAGCAGCGTGGTCACGAGCCCGACACCGTTCATGCGAAAGGCCCAGCCGCCCCGTCGCTCCGAGGCCGGCACCGCTGTCAGCGCGTGGTCCTCGGTCCGCGCCACCAGCGAGCGATCTCGCTGCACGACACGCTCTGCAGTGGCAGTTGATTCATCCATGATGACTCCATTCATCCGGTGGACGCTCCGGTCCTGAGATCAGGAGGGAGCGGGATGCGGGGTAGCGTTGCGCCGGGCGGTCACCGGCTCACAGCGCCACGTCCGGTCCTCCCGGACACGGCTGTTGGGTTACCCCGAGCTGGTTCCTAACGTTCCGGTCATGTCAACGACGACTACTCGCAAACCTTCAGTCCATGGCTCCGGCTCGCCGGGCCCGCACCGCGGCGACGAGCTGGCTGGCCGCCTCGACGACCGCCTCCAGGCGACCTGGGCGGCGATGGCCGACCAGGGGATCGACGCCCTCGTCGTGGCCGGGCGCGGGCTGGTGTCCCACTGGGGATACCTGGAATACCTCACGGGCTACTGCCCGGTCGTGCGTCACGGCTATGCCGTCGTCACGCCGGGCCGTGAGCCGATCGTGGTCATGTCGACCCGGTCCGATGCCTACTTCTCCCGCCAGGCCAACGGCTTCGACACCCGTGTCGCCGGCGAGGGCGATGTCGTGGGGGAGGGCAATGTCGTCCCCGCGAGCGTTGCCGCGGTCCTCACCGAGCAGGGCCATGGCAGCGCCCGGATCGGCGTGGTCGGGGTCGGGCAGATCATCCCAGCGGGCGAATGGGACGCGCTGCGCGGTGCTCTGCCGATGGCCCGGATGAGCGATGCCACCGATCTGCTGCAGCAGATCAAGACCATCCACACCGAGGCCGAGCTGGCCGATGTGCGCCTGGCCGGACGGGTGGCCGATGTGGGCATCGAGGCCTTCATGGCACACGCCGCTGCCGGCGTCAGCGGATGGGACCTCTACGGCGAGATGGCCCGCGCGGTCCGCAGCGCGGGTGCCCGTGAGCTGCTCATCTTCATCGGCACCGGACCGTACTTCCTCGACTGGCCGTCGGCGCAGCCCCTGCAGCGCGGGGACCTGGTCAGCGTGTACGTCGAGGCGACCGGCCCGACGGGCTGCTGGGTCGAGCGCGCCGGGCTCTTCACCGTCGGCGCCGTCGACGGACTGCGCCGGGAGTATGGGGAGACCTGCCTGCGCGCCCACGCCGCCGCGAAGGACGCGCTGACCGTCGGCGCCACCGCCGCCGATGTCGCCACCGCACTCGAGGCGGAGACCGCCGAGCTGGGCGCTCTGCCCGGGATCTGGCACGGCCACGGGGTCGGCATCGACCACGACACCCCGGTCATCACCCGCGGTGATCAGACCCCTCTGGCCGAAGGGATGGTCATCAGCATTCACCCGAACCTCACCGACCCCAGCGAAACCGTCGGCGCCAGCGTCGCGGACACCTACATCCTCGGCCCCGACGGAGCCGAGACCATCTCGCAGATCTCGCAAGAGATCCGCCCCATCGAGAGGACCATCTGATGACCTACTTCGTCGGCATCGACGTGGGGGGAACCTTCACCGACCTGCTCGTCACGGATGACGCAGGACAGCTCACCCCGCACAAGACACCCACGACCCCGGCCAACCCAGCTGACGGCGTGCTCACCGGACTGAGCGAACTGGCCGAGCTCCTGGGTCGAGAGGTCAACGACTTCTTCGCTGAGATCGAGGTCATCGTGCACGGCACGACGGTCGCCACCAATGCCGTCCTCACCGACAACGGGGCGCGCACGGGTCTGCTCACCACCGAGGGATTCCGCGACATCCTCGAGATGCGCCGTGGTATCCGTGATCGTGACCACCTCTACGACAACAAGTACGTCGCGCCCGCGCCGCTGATCCACCGTGACCTGCGCGCCACCGTGACCGAGCGGGTCGACGTCGACGGTGGCGTCGTTACCCCGCTGGACGAGGAAAGCCTGAAGTCGGCCGTCCAGCAGCTCGCCGAGGCCGAAGTGGATGCCGTCGCGGTGTGCTTCATGCACTCCTACCGCAACGACGAGCACGAGCGGCGTGCGGCCGAGGTCGTCCGCGAGATGCTCCCCGATGCCTTCCTGTCGGTCTCCTCCGAGGTGCTGCCCCAGATGCGGCTGTACCCGCGGGTGAGCACGACCGCCATGAATGCCTACCTGGGCCCGGTCGTCGCCCGGTACATGACCCACCTCGTGGACCAGCTCGCCGACAGCGGCTTCGTCGGCACCCTGATGATCATGCAGTCCAACGGCGGCGTCGCCCAGCCCGCCGCTGTCGGGAGCCTGCCGGCGTCGATCGCGATGTCCGGTCCCGCGGCCGGGCCGGTCGCCGGCCTGGCAGCGGTCTCCGCCTTCGGCATGGAGGACTGCACGGTGGTGGACATGGGCGGCACGAGCTTCGATGCCTCTCTCGTCACCGACGGTGAGGTGCAGGTGACCCGCGAAGGGGAGATCAACCGGCACGTCATCGCCCTTCCGACCACCCAGGTGCACACCATCGGGGCCGGCGGCGGCTCGATCGGCTGGATCGACGACGGCGGCCTGCTCCGGATGGGTCCGGCCAGTGCCGGCGCCGACCCCGGACCGGCCTGCTACGGCCGCGGTGGCATTGCGCCGACCACGACCGATGCCGATCTCGTCCTTGGCTACCTCGCCCCGGACACCTTCCTCGGCGGTCGCATGAAGCTGCGCAAGGACCTCGCCGAGGACGCCATCCGCACCCACATCGCCGAGCCCCTCGGTCTGACCGTGGTCGAGGCGGCTGCGGGTATGTACGAGATGGTCAACCTGGCGATGGCCGCTGGGACGAAGAATGTCTCTGTCGAGGCCGGCCACGACCCGCGGGAGTTCCCGATGGTGGTCGCCGGCGGGGCCGGTCCCGTGCACAGCGGCATGATCGCCCACGAGCTGGACATCCCCTTCCTGCTCATCCCCAAGCTGTCCTCGGTCATCTGCGCGTCAGGGATGCTGATGGCCGACCTGCGCCACGACTTCGTGCGCAGCTTCGACGCGGTGGTGTCCGATCTCGACCACGAGGCTGCCACGGCCCTCATCGCAGAGATGGTCGAGGAGGGGCACGCGCTGCTCGATGACGAACGATCCCCCGACGACCGACGTGAGATCGTCGTGTCCGCGGATCTGCGGTACGCCGGGCAGCACCACGAGATCATCCTCAGCTTCCCCGCAACGGCCTTTGCGAGCAACGAGAGCGCGCGAACCGAGATCAGCACGGCCTTCCACCGCCGCCACGAGGAGCTCTTCGGTTTTGCCAACCCGGCTGCCGAGATCGAGATGCTCAGCCTGCGCGTGACGGCCATCGGTCGCAGAGACGGAATCGCCGCGGCACCGGTCGTCGGCGGCGACGAGGTCGACGCCCACCGCGGCAGGCGCGCCGTCTACCTGCGCAGCGAAGGGGGCCTGGTCGAGGTCGACATCTACGACGGAGACCGTCTCGTCCCCGGCGCTGACCTCACCGGTCCGTGCGTCGTCGAGGAGCCCCAGACCACGATCTTCGTGCCTGAGGACTACAACCTCGCGCTGCACGCGAGCGGCAGCTATGTGATGTACCGCAAGGGTCGCTCGCTCGACGAGCTGCGAGCGACGGCGAGCCTGGAAGGGGCCCGGTGAAACCGATGGAAACGACACAGACCAACCCGATCCTCACCTCCGTCATCTCCAGCCGGCTGCGTGCCGTTGGTGAGCGCATGGGCCGCGTCGTCGAACGCAGCGCACGTTCGCCCTTGCTGGTCGAGGGCCGCGATTTCTCGCTCGGCATCTACGACATCGAGGGGCGGCTCCTGGAGCAGACCGAGTACATCCCGATCCTCGGGTACGCCGCCGCCCCGGCCATGCGGCACATCGCCCAGAAGTTCAAGGGCCGCGTCGCCCGCGGGGACGCGCTCCTGCACAACGACACCTACACCGGTGGCAACCAGGCGTCTGACTGGAAGATCCTCAAGCCGGTCTTCCACGAGGGCGAGCACTTCGCGTGGGTCGTCATCTCGGCACACCAGGCGGATGTGGGTGGAGCCGTCCCGGGCTCGTACAACCCCAAGGCGACGGACCTGTGGCAGGAGGCCCTGCGCATCCCTGCGGTGAAGGTCATGGAGGCAGGTGAGATCCGTGAGGATGTGTGGGACCTGATCTTCGGCAATGTGCGTCTGGACGTCGTCGCCGAGGACGTCACCGCCATGATCGGTGCCTGCACCGTCGGTGAGCGGGAGCTGGAGCGGCTCGTCGAGAAGTACGGCCTGCCGACCTTCCAGACCGTCGTCGAGGAGGTCCTCGACTCCACGGAGCTGCTCACCCGCCGGATGATCGCCTCGATCCCGGACGGTGTGTACGCGTCGTCGTGGATCTGCCACGACGACGGCTTCGACCACGAGGCCGAGATGGAGATCGTGGTCGAGATCACCGTCGACGGCGACCACATGAAGTTCGACTTCACCGGCACCAGCGCCCAGGGTCCCGGGTACGTCAACGCGCCGTTGGCCGTGACCCTGTCCTCGGTGATGATCACCTTCTTCATGCTCGTCGAGGGTGATGTCCCGCACAACGACGCCATCATGCGCTGCATCGACGTGTCCGTCCCGGAGGGCACCATCCTCAACTGCTCGTACCCGGCGGCCTCCGGGTTCGGCAACCACCTCTCGGACCAGATCTGCTCGGTCATCATGGCGGCCCTGAGTGAGGTCCTCCCCTCCCGGGTCACCGCCGGGTGGAACCCGCTGCTGGGCACCATCATCAACGGCTGGAACCCGCGTCGTGACCAGCCCTTCGTCGACATCCTCATCAACGCCCTGAAGGGAGGCGGGGGTGGGACCCAGGACGCCGACGGGTTCGACCACATCGGCCTCATCGCCTCTGGCGGAGCCCTCGGTGCCCAGGACCCCGAGATGTTCGAGCACACCAACCCGGTCTTCCTCGAGCGGTTCGAGTACGTGCCGGACTCGGCCGGCGCAGGTCAGTGGCGCGGTGGCCTCGGAGTCGAGACCCGGATGCGGCTGACCACCGGCGGGATCCAGGCCAGTGTCTTCGGCGACGGCGATACGCCTGAGACGGCTGCGGCCGGTCTCCGAGGGGGCCTGAACGGCTCGCCGAACGAGCTGGAGCTGATCCTGCCCGACGGCACGGTCATCACGCCGGAGCTGAAGGATCTCGTCTCCGATCTGCCCGAGGGCACGATCTACCGGCAGGTGGCCGGGGGCGGTGGCGGATACGGCGACCCGAGACAGCGCTCGGCTGAGCTCGTCGCCCTGGAGGTCCGGCGCGGGTACATCTCCGCTGCGGCGGCCCGGCGCGACTACGGCGTGGAGGTGACCGACGACGGCCGCCTCGACGAGGCGGCGACGGCGCACCTGCGCGCCTGACCCGGGCCGACTGGTCAAGGCCGTGTCCCCCAGAGCCGGACACGGCCTTGGCCAGTCCTCGGGCGCAGTCCTACCCTGCTTCCTACGGCATGGACGCGTCCCCCTTCGCGCCCGTCCCGGAGCGGCACAGCGTGGTGCCGACATGCAGGAGGACGCCAGATGGCAGAGCTTGTGCAGTCAGTCCTGAGGGCCTACCAGGTGCTGAGGGTCTTCGGACCCAACACGGGCCCGCTCACGGTGCGCGAGATCGCCGCCCGGTCGGGGATCCCACGGAGTACCTGTCACTCGCTCTGCGCCACCCTCGCGCATGTCTCCATGCTGGAAGCGTTGCCGGGTGGCGGCTACCAGCTCGGCTCGGCCCAGGCGTGGCTCGGGGCGCAGGCCTTCGAGCGGATGGGGCTGGTCGAGGCGACGCGCGCGCAGGTGGACCAGCTCCAACGGGCCGGTTACGCCTGCGTCAGCGTGAGCCAGTACGTCCCGCGCGGATGGATCGTCGTCCTGTACCGCACCGGGGACGTGACGGCACACCGGGTGGGCGGCTTGGGTACCCGCTGCCCCGCATACACCTGTGTCGAGGGCCAGGTGGTCCTGGCGTCGATGTCGGCCGCCGAGTGCGACGACATCCTCTGCCCAGCCGACGCGACCCGCCTCGCGGCGGACGAGGCGCCGGAAGACGCTCGTGCGGGACTCGCGGTGCTCCTCGCCCGGGCGCGCGAGCAGGGATACCTGGTCTCCGACCAGGCCGGTCCACAGACCCGCACCATCGCCTGCCCGATCCGCGGCTGGTCCGGCACCGGTGTCGGGGCACTGTCCGTCACGGTCAACGCCCAGTCCCTCACGCGCAAGAAACTGGCAGACGCCGCCGAGCGGCTGTGTGAGGCCGCTGCCGCGGTCTCTCCCCGGGCCACAGGCCTCGGCTGAGACCACCCGCCGCCAGCCGGGCAGGTCCCTCCGGCAGGGGCGCCTCGCGCCTACTCGGATGCCTCGAACCGCGCGCGCGGCGGACGGGCGTCGGCCAGGTGGCGGCCCATCGCGGCCTCGGCAGCAACCGGGTCGCCGGCGACCACGGCCGCCCGGACGAGGTCCAGGTGCACCAGGAGCTTCTCGCCGTCGAGGCCCAGAGGGGCGATGTCGCGGTCCTGGAAGGCGATGATCGAGCCGCTCGCGAAGGCGACGAGCAGGGGGTTGTTGCTGCACTCCGCCAACCGTCGGTGGAAGTGCATGTCGTACCGCACCGCATCTTCCAGGCCGCCCCCCCGGTCCGCCGGAGACAGCCCGAGCTGCTCGTCCAGTGCCAGCAGGTCGTCCAGCTGGGTGTCTGTCCGGCGTTGCGCGGCCAGCCGCGCCGACAACAGCTCCAGCTCGTCGCGGACCTCTGAGATCTGGTCGTAGGTCAGCTCCGCCCCGTCGAGCGCCAGGCTCATCCGACCGCTCAACCCGTCCGCGATGACGGCGGGGTCGATGTCCTCGACGATGTGCCCTCCCTTCGGCCCCCGGACCACCCGGATGGCCCCCTTGACGCGCAGCGCTCGCAGCGCCAGGCGCATCGTCGGTCGGCTCACTCCGTGGTTCTCGGCCATGACGTCCTCGGAGGGCAACCGGTCACCGGGACGCAACGAGCCGTCGAGGATGGACTCCGTCAGCAAGGTCGAGATCTGCTGGACCGCGCTCTGCACCTTGCGGTTGAGTCGAGGGTCGAGCGGGCGCACTTCGACGGGAGGCGAATTGCCCTGGGGCGCAGGGGAGCTCGGGTCCTCGCCAGTTCCGCGCATCATCGCGCAGCCACCTCTCGCTCACCAGACGACTGCCTGCAGGCTACTCGGTGCCGGCCGGCAGGCACCCGACCGTTCCGCTCCCCCTTACGGCAAGTTTTCTTCCTTTACGCCGGGCCGGACGTGGGACACCGTCATAGGCCTACCGGCCGTGACGAACCCCTTCGGTCGTCAGCCTGACAAGGAGCCTGCATGACCCTCACGCGTGAGACCTCGACGAGGTCCTGGTCCAACCTGGTCAAGCCCGACCGGGTCCATCGGGACCTGTACACCGACCCCACCGTCTTCGCCCGGGAGATGGCGGTGATCTTCGGGCAGACCTGGGTCTACCTCGCCCACGAGAGCCAGCTCCCCGAGCCCAACTCGTTCTTCCGCGCGAAGCTCGGCCTCCGCCCGCTCCTCATCACGCGCGACCGCAAGGGCGAGATCCGGGCACTGTTCAACAGGTGCTCCCACCGCGCCGCGACCGTCTGCCGCGAGGACTCGGGCATCGCCAAGCAGTTCCAGTGCCCGTACCACGGCTGGACCTTCCGCAACACCGGCGAGCTGGTCGGGGTGCCCTGGCCCGGGGGCTATGGAGAGGACTTCGACAAGTCCGAGCTCGGTCTCACGGCGGTCCCGCGCGTCGAGTCCTACCGCGGCTTCATCTTCGGCACCCTCTCGATGGACGCGCCGTCGCTGACCGAGCACCTCGCCGGCGCGACCGAATGGCTCGACTACTGGATCGACCGTGCGCCCACCGGCCAGGTCCAGCTGCGCAGCGCCGCCCACCGGATGGCCTACCGCGGCAACTGGAAGCTGGCCTTCGACAACGCCGGCGACGGGTACCACCCTGCGTTCTCGCACCGCTCGCTGCTCGACATGGCCGGTCGCCTCGGTGACAGCAAGGACATGGCCTACTTCGGCAAGAGCCCCGACGAGGGGACGATGACGGTCCGTCAGCTCGGCAACGGGCACAGCGTCATCGACCAGCGCACCAACTTCGCTGCCCCCGGCGACATCTGGCGCAACCAGCGTCCCCAGCCGGGCCGCGAGTGGATCGAGGAGACCCTGCGGGAGCGGTACCCCGACGAGGCCGACCAGTACCTCGACCTGTGCTCGGGCTCGATGATCAACCTCAGCATCTTCCCCAACCTGCTGATCATCGGCAACCAGGTGCAGGTCGTCGAACCGCTGGCGATCGACCAGACCGAGCTCGTCTGGTGGGCCAGCACCGTCGAGGGTGTCCCGGAGCTGGTCAACACCATGCGCATGCGCACCCAGGAGGACTTCCCCGCCTTCGGTGAGCCGGACGACCAGGCCAACTTCGAGGAGGCCCAGATCGGCCTGGGGATCGGCGAGGTCGAGTGGATCCTCATGAACCGCGGGCTCGGTGTCGATGGTTGGGACGGTACCGACGAGCACGGTCGCCGACTCAGCCCCGTGACCGACGAGCTGCACATGCGGGGGTACTACGCCGAGTGGACCCGCCTCATGGAAGGAGCCGGCCGATGACCGCCACCGACTACTCGGACACCTCCCGCTGGTCGTACCACGTCGACGAGGTCTGGTACGAGCGGCTCACCGGGTTCGTCGCCACCCTCGGCGAGGACTGGCCGATCGCCGACCCGACGACGACCGCGGAAGCGGCGGCCTACCTGCACCGGGAGGCGCGGTACGTCGACGAGGGCCGGTTCAACGAGTGGATCGACCTCTTCTCGGACGACTGCCTCTACTGGGTGCCGATCACCGCCGGTTCCGGCGACCCGCGTCGCGAGGTCAGCCACGCCTTCGACGACCGCCGCCGGCTCACCGACCGGGTGCACTGGCTGCGCACCGGCTTGGCCTACTGCCAGATCCCGCGATCGCGCACCCGTCGTCTGATCACCAACGTCGAGGTCCTCGACGACACCACCAGCGGGCTGCGGTTCATCCGCTCCAACGTCCTGGTCACCGAGTTCCGCGCCGGCGTCACCAAGCTCTACTCCGGATGGTGCGGCCACGTGCTGCGGCCGAAGGGGGAGGGCTGGGAGATCGTGCTCAAGCAGACCAACCTGCTCGACTCCGAGCACGGCCACGAGAACCTCACGTTGGTGCTGTGATGTCCGACGAGCTGCAGGACGCCATCGCACAGCTGCGGTCGGAGACGGAACGTCTGCGCCACCGGTGCGCCGCGCTCGAAGCCGTCGTCGAGCGCCAGGGACGGCGCCTCGTCGCGCTCGACGAGCTCGCCGTCCAGGTCCGGGCGATGCACTTCTGGGACCACTCGGTCTACGAGGTCGTCCCCGACGAGAGCTTCGTGGCGGTCGACCGGGACGAGGCCGTCGGGCTGCTCGGCGCCCTCGCCGAGGTCGACCACTGGCGCCCCTGGCACACCACGGTGGAGCACACCCGGTGACCGACGAGACGATCATCATCAGCCACATCGACACCCCCGACGTCGCGTGGATCATCGAGGAGCTCGACGCTCGCGGGATGCCGCACCGGATCGTGCACACCTTCGGCGGCGAGACCCTGCCCGACGACCCGCAGCGGGTCGTCGTCCTGGGCGGGCCGACCAGCGTGTACGACGAGCTGGACAATCCTCCCTTCGTCGCAGAGATGGAGTGGATCCGCGCCGCGATCGACGCGGGCGCCCCCACCCTCGGCATCTGCCTCGGGTCGCAGATCCTGGCGCACGTGCTCGGCGGGGCGGCGGTGCCGGGCACGCAGGGTTTGGAGTACGGGCAGACGCAGGTGCGCCGCACCGACGTCGAGCACCCCCTGTCCGATGCCATGGACGGGACCTTCTTCTCGTTCCACAGCGACACCTTCGAGCCTCCGCCGGGGGTCGACATCCTCGCCACCAGCGACCGTTACCCGCAGGCGTGGTCCCTCGGGAGCGCGCTGGCGGTGCAGTTCCATCCCGAGATCTCCCCGGACGGCATCCGGGACCTGATCGCCCGGGAGGGCCCCAAGCTGCGCGCGGCGGGGCTCGACGTCGACGCCATGCTCGCCGACGCAGAGGCCGCCGCCCCGACCTCCCGCGCCGCGGCGGCCGCCCTCATCGGCGGCTGGCTGGACCTCCCCCCTTCGACCCACCGGTAGCCGGCCCACCTGCGGCCGGACGGCGACCCATCTCCCCACGAAAGAAGACCCACATGAGTGCAACCAGCAACTTCATCGAGCGGCACGGCATCTACTCGGAGGAGCAGCGCGCCGCGGCGAGCGAGCTCCTCGCGCGGATCGACGAGCTCGGTCTCGACGCGATCCGGATGACCTGGCCCGACCAGCACGGTCAGCTGCGCGGCAAGAGCATGTCTCGCGACGGTTTCGAGAGCGCACTCAAGGGTGGCATCGAGATCACCATGGCGCCGTACTTCTTCGACACGGCCAACGGGATCGTGTTCAACCCGTTCTCGCCCGACGGTGGCTTCGGCATCCCCGAGCTGGCGGGTTCACCCAATGTCGTCATGGTCCCCGACATCCCGACCTTCCGGGTCCTGCCGTGGGCCGAGGGCACCGGCTGGGTGATGTGCGACCTGTACTCCCGCCACGGGTCCCCGTTCCCGTTCTCGCCGCGCTCGATCCTCAAGCGCACCCTCGCGGACCTCAAGAGCGAGGGGTACGACCTCGTCACCGGTCTGGAGATCGAGTGGTACCTCACCCGGCTGCTCGACGACAACGTGGTGAACGGTTCGCTCGGAGCACCCGGCATCGCCGCCGACGCCCCGATCGTCGCGCCGGTCGCCCGCGGGTACAGCTACCTGCTCGACGACCACCTCGACGAGATCGACGAGCAGCTGCGCCCGATCCGTCGCGCGGTCCAGGCGCTCGGGCTGCCGCTGCGCTCCACCGACGACGAGTGGGCACCCAGCCAGGTGGAGTCGACATTCGACGTGCTGCCCGGTCTGGAGGCGGCCGACTCGGTGACCCTCTTCCGGATGGCGGTCAAGCAGGTCGCCAAGCGCAACGGGCACCTGGCGTCGTTCATGTGCACCCCGGCGATCGCGGGCTTCTACGCCAGCGGGTGGCACCTGCACACCTCGCTCAACGATGTCACCGGCGCCAACGCCTTCGTCCCGGGGGAGGGCCAGGAACTCTCGGACGTCGGCATGCACTACATCGGCGGGACCCTCGCGCACGCGCAGGCGGCCTCGGTCTTCACCACGCCGACCGTCAACGGCTACCGTCGTCGCCGTCCGTACTCCCTGGCCCCCGACCGGCTCACCTGGGGCAACGACAACCGGGCCGCCCTCATGCGGGTCATCTCCAACCCCGGCGACCCGAGCTCTCACGTGGAGAACCGCGTCGGGGAGCCGAGCGCGAACCCGTACCTCTACATCGCCTCGCAGGTTGCCGCCGGCCTCGACGGCATCCGCCGCAAGACCGCCCCGGGCGCCGCGAGCATCGACCCCTACGCGGCCGACGTGCCGCAGCTGCCGCAGTCGCTCGGCAGCGCGATCGACGCCCTCGAGAGCGACTCCTTCTTCCGGGAGGCCTTCGGCAGCAGCTTCATCGACTACCTGGTGACGATGAAGCGCTTCGAGGTGGGGCGGTACGAGGAGTGGGTCGCGAGCAACCCCGACCGGGAGGCCGACGTCAACGGCGTGACCGACTGGGAGCACCGCGAGTACTTCGAGAAGTTCTGACCCGCACAACCAAGGAGAACGATCATGATCACCGTCCGGCTCACGTCCCCCTCGGGCGAGCTCCACGAGGTCGTCGGCAGGCCCGGCAGCTCCCTCATGGAGACGGCCGTCAAGCACGGGGTGCCCGGCATCGTCGCGGAGTGCGGCGGAGCCTGCTCCTGCGCGACCTGCCACGTCTACGTCGACGAGGAGTTCGCGACGCAGGTCGGCGGAGCGGACGACTGGGAGGACGAGATGCTCGAGGAGGCCGTCGCCCCGCGGCGGCCGACGAGCCGCCTGTCCTGCCAGATCAAGTTGAGCGAAGAGCTCGAGGGACTGTCGGTCACGATCGCGCCGGAGCAGGAATGAGCGCCGGCGTCGTCATCATCGGCGGGGGCCAGGCGGGCGCCCAGGTCGCGCAGTCACTGCGCGAAGGGGGCTACCCCGACCCGGTCGTCATCGTCGGCGAGGAGGCGATCTCCCCGTACCAGCGCCCGCCGCTGTCGAAGGCCTACCTCGCCGGCGAGGCGGACCGGGAGAGCCTGGTCCTGCGGGACGACTCGTACTACGAGGCGCAGGACATCACGGTCATCACCGGTGACCGGGTCGAGACGCTCACCCTCGACCCGGGCGAAGGGGGCCGCGCCACGACGGCCAGTGGCGCGGACCTCCCCTTCGCCCACCTGGTGCTGGCGACCGGCGCAGCGCCCCGGTCGCTCACCCTGCCCGGGTTCACCGGTGACGCGGTCCACGTCCTGCGGGACCTCGAGGACGCCGACCGGCTCGCCGAGGGCCTGGCGAGCGCGCAGCGGGTCGTCGTGGTCGGTGGCGGGTTCATCGGGCTGGAGGCGGCCGCCGTCGCTCGAGCCCGTGGGTGTGCGGTCACCGTGCTCGAGGCGGCGCCGCGGCTGCTCGGGCGGGCTGCACCACCGGAGATCTCGACGTTCGTGCAGCAGCACCATCAGGCTCGCGGGATCGAGTTCCATCTCGACGCGCGGATCGCCGGGCTGCGGCAGGCCGACGGCGGGCTCGAGGTGGTGCTCGAGGACGGCGCGAGCCTGCCGGCGGACCTCGTCGTCGTGGGTGTCGGTGCTGCCCCGCGGACCGAGCTCGCCGAGGCGATCGGCGCCGAGGTCGACCAGGGAATCGTCGTCGACGAGTTCGCCCGGACCACCCTGCCGGGTGTGTACGCCGCGGGCGACTGCACCAACGGCGGGCACGTCGAGTTCGTCGGTCGGATGGAGTCGGTCCAGAACGCCATCGACCAGGCCAAGACGGTCGCCGCGTCCATCCTCGGGCAGCAGCAGCCGTACGCGACCGTGCCGTTCTTCTGGTCGGACCAGGCCGATCTGCACCTGCAGATGGCCGGGATCGTCGGTCCGGGTGACGACTGTGTCGTGCGCGAGGGCGCTGATGACCTGGCGGTCCTCGCCTTCCGTGAGGACGGGAGCTTCCGCGGGGTCGCCACGGTCAACCGGCCTCGCGACTTCATGGTCGGGCGGCGGGCCCTGCACCACGGGCAGCAGCTCGACCGGACCCGGCTCGCCGACCCTGAGGTGTCGATGCGGGACCTGCTCCTGGGGTGAGGCCGTGCCGGCCCGCTCAGCCCGCCACCGGCTCCGACACCCGGCTGACCGGCTCCGCGACAGGGGCCAGCTCGGCACGGCGCTCGTAGGCCCACCCGGGTCCGCGCAGCAGGAACCCGAAGCGGTCGGCCCAGGTCGGGGCCGTGGCGACGTCCGTGGCGATGTCCCGCCACTCGTGCGTGGCGATCGTCCTGACGTCGAAGGTCTCGATGTTGCGGGTCAGCCCGTAGCGCACGCGTTCGACCTCGGGCTCGAAGGTCCCGAAGAGCTTGTCCCACAGGATGAGGATCGAGCCGTGGTTGATGTCCAGGTACTGCCGCTGGCTGCCGTGGTGGGCCCGGTGGTGGCTCGGGGTGTTGAGCACCCGCTCAAGCCAGCCGATCGAGCGCACCGCCTCGGTGTGGATCCAGAACTGGTAGATGAGGTTGAGCGCCCGCGCGTCCTCGATGTACCTCGGCGGCACGCCGGCGAGGGCGAGCAGCCCGTACGGCACGGCCATCGTGAAGCCCTCGGCGACCGGCTGCCGCAGGGCGGTCGAGAGGTTGTAGCGCTCGCTGCTGTGGTGCACGACGTGCACGGCCCACAGCCAGCGCGACTCGTGGGACAGGCGGTGGTTCCAGTAGTAGATGAAGTCCCAGCCGGCGATCCCGAGCAGGTAGCTCGCCGCACCCGTGCGCAGGCCGAAGGGGGCGAGCCGCGCCAGCCGCGTGGCCGAGGTCTGAGCGGTCCAGACGGTGGCGGCGGCGACGGCCGTCGAGGCGACCGCGGCGACGGCCGAGCCAGCGGTCAGGAGGCCGAGGGCGTCGGCGCGGGAGCGCACGGTGACCGGTGGTGCCGCGTCGGAGGGCAGGGTGCCGGCCTCCGGGAGGGTGCCGCCGTGCTCGCGGCGGCGGCGCAGGACGTCCCCGACCGTCGTGGCCGCGCCCGCGGCGGCGCCGAGGGCGAGGAGGGCGGTGCCCCCCTTCGTGCTGCCGGGGGTGAGGCGACGCAGGAGCGGGCCGGTGACGAAGGGGGCGACGAGGCTGCCGACTCCCATCGTCAGCGAGGCGATCGTGTCGCCCAGCTCGTAGTCGCCCGCACGCTCCTCGCCCGGTGCGGCCGGGTGCCGGCGCTGCCACCACAGCTCGGCGCCCATCGCGCCGATGAAGGCCGGGATGGCGAGCACGGTGAGGTCGGGTCGTGCCATGTCGGGGCTCCTTCGCCTCGGGACGGGACGAACTGACCATAGAGTCAGTTCGGGTCGGTGACAAGATGTGCCGCACCACGACAGGAGGTCCGGTGAGCACGATCGGGACGAAGGGGGTCGCCCGCGCCGAGCGCAGGCGGCAGCTCGTGCAGGCCGCCGTCGAAGAGCTCGGCCGCAAGGGCTACGACGGCGCCTCGATGACCGACATCGCCGAGCGGGCCGGCGTGTCCAAGGCGATGGTGCACAACGTCTTCGGGTCCAAGGCCGACCTCGCGGCCGCCTGCCTCGAGGAGGTCGGGCCCCCGCTCGTCTCCTCGATCGCCGCGGCCCAGACGGCCAGCGACCCGGGCCGGCGGGCGCAGGAGACCTTCACCGCCATCTTCTCCGCGATGGCCGAGCACCGGCACGCCTGGGCCCTCATCAACGACGAGACCCTGCCTGCCGGCTCCGCCGCCGCCGCGCTCGCCATGGACCACCGGGTCCGGCTGCGCACGATGGGCACGGTCGGCACCCGCGACGTGCTCGCCGCGGCGGGGCTCGAGGACCCACTCGACCACGACCTGCTCGACCACATCTGGGAGTCGATCGTCGACGCCGCGGTGACGTGGTGGCAGGAGCACGAGGACCACACCGCCGAGGACATGGCCGAGCGGCTCGCGCGACTGCTGGCCGTCGTCACGCTGCGGGGGTGACCTAGGTCAGCTCCCGGCCATGCCCCACCGCACCAAGCGGGTGGAGGTGTGGCCCGCGGCGCGGGCGAGCGTGCGCCGACCCCCGCGGGTCGCCGGCAGCTCGAGCATCTCGCCCGCCCAGGGCGGCAGGACCGAGAGGGCGCCGGCGGCGATGAGGGCGTAGCCGGGGCGGGCGGCCAGCGGGAGCGGCGGCTCGCGCAGGAGGAAGGTCGCCGCGTCCCGGGCCGCCTCGGTCACGACGAGCTCGGGCCGGTAGTCGGCGAGCTGGACCTCGAGCTCGGCCACCGACATCGGCAGGTCGCGGGCGCCGAGGCGGAGCGCCGGGACCGCGGTCTGGGCGACGTAGGTGTCCTCCTCCTCGACGGTGAGGGGCCGCGCCCCGAAGAGCTGGTGCGCGCGCAGGAAGCACCACACCTCCGCCACGTGCACCCAGCGCAGCAGGTGCGGGTCGTCCGCGGCGTACGGGACGCCCAGGTCGCTCGTGCCGCGCACGCGCGCGTGGACCGCCCGCACGACGTCGATCGCCTGCTCGGCGTGCTCGACCGTGCCGTACGTGGTCGTCGCGAGGTAGTGGCTGGTGCGCTGCAGCCGGCCCCACGGGTCGCCGCGGAACCCGCTGTGCCCGGCGACGCCCGCCATCGCCGAGGGGTGCAACGACTGCAGCAGCAGGGCGGCGACGCCCCCGGTGAACATCGACGCGTCCCCGTGGACCCGCCAGATCGGGTCCTCGCGGGTGAACCAGCGCGGTCCGGGGGTGTCCCAGATGCGGGCTGCGGCCTCGTGCGCGTCGGGGCCCGCGACCCGGCTGCGCAGCGCCGTGGCCAGACGTCGCTGCGCAGCGCCGACCGTCCGTGCGGTGAGGGTGCGGGGATCCGGGGCCACTCGCTCAGCCTACGGTCGCCCGGTCGGCCGTAGTGTCGGGCGCATGGCCACCCGTGCAGGTCGACGATGACGAGCGGTCCGGGGCGCCCCCTTCGCGTCCGGGCGGACGGCTCCGCGGCCGTCGACGAGGTGTGGCGCAGGTACACGACGCCCGCCCTGTGGGCCGGCTGGGCACCGCAGATCCGGGGCGTCGACCACCCGCCCGGACGCATCACCGCCGGTGGGGAAGGGGTCGTGCGCGGCCCGCTCGGGCTCCGCGTCCCCTTCGTCGTGGAGGCGGTCGACGACGAGGAGATGCGCTGGGTCTGGATGCCCGGGCCGGCCCCGCTCCGGGTGCGGATGCGGCACGGCGTCGACGCAGGGCGAAGGGGGAGCAGCGCGTGGGTCGAGATCGCGGCGCCGCGGCCGCTCGCGCTCGCCTATGCGCCGATCGCGCGGATGGCGCTGCGACGACTCGTGCGAGCGTGACGAACGAGGTCACTCACCGTCTGCCGGCTCCGCGCCCCACAGGACGGTCACGTCGGTGTAGCCGAGCCCGCCGAGCAGGTCGTCGAGCATCGCGCTCGTGTTCTTCTTGGCCTGCTCGACGAGCTTGTCCTCCGCGCTGGCGGCGGCGGTGATCTGCTCGACGGCCTTGATCTGCGCTTTGCGCTCGCGGTCGGAGCCCTTGAACTTCGTGATCAGTCCTCGCTCGTGCGTGAAGACCTTGCTCTCCTCGAGATCGAGAGAGGGCTTGCTCAGGCTCGGCTCCGGCAGACGGATGGTGGCCGACGTGCGGTCTGCCGTCGTGGTGATCGCGTCCTCGTCCAGGCCGCCGAAGTCCACGGCGACGTCGACGTTGCCCTTGCCCACGTAGACGAGGCGGTCGCCGGTGAGGAAGTCAGGGACGCGCGAGTCGTCCTCGAGGAGGACGACGGTCTCGTAGTACCCGCTCACGGCGTGGAACTCGCTCATGTCGGTCAACGACTGGAGGACCGTCCTGCTGGCCGGCTCCTCTTCAGGGGTGAAGGGGTTGAGCGCTGGCCGCCACAGGACCAGGGCGAGCGCGCCGACGAGGACCAGCACGACGAGGCTCAGGAAGCGGCGCATGAGCGGAGAGTAGCCGTGCGCGCAGACAGGGCCGCATAGGGTCGACGGGTGATCGAGCGACTGACCTGCTTCTGCGGTTCCACCCCCGGCAACGACCCCGGGTGGGTCGAGCTGGCGCACGCGGTCGGGTCCGACCTCGCTGGGCGCGGCATCGGCGTGGTCTACGGCGCGGGCGGGTCCGGCCTCATGGGCGCGCTCGCGCAGGGTGCGCTCGACGCGGGGGGAGAGGTCATCGGTGTGATCCCCTCCTTCATGGTGGAGCGCGAGTGGGGCCGCGACGACCTCACGGAGGTACACGTCGTCGAGACGATGCACGAGCGCAAGGCGCTGATGGCGGACCTGACGAGCGCCTTCCTCGCGCTGCCGGGCGGCATGGGCACGCTCGAGGAGATCTTCGAGGTGTGGACCTGGCGGCAGATCGGTCTGCTCGACAAGCCGGTGGGCTTCCTCGATGTCGACGGCTTCTGGACGCCGCTGCTGGACTCCCTCCGCGGCATCTCGCAGGCCGGGTTCATGTCGCCGGCGAGCCTGGACGACATCGTCGTGGCGACCGACCTGGACTCCGCCCTCGAGGGGCTGGAGGCCCGCGGGGTCGGGACCCGGGTGCTCCGGTCGCTCACCTGAGCGCTCCGAGTAGCGTTGGCTCCATGACTGAGATGCGCGCGGAGAAGGACAGCATGGGCACCATCGAGGTGGCCGCGGACAAGTACTGGGGGGCGCAGACGCAGCGTTCGCTGGGCAACTTCGACATCGGTCGGGACACCTTCGTGTGGGGCCGCTCGATGATCCGCGCCCTGGGTGTCCTGAAGAAGTCGGCCGCCCTGGCCAACGCCGAGCTCGGCGAGCTCCCGCAGGACGTCGCGGACCTCGTCACCCGGGCCGCCGACGAGGTCATCGCCGGTGACCTCGACGCGCACTTCCCGCTCGTCGTCTTCCAGACCGGCTCGGGCACGCAGTCCAACATGAACTCCAACGAGGTCATCTCCAACCGTGGCATCGAGATGGCCGGCGGCGAGATGGGATCCAAGACCCCGGTCCACCCCAACGACCACGTCAACCGCGGCCAGTCGAGCAACGACACCTTCCCGACCGCGATGCACATCGCGATCGTCCTCGACCTCGCCGAGCGCCTCTATCCCTCCGTCACGCAGCTGCGGGAGACCTTCGCCGCCAAGGCCACGCAGTACGCCGACGTCGTCATGGTCGGGCGCACCCACCTGCAGGACGCCACCCCGGTCACCCTCGGCCAGGTCATCGATGGCTGGGTCGCGCAGATCGACTTCGCCCTCGACGCCGTCAGGCACGCCGACGAGCGGGCCCGCGAGCTGGCCATCGGCGGCACCGCGGTCGGCACCGGCCTGAACGCCCACCCGCAGTTCGGCGCGCTCTGCGCCGCCAAGATCGCGGCCGAGACCGGGCACGACTTCGTGCAGGCCCCCAACCTCTTCGCCGCGCTGTCCGCCCACGACGCGCTCGTCGAGGTGAGCGGCTCCCTGCGCACACTCGCCGGGGCCCTGATGAAGATCGCCAACGACGTGCGCTGGTACGCCTCCGGCCCCCGCAACGGCATCGGCGAGCTGGCCATCCCGGAGAACGAGCCGGGCTCCTCGATCATGCCGGGCAAGGTCAACCCGACCCAGGCCGAGGCGATGACGATGGTCGCCACGCGGGTCTTCGGCAACGACGCGACGGTCGGCTTCGCGGGCAGCCAGGGCAACTTCCAGCTCAACGTCTACAAGCCGGTCATGGCCCACGCGGTCCTCGAGTCGATCCGGATCATCTCCGACGCGTGCGTCTCCTTCGACACCAACTGCGCCGTCGGCATCGAGCCGGTGACGGAGAAGATCGAGGAGAACCTCGCCCGCAACCTCATGCTCGTCACCGCCCTCAACCGCCACATCGGCTACGACAAGGCCGCGGCGATCGCCAAGAAGGCGCACAAGGAGGGCACGAGCCTGCGCGAGGCGGCACTCGCCTCCGGGGACATCTCCGGCGAGGACTTCGACGCCTGGGTGGTCCCGGCCGACATGACGCACCCGAGCGCCGGCTGACGCCCAGCCGGCAGCACGAAGGGGAGGGGAGACGCGTCGTCTCCCCTCCCCTTCGTCGTGGACGGGCCCAGACGTCCTGACCGACCGCACGCGGACGACGTGCGCCGCTGAGCACGACTTTCCCGGGGTTCGCAAGCGTTTTAAACTCTTGCAAACCCGAGGATTCTCGGGTCACCCGAGAATCGTGGGACACGTGGGGCGCCAGCTCAGAAGCCCTCGTCGGCCACCTCGGCGGCAGCGTCCGCAGGCGCTGCGTAGTCACCGAGCAGCTCGGCGAGGCGAAGGGGGCCGCGCGCCTCGTCGTGGCGCCCGGCCCGCTGGAGGGTGCGGCCGAGCAGCAGGTGCGCGTAGGCGTCGTCGGGGGCCTCGACGAGGACCTGGCGGCAGGCGGACTCGGCCCGCCCGAGCTGCGCGGAGTGGAAGTAGGCGCGGGCGAGCAGCAGGTGCAGCTCGGCCGTGCCGTGGCCGATCGGGTCCGCGTCGCCACCGGCGCGCGCCGCGGCGAGGTCGATGAGGAAGTCCTCGAGCTCGCGAGCGGCATCGGTGTACCGGGCGGCATCGAAGGCGTGCTTCGCGCGCTCGTACCGCTCGAAGCCGTAGAGGGTGTCGTTGCGCGTCATCATGTGGTGCTCAACCCCGACGAGTCGAGAACCATTCCCATCACCCGGCGAAGTCGGCCAGCCACGCCGCGAGCTCGCGCGCGCACCCGTCGACGGCCGCCGACCAGTCGTGCGCGGTCTCGTCGGCGTTGTCGCTCACCATCTTCACGAGATGGACCGGGACGCCGAGCTCCTGGCAGGCGAGGGCGATCGCGTAGCCCTCCATGTCGACGAGGTGGGCCTGCTCGGCGAGCCGGTCGCGGACCGCGGGGTCGGTGACGAAGAGGTCCCCGCTCGCGAGCGTCGTCGGGTGAGCGGGGTCCAGCTCGAGCCGCTCCCGCGGGTCGAGGCCGAGCCGGCGGATCGGCTCGGCCGACAGGTCGTGGTTGAGCACCGTGCCGATCTCGTGGAGCCCGGTGACGTCCGGGCGCAGCGCACCGGCGGTCCCGATGTTGACGACGACGAGGTCTTCGCGGTGCGGGTGCTCGCAGACCGCACGGGTCACGGCGACCGCCGCGAGGCTCTTGCCGACGCCGGTGAGGAGGACCTCGACGTCCTCGGGGACGTGGGCGGCCTCGGCCGCGATCGCAGCGACGACGAGCAGGTGCATGGCGCCACGGTAACCGTCGTAGGGTGCCGGGCATGACCCCCTTCGCCCCGCACGCGCTGCTCACCGGCGCCCGGCTGCGACCCGACGCCCCGCCCGTCGACATCCGGATGGACGCAGGGCGGATCGTGGAGATCGGCCCCGGTCTCGCCGCCCGCGGCGCGGCCGTGCACGACGCCGGGGGAGCGATGGTGATCCCGGGTCTGTGGGACGGTCACGTGCACTTCGGCCAGTGGGCCGCGATGGCGCGAAGGGTGGACGTCTCGGACACCGAGAGCCCGGACGAGGTCACCGCGAGGGTCGCGCGACACCTCGCGATCGAGCGTCCGGCGCCGGGCGCGGTCGTGCAGGGCTTCGGGTGGCGGGTGGCCGGCTGGGACCGGCTCCCGAGCACCGCGGAGCTGGACGCCGTCGTCGGCGACCGACCGGTCATCCTCATCAGCGGTGACTGCCACGCGGGCTGGCTGAGCAGCGCCGCCTTCCGCGCGCTCGGGTTGCCGGTGCGCGAGGGCCACCTCGACGAGGACGACTGGTTCCCCATCTACTCGCGCCTCGCGGACCTGCCGGAGGACCCGGCCGTCGTGCGCGCCAGCCTCGACGGCGCGATGCGAGCGGCCGCGGCGAAGGGGGTCGTCGGCGTCGCCGACATGGAGTTCGAGACCGGTCGCCTGGAGTGGCCGGCCCGCACGGCGGCGGGACTCGACCTGCTGCGGGTGCGCACGTGCACGTACCCGGAGGGGCTCGACGACGCGATCGCCGCCGGTGCCCGCACCGGTGACGTCCTCGACGCCACCGGCCTGGTGACGATGGGTCCGCTCAAGGTCATCACGGACGGCTCCCTCAACACCCGCACTGCGTGGTGCTGCGAGCCCTTCGTCACCGACGACGACCTCCGCGACCCACGGGGCAAGCGCAATGTCGACCCCGAGGAGCTGACCGCGATGCTCGCCCGGGCACATGCCCACGGCCTCGACGGGGCCGTGCACGCCATCGGCGACGCGGCCCTGCTCGACGCCCTCGACGCCTACGCGGCCAGCGGCGCGCGCGGCAGCATCGAGCACGCCCAGCTCGTGCGCATGGAGGCGCTCGGCCGCTTCGCCGAGCTCGGGATCGTCGCCAGCGTGCAGCCGGCCCACCTGCTCGACGACCGCGACTCGACGGAGGCCCTGTGGCCCGACCGGCTGGAGCGCTGCTTCGCCCTGCGGTCGATGGCGGACGCGGGGATCCCCCTTCGCCTGGGCTCGGACGCGCCCGTCGCGCCGCTCGACCCGTGGCTGGCCATGTCGGCCGCCGTCCACCGCAGCGCCGACGAGCGCGAGCCGTGGGCTCCCGAGCAGGCGATCACCCCGCGCGAGGCCCTGCTCGCCTCGACGGACGGAGTGGCCGAGCCGGCCGTCGGGGGCCCGGCCGACCTCGCGCTCGTCGACGACGGCGCCCGCCCCGCCGGCCTGTCCGGCACCGCCGAGCAGGCCGCGCTGCTGCGCACGACCCGGGTCCTCGCGACCTTCGTCGCCGGGCGCCTGACCCACTCCGCCTGATCCGGCGGCGCCCGCCCTGACCCGAGACGCTGCATTCCCCTAGGGCAATGCAGACGAGCGGTCGCCGACCTGCGCATTGCCCTAGGGGAATGCGGGGGACCGGGCTGCCACCATGGGGGCATGGCCGAGACCGAGCTGACCGAGGTCGTCGACTTCCTCGCGCAGCACGCCCCCTTCGACGCGCTGCCGGACCGGGTGCGCCGGGACCTGGCGCGCCGCCTGAGGGTCCGCTACCACCGCCGCGGCAGCCACCTCATCACCGTGGGGCGGGACAGCGACGAGCTCATCATCATCCGCTCGGGAGCCGTCGAGACCCGCGACGCGGAAGGACGGCTCGTCAGCCGCGGCGCCGAGGGGTGGGCCAGCGGCTCGACGACCCTCGTGGGCAGCAACCCGTCGCGCTTCGACGTCGTTGCCATCGAGGACACGCTCGGCCTGCACATGCCGGCGGAGGTCTTCCACGAGCTGCGCCGTGAGCAGCCGCGCTTCGCCGACCACTTCGAGGTGCAGCGGGCGGGCCTGCTGCGCGCAGCGGCCACGGCGGTCGCGACGAGTCGGCACGGCGAGGCGATCATGCGCACCTCCGCCCGTGACCTGGTCCACCGCGCCCCCATCACCGTCGGGTCGGGGACGGGCATCGCGCAGGCGGCGGGCGTCATGACGGACGAAGGGGTCTCCAGCCTCCTCGTCGTCGACGACGACGTGCTCGTCGGCATCCTCACCGACCGGGACCTGCGGCGCCGGGTGGTCGCCGCCGGGGTCGACCCGGCGCGTCCGGTGCGCGAGGTGATGACGCGCGAGCCGATCGTCGCGCCCGTCGACGCCCCGGCGCTGGAGATGCTCCTGACGATGACGCGGGCCAACGTCCACCACCTGCCGGTCGTCGAGGGGCGCCGCCCGGTCGGCGTGGTCACCGCCACCGACCTCATGCGGCTCGAGCGCGCCAACGCCGTGCACATCGTCGGCGAGGTGACCAAGCAGCCCGACGTCGACGGGGTCGTCGCGATCGCTGCCCGCACACCGAGGCTCGTGCAGCAGCTGCTCGAGCAGGACGTGAGCGCCGACGGCATCACCCGGGTCGTCACCTCGGTCGGCGACGCGGTGGAGCGCCGCCTCATCGCCCTCGCCCACGAGGACCTCGCCTCTCGGGGGCTCGGCCCCGCGCCCCGGATGTGCTGGATGGTCCTCGGCTCCCGCGCCCGGCACGAGCAGGCCCTCGGCAGCGACCAGGACCACGCGGTGATCATCGCCGACGACGCCCCGGAGGGTGCCGAGGAGTACGTCGCCGCCTTGGCCGCGCAGGTGGTGGCGGGGCTCGAGGCGGCCGGGCACCCGCGCTGCCCCGGTGACGTCATGGCGACGAACACCCGCTGGCACCAACGACTCTCGGGCTGGCGCGCCGAGTTCCGCCAGTGGCTCGACGAACCGGTCCCCGATGCCGTGCTCGGCGCCAGCATCTTCTTCGACTCCCGACCGCTGGCCGGCGACCACGAGCTGCACGCCCGCCTCGTCGAGGGGGTCGCCGCCCGGGTGCCGCAGGCCCGCAACCTCCTCGCGCACCTGGCCGCCCAGGCCGTGGCCAACGAACCCCCGCTCGGGTTCTTCCGCGGCTTCGTCCTCGCCCGCAGCGGGGAGCACAAGGACATGCTCGACCTCAAGCGCGGCGGCGTCGGGGCGATCGTCGACCTCGCCCGCGTCCACGCGCTGGGCTCGGGCCTGACCGTCGTCAACACTCGCGCCCGGCTGCGCGCCGTGGCCGGGCCCGGCGGGCTCTCCCCGGAGACGGCGGAGGGCCTCGTCGACGCGCTCGAGTTCATCTCGCACGTGCGTCTGGCCCACCAGTCCCGAAGGGAGGTCGCCGGGCTCCGCCCGACGTCCTGGCTCTCCCCGGACGAGCTGACGACCTTCGAGCGCCGCGCGCTGCGCGAGGCCTTCCACATCGTCCGCGAGGCCCAGCGGGGCCTGGCGCAGCGTCACCCCGGGCAGCACCTCGCATGATCCGGTGGCGTGACCCGGGCGGCGGCTCGGCCCGGCGGCGCGAGGCCGCCGCGCGCCGGGCCCCGGCCGGCCCGCTGCGGGACCACCTGGCGGTGCCACCCCCTTCGCCCGACACCCCGGTGGCCGAGCTGCCCCTGCTCGCCCTCGACCTGGAGACGACCGGCCTGGACGCCGGCAGCGACCGGATCGTCGCGATGGCCTGGGTGCCGGTCGACGGGCCGGCCGTCGACCTCGGGGGAGCGCGGCGTCTCGTCGTGGCTGCGGACGCCGGCGTCGGGGAGTCGGCGACCGTGCACGGCCTGACGGACGACGCGGTCGCAGCCGGCCAACCGGAGGCCGACGCGCTCACCGAGCTGCTCGCCGCGCTCACCGGACGGGTCCTGCTCGCCCACCACGCCTCCATCGAGACCACCTTCCTCGCCGCTGCCTGCGACCGGGTCTTCGCGGCCCCCTTCGCCACGACGTGCGTCGACACCCTGGACCTGCAGCGCCGGGTCCTCGCTGGGGCACTCGGCACCGGCCCCGAGCCCCGGGCGGGTGAGCTGCGGCTCCAGACCTCGCGGGAGCGTTTCGGCCTGCCTCGCTACCGCCCCCACGACCCGCTCGCCGACGCCCTGGGCTGCGCCGAGCTGTACCTCGCCCAGGTGGCCGAGCTCGCCGAGCGGGTGCGCAGACCCTTGACGCTCAAGACGATCCGCGCCCGCTGAGGGTCCGCGGGCACCCGCGACGACGACCCCGGTCGGCCGTCGCCAAAAAAACTTCCGGTGAAGTGCATCCCTGCGAGGGGGGTGGGGCGAAGTAAGGGCAGGACGCAAAGCAGCGTCTCCCCACCCAGACCAGGAGCACCCTGATGCGACTCACCCGACCGCTCGCCATCGCCGCACTGTCCACGGGCTTCGTCACCGCCCTGAGCGCCCCGGCCTTCGCCGCCGACGGCGACGCCACCGTGAGCATCCTGCACGGGGTGCCGGGCGCCACGGTGGACGTCTACGCCAACGGCGACGTCCTGCTCGAAGGCTTCGAGCCCGGCACGATCACCGACCCCATGCCCCTGCCCGCGGGGGAGTACGACCTCAAGGTCACCGCGGCCGGTGCCGGCGCCGACGGCGACGCCGTCATCCAGGCCGACGACGTCGCGGTCGAGGCCGGGACCAACATCACCGTCGCGGCCCACCTGGACGCCGACGGCACCCCTGTCCTCACCCCCTTCGCCAACGACGTGTCCGCCACCGAGCCCGGGCAGGCCCGCCTGACCGTCCGGCACACCGCCGCGGCCCCGGCGGTCGACGTCCGCGCCAACGGTGAGGTCGCCTTCGCCGACGTGACGAACCCCAAGGAGGGCACGACCGACCTCGCGGCCGGGACCGTCTCGGCCGACGTGGTCCTCGCCGGCACCGACGACGTCGTCATCGGCCCGGCCGACGTCACGCTCAAGGAGGGCACCAACACGATCGTGTACGCGTGGGGCTCCGCCGAGGACGACAACCTGGACCTCGCCGTCCAGGAGGTCTCCGGGCTTCCCCATCACCCAGTCGCTGCTCGACGAGGGCTACGTGATCGTCGACATCTCCCACGAGGCCTTCGACGACCGTCCCGAGCACTCGGGCGACAGCCTCGTCCGCGGTCCGCTGGCCGAGGACGCCTGACCGCCGGGCAGGACGAAGGGGGTGGACCGGGCGGCCCACCCCCTTCGCCGTCGTCGGACCGGGGTCAGTTGGCGACGTCGATCCGCACGCCGTAGTAGCTCGCTGCGTCGACGACCGGCTGGTAGAAGCTGTACGAGCCGGCCGCGTAGCCGCGGTTGTACCCGCACTCCACGCCGACCGGGCCGCCGGAGGTCATGCCCTGGGCGAGGTTGCCGACGCCGATGTACGCGCCCCCGGAGTCGCCGCCCTCGGTGCAGACGCTCGCCTCGGCGAGGCCGGAGACGATGGTGCCGCCGTAGTTGACGGTGCGGTTGTAGGCCTTGATCGTGCCGCAGGTCCAGCCCGTGGTGTTGCCGGCCTTGCAGATCTCGGAGCCGACGGCGTTCTTGCTCGCGCCCTGCACGGCGTAGTAGCCCGAGTGGCCGCGGCTGTCGACGTAGGGCTGGCCCACGTCCTCGGCGTCGATGTCCATCAGGCCCATGTCGACGCTGCTGTACCCCTCGCGGAAGCGGCTGTGCGTGCCCCTGCCGATGTGGGTGCCGTTGGCGTCGAGGACGGCGGGCAGGCCCTCGACGCAGTGCCCGGCGGTGAGCAGGACGTTGTTGCCGCTGGAGGTCCTGCCCGGGTAGCCCAGGCTGCAGTTGGTGCCGGGGGGAGAGGTCCATGATCCGGCCCGGCACGACATCGGCCTGGGTGCTCAGCGCGTCGGCGGTGGTGACGGTGACCCGGTCCATGGCGGCGATGCGTTGGCGCAGCGCGGTCGGCGCGTCCTCGGCGATGCGCACCTCGACGACGCCGCGCTGCAGGTTCGGGCCGACGGTGACGACGTGTCCCGACTGCGACCCGGCCCGCCTGAGCACGGTGGCCGCGACCCGGTCGAGGGCCCTCTGGCTCACGGTCGTGCTCGGGCGCAGCCCCGCGGCGCGCACCCTGGCGGCGTCCCGGGCGGTGCCCACGCCGACGACGAGCTGGGTCCCCTCGAACCATGCCCCGTCGGCGTCGACCCCCTTCGCCTCGAGCGAGCGAAGGGAGGCCTGCTTGCGCTCCTTCGTCGCGAGGTAGCTCCTGGCCTCGGCCTGCGTCCTGCCGTCGCGCTGCATGACGTACGACGTCATCGGGTCGGCCCGGTTGATCCCGTCGTCGGGCACGGGGGCCGCGGTCGCAGCCGGGGTGAGCATGACGCCGGCGCCGACGAGGGCTCCGGTGAGGGACAGGGTGCTGCGCAGTGTCATGGCGTCTCCTTGGTGTGGCCGGGGGTGTCCGGCTCGGTGAGTCGAAGGTGCCGCCCCGGGTGACCTGCGCCACGGGACCTGACCGAATCCGGAGCCGGGTGGCGGAATCCGAGGCCGGCGCACGCCGCGTGCTGACCTCCCGCGGGGGACTTCGCGCCAGTCGCCCCGCGCAGTTCACCCGGATTTTCCCGGCCCCGGTTTGCGCCCTCGGGGGTCATCCGCTAGATTGGAATCGTTCCAATCCACGGAGCGCTCAAGCGCGACGCGGGTCGGAGCCACTGACCCCGAGATGCACAGGAGCTCAACGCATGTCCCTCATCAACACCCAGATCAAGCCCTTCCAGGCCACCGGCTACATCAACGGTGAGTTCAAGGACTTCTCCGAGGCCGACATCGCCGGCAAGTGGGCGATCTTCTTCTTCTACCCGGCGGACTTCACCTTCGTCTGCCCGACCGAGCTCGAGGACCTGGCCGGCCAGTACGACGCCGAGCTCAAGGGCCTGGGCGTCGAGGTCTTCTCCGTCTCGACCGACACGCACTTCACGCACAAGGCGTGGCACGAGACCTCCGAGGCCGTCGGCAAGGTCACCTACCCGATGCTCGGCGACCCGACCGCCACCATCTCGCGCAACTTCGACATCCTGCGTGAGGACGAGGGCCTGGCCAACCGTGGCACCTTCCTCGTCGACCCCGACGGCGTGATCCAGTTCCTCGAGATCACCGCCGAGGGCATCGGCCGCAACGCCGCCGAGCTCGTCCGCAAGGTCAAGGCCGCCCAGTACGTCCGCAACAACCCCGGCGAGGTCTGCCCGGCCAAGTGGGAAGAGGGCGCCGAGACCCTCGCCCCGAGCCTGGACCTCGTCGGCAAGATCTGATCGAGCCCTGACAGATCGCCGGGCTGTGCCCGGCACCGCATCCGGAAGGGGGGCGACGGCGCCCTGCCGTCGCCCCCTACCCTGCACCCGCGCACCACCTCGCGCCGTCCCCTTCGTCCCGACAGGAGTCGCTCCACACCATGGCCCTCGACCCGAACCTCGCCACCCAGCTCAAGGCCTACCTCGAGAACCTCCGCGAGCCGATCGAGCTCGTCGCCTCCCTCGACGACGGGGCCAAGTCCGCGGAGCTCGACGCGCTGCTCGTCGAGATCGAGGGCATGAGCGCGCAGATCACCCGCCGCGTGGCCGAAGGGGGCGAGCGCGACGAGCGCGTCCCCTCCTTCGCGATCACCCGGGTGTCCGACCCGAGCGTCTCCGTCCGCTTCGCCGGCATCCCGATGGGCCACGAGTTCACCTCCCTCGTCCTCGCCCTGCTGCAGGTCGGCGGCCACCCGAGCAAGGCCTCGCAGGACCTCATCGACCAGGTCAAGGGACTGCAGGGTGCCCACCACTTCGAGACCTTCTTCTCCCTGAGCTGCCAGAACTGCCCGGACGTCGTCCAGGCCCTCAACCTCATGAGCGTGCTCAACCCGCAGATCACCCACACCGCCATCGACGGCGCGGTCTTCCCGACCGAGGCCGAGCAGCGCGGCGTCCTCGCGGTGCCCACCGTCTTCCACAACGGTGAGTCCTTCGGCTCCGGCCGCATGGAGCTGGCCGAGATCGTCGGCAAGGTCGACGAGCTCTCCGGTGGCGACTCCGCCGCCCGCGCCGCGGAGGAGCTCTCCGCCCGCGAGCCCTACGACGTCCTCGTCGTCGGCGGTGGCCCCGCCGGCGCGTCCGCCGCCATCTACGCGGCCCGCAAGGGGATCCGCACCGGCCTCGTCGCCGAGCGTTTCGGTGGCCAGGTCCTCGACACGATGGCGATCGAGAACCTCGTCTCCGTCCCCCACACCGAGGGCCCCAAGCTCGCTGCCGACCTCGAGCGCCACGTCACCGAGTACGACGTCGAGATGATCCGCAGCCAGGCGGCTGCCGGGCTGTCCGCCGGTGACGACGGCCTGACGGTCGTCGGCCTGGCCAACGGCGCCACCCTGTCCGGCAGGACCGTCGTCCTCGCGACCGGCGCCCGCTGGCGCACGATGGGCGTCCCCGGCGAGGAGGAGTACCGCAACAAGGGCGTCACCTTCTGCCCGCACTGCGACGGCCCGCTCTTCAAGGGCAAGCGCATCGCCGTCATCGGCGGCGGCAACTCCGGCGTCGAGGCCGCGATCGACCTCGCCGGCGTCGTCGGCCACGTCACCCTCATCGAGTTCATGGACGAGATGCGCGCCGACGCGGTCCTGCAGCGCAAGCTGCGCTCGCTGCCCAACGTCGACGTCCGCCTCGGCACCAAGACGACGGAGGTCGTCGGTGACGGCGGCAAGGTGACCGGTCTGGTGCTCGAGCCGCGCGACGGCGGCCCGTCCGAGCAGCTCGCCCTCGAGGGCGTCTTCGTCCAGATCGGCCTGCTGCCCAACACCGAGTGGCTCGGTGACGCGGTCGAGCTGTCCGAGCGCGGCGAGATCGTCATCGACGGCGTCGGACGGACCAGCATGCCCGGCGTCTTCGCCGCAGGGGACTGCACGGTCGAGCCCTACAAGCAGATCGTCACCGCCCTGGGTGCCGGCTCGACGGCGTCGCTGAGCGCCTTCGACCACCTCATCCGCACGAGCGCCCCCGACGAGGAGTCGGCGATCGCGGCGACCAAGGCGGCCGACGGCCCCCTCGAGGCCGGCGACCAGATCGACGTGCCCGACTCGGTCGGCGCGAGCGCCTGAGCCGACCACACCACGAGGAGACAGCATGACTGAGCAGATCGACCTCTCGGACCACGGACCCGCCCCCTATGTCGTCGACATCGAGTCGGCCACGCTGCAGAACTCGAACTACCGCTCCACGCTGTGGACCGGCAACCACGTGCAGCTGACGGTCATGGCGATCGCCCCCGGCGACGACATCGGCCTGGAGGTGCACGACGACCACGACCAGTTCCTGCGGGTCGAGGAGGGCCGCGGCCGGGTCCAGATGGGCCCTGCCGAGGACGACCTGTCGTTCGAGCGCGAGGTCGGCGACGACGACATCATCATGGTCCCGGCCGGCCAGTGGCACAACGTCACCAACATCGGTGACGAGCCCCTCAAGGTCTACTCGCTCTACGGCCCGCCCGAGCACGTGCGGGGCACCGTCCACGCGACGAAGGCCGACCAGGAGGCCGACCCGCACGAGCACTGAGCTCCACGGCACCCGTGGCGATGGGCGGGGCGCACCCAGGTGCGTCCCGCCCTTCGTCGTCCTCTGGCGTCGCAGGTGACCGACGAGTAACCTGCGCCCATGCACAGCACCATCGAGTACTCGCGCCACGAGGGCGTGGGCGAGCCCGTCGTCCTCGTCCACGGCATCGGCCACCGGCGTGAGGCGTGGGGTGAGGTGCCGCGCCTCCTCGCCGACCGCGGCCACGACGTCTACGTCGTCGACCTGCCCGGCCATGGCTCCTCCCCGGTGCCCGCCGCGCCGGACGGCTACTCCATGCGCAGCCAGGCCGAGCAGCTCGAGCGGCTCTTCGCCGGTCTCGGCCTCGATCGTCCGCACGTCGTCGGCAACTCCCTCGGCGGTGCCCTGTCACTCGAGCTGGCCCACCGTGGGAGCGTGCGCTCGGCGACCGTCCTCTCGCCGGCCGGGTTCTTCCCGCCCCTGCACCTGGCCAATGTCGCCGCCAACCTCCTCTTCATGAGGCTCGGGAGCCACCTGCCCGAGGCCGTGCACCGCAGGCTCCTCGCCCACGCGTGGTTCCGCAGGATCGCCTTCCGCTCGCTGTACACGCACCCGGAGCGGGTCTCCCTCGAGGACGCCGTCGGTGACACGCTCAACCTGCGCCGCGCCAGGGGCTTCTGGCCGAACTTCGTCCGGGGGGTCCTGCTGCGGTTCGACCAGGACGTCACGGTCCCGACGACCGTCGCCTGGGGCGACACCGACCGGCTGCTCCTGCCGAGCGAGGCGCTGGTCGCGCGCCGTCGACTGCCCGCGGCGACGCACGTGACGCTGCCCGACTGCGGCCACTGCCCGCAGGTCGACCACCCGGACCTCGTCGCCGACGTCGTCCTGGCGACGATCTCCCGGACCGGCGAGCGCGCCACGGCCTGACGCGGACCCGGCCGCTCAGCGCACGCGGACGATGCCGTGCGCGCCCCGCTCGGCGTCGGTCATCACGTGGTTGACGAAGGGGTAGTGGCCGGCCTCGGGGAAGGTCAGCTCGACGAACCCGCCCTGGGCCGGGAGCAGGGGCAGGACCTGTGATCCCGCGGCCGGTCCGCCGACCTCGTCGGGTCCACCGACGCGGTAGGCCCCCTCCTCCCAGACGGTGTCGAACTGGCCGCCGACGACGTGGAAGGAGAGCGGCCCGTCCGGCCCCGCGTCGAGGACCCAGAAGCGCACGCGCTCGCCGACACGGGCGGTGAGCGGGTCGGCGTCGTACTGGAAGGCGCGCCCGTTGAAGGCGGTCGCGACCGGGTCCGTGCTCGTGTCCTCGCCCGCGTGGAGCTCGGACGCGGTGACCACGTACGAGCGGTCGACCTCGGGCAGGTCGGGCGGCTCGATGACCACCGCGCCGAACATGCCCTGGGCGATGTGCGTCGACATCGGCATCGTCGAGCAGTGGTACATCCAGATCCCGGCGCGTTCGGCGGTGAAGGTGTACGTCAGCCGTTGGCCCGGTCCGATGGTGCGCATCGGCCGGTCGGGAGCCAGGGCGCCGGCGTGGAAGTCGATCGAGTGCCCGATGCTCCCGTCGTTGACGAGGGTGACGACGAAGCGGTCACCGACCCGTCCGTGCAGCGTGGGGCCGGGCGCGCTGCCGCCGAAGGTCCACCGGGTGCGCGTGACGCCGGGCGCGACCTCGACCTCCTGCTCCTGCACCCGCAGGGTCACGCGGTGGGTGCGCGTCGCGGGCAACGGTGGGAGGGAGGCATCGTCGGCCTCGAAGCCCTCCGGCCACGTGGCTCCGGGCGTCAGGGCGAAGGGGGGTTCCGCGCCCGTGCTCGAGCGCGGGCCGGCGGTGGCGCCGTCGGTGGCGCCGTCGGGTGCGCCGGTCACCACGATGTCGAGGGTCATCCCCATCGCCCGGTGCCCGGTGACGGAGCACCACCCCTGCCGGTCGGCGCCGACGACGCCGACGTCGAGGGTGGCGGACTCCCCCTTCGCCAGGCGGGGGGTCTGCGTGTCGTCGTCGAGGTAGAGGTCGTGGACGGTGCTGCCGTCGGTGTTGGTGAGCGTGATGACGAGCCGGTCGCCCGCCGGCACCTCGACGCGGGAGGGGCTGAAGCGCATGTCGGCCCGGGCCTCCACGGCGACCTCGGTCGTGTGGCCGGTCGGGGCCACGGACGTCGCGGGCGCGGCGCTCACGCTGCCGCCCTCGAGGGCCGGCTGCACGGCCGGTCCGGCGGCCAGGGCGAGGGCCACGAGGGTCACGCCGGCCATGAGCTGGGTGCGGGGGAAGGGGGGCTCGAGCACCCGGGCGGCCTCGGCCCGGCCCTGCTCCAGCCCCGTCCGACGGTCCTCGGGGGTGGCGAGCGCGGCCTCCCGGCGGGCGGCGACGAGGCGCTTGATCGTGCTGAGCAGGATCGAGACGTTGGCCGCGAGCCCGACGAGCACGAGCGTCGTGAGCACGACCCGCGTGCCGGCCGGGACCGGCAGCAGTGCGAGCGCGAGGGGGACGTTGATGATGACGATGCGGGTCATGCCGATCCGGTCGAAGCCGGCGATGCCGATCCGCACGACCCGCGGTCCGCCACCGATGGCGGCGGTGACGAGGTGGCTCAGCGCGCCGGTGAGCACCTGCAGCGCGAAGCCCACGACGAGCACCGCCGCGACCCGTCCGTAGCCGGTGGCCATCGCCGGGAACCCGTCCGCCGTCGCCACCCGCCAGGCGATCATGGCGATGCCGACGAGGAACCAGGCGGCGCCGGCCATGACCGACCACGACGCGAAGTGGCGCGGGGGCTTCTGCCGGGCCGGCGCGACGAGCGAGCGGGCGTTCCACAGCAGCGCGGCGACATAACCGGCGATGCCCGCGAGGAGCAGCCACCGCCACCCGAGCAGGGCGCCGGTGCAGGCCAGGGCCAGCCCGACGACCAGGCCCGGGAGGGCCTGGCGGGCGCGGCGCTCGGCGGCGTCGTCCATGCGGGCGCGCAGGATCGTCGGCCACAGGGTGACGAGGGTGCCGGTGACCGTGATGCCGAGCCAGCCCAGGACGTTGACGAGGGAGTGGGCGAGGAGCAGGCGCGCATGCATGTCGTCGCCCTGGCCGCGGGCGAGCAGCACGCCGAGGGTCGCGCCGACCGGGAGGAAGGCCGCGGACGCGAGGTAGTGGTGCACGACGACGCGGAAGCGTCCGGGCAGCGCCCCGCGCAGCCGGCGCACGAGCTGCCAGGCGTGCCAGCAGACGGCCGAGCCGACGGCGCTCGCCCCGGCGAGGGTCAACCACCACCAGGTCGTCGGGACGCCGACGAGCACGGCGAGGACGCCGAGGTGCAGCAGGACGAGGCGCCTGTTCTGCGTGGCCCGCAGGTCGATGTCGGGGTGGTTCTTCAGCAGGGTCGTCGCGAAGTGCGTGCTCCACACCATCACCGAGTGGGTGAGGGCGCCGAGGGCGACCATGTGGACCATGAGCCAGGTCGCGTCCGGGACGAAGGGGTGGACGAGCGCCGTGAGCGCGGCGGCGACGAGCCACAGCACGCCGGGCCGGTCGCGCATCGCCCAGACCCCGCCCTGGCCTCGGGGCGGGGTGGCCGGTCGGCCCGTCACCGCGCTGCGAGGGGAGATGTCGGCGCGGCCGCGGCCGTGAGGGCGTCGACCTCGTCCCAGTCGTCACCGCGGAGGGTCGTGAGCGAGGCGGGGAAGAGACCGTCCTCCTCGCGCTCGATGTGCGAGCGCAGCTCGGTGTAGAAGCGGTCAGCGGCAGCGAGGTCACCGGCCCGGACCCGGGCGAGCAGCCCGTCGAGGCCGACGTGCTCGCTGCACAGGGCGTCTATGTACCCGGTGAAGTCCTCGTCGCGCCGCAGCACGGTGAACAGACCGGCCTCCTCGGCGCCCGTGTGCGGCGCGAGCATGGCCGCGACCTCGTCGACGAGCTCGACGACCTCGGCGGTGTCGCCCGCGGCCGCCGCCCGCCGCAGCAGACCGGTCGCGTTGATGAGTTCCTCGTGCTCGGCGGTGAAGCGCCCGATCATGTCGATCGACTGGCAGCCGCAGTAGGAGCACATGACGTCAGGACGCGGCGCGGGTGAGGCGCAGGGTCCAGGCGTCGGGACCCGGCACGAGGTGCTCGACCGACCAGACGCCCGGCTCGAGACCCTCGACCTGGCGCAGCAGGGGCTGCGGGTCGTGCGGGGCGACGAGGTCGAGCGCGCCTCCCGGGCGGATCGCCGACAGGGCGCCGATGACCGTGGCGTGCCGGATCGAGCGCGGGATCGGGCGCACGTCGAGGGCCGGGATGTCCTCGGCCAGGGGGAGGTGGGTCTCGGTCATGGTGTGTCCCTTCGAGGGCGGTGCTGTTGTCCGCGCCCTGCCAATTTACTACATTGGGGTCCGTGAATAATAACTCGCTCGGGCCGCGCCCGACGCCCGAGGCGGACCCCGACGACCTCGGTGCCGCCGCCCGGGTGCTCGAGGCGCTGCGCGGCGGTGACGGGCCGCTGCGCATCGGCGAGATCGCCGCTGCCGTGGGCTCCCACGACAACACCATCCGTGGGCACCTCGCGACGCTGCTCGAGCGGGAGCTCATCGAGGCGGTGCCCGCCCCGGCCCGAGGGCGCGGCCGACCGGCGCTCCTGTACTCAGCCCGCCCGCGGCCGGGTGGTCGTGCCGGCGAGTACCGCGCCCTCGCCGGCGCGTTCGCTGCCGACCTCGTCGCGAGCGGTGGCGGCCCCCGGGTGCGGGCCCGGGCCCGCCGGATCGGGCGCGCCTGGGGTGAGCACCTCGCCACCGGGGCCGCGCAGGAGGGGCCGCGCCCCGACCTCGACACCGCCCTGAGCGACCTCGGCTTCGGGCCGGAGCGGGACGGCGACCTCGTGAGGCTCACCACCTGCCCCCTGCTCGACCTGGCCGTCGCCAACCCGGACGTCATCTGCCAGGTGCACCTCGGCCTCGTCGACGGCATCGTCGACCGGCGCGAGGGCGACCCCGAGCCGCAGCTCACCCCCTTCGCCGAGCCGGGGGCCTGTCACCTGCGTACGCCCCGGGCGTAGCGTCGCGGCGGTGCGTCCGCGCCGGGACCGGCGTAGGTTACCCGTGAGGAACAACGCCGTGACGGAAGGTCGCCGATGACTGCTGCACCCGAGGACCGCGCCGAGCCGGGCCCCGCCCCCAGCGAGCTGCCGGAGCGCGTCGACGTCCTCGTCGTCGGCGCCGGCCTGTCGGGCATCGGCGCCGCCCACCGGATCCGCGAGGCCAACCCCGACGTCACCATGGCGATCCTCGAGGCCCGCGAGGCCACCGGTGGCACGTGGGACCTCTTCCGCTACCCGGGGGTCCGCTCGGACTCCGACATGTTCACCCTGTCCTTCCCCTTCCGCCCGTGGCAGGGCCGCAAGGCGATCGCCGACGGCGGCGACATCCTCGACTACCTCCGCGACACCGCTCGCGCCTGTGGCCTCGACGCCCTGGTCCGCACCGGGCACCGCGTCGTCGCCGCGAGCTGGTCGACCGACGCCCAGGAGTGGACGGTCGACGTCGAGACCCCGGCCGGCCACCGGCAGGTGCGGGCCGGGTTCATCCACCTCGGCAGCGGCTACTACGACTACGAGCGGGCGCACGACGCGTGCTTCGCGGGCGTCGAGGACTTCGCCGGGACCGTCGTCCACCCGCAGTTCTGGCCCGAGGGCCTCGACCACGCCGGCCAGCGCGTCGTCGTCATCGGGTCGGGGGCCACGGCCGTCACCGTCGTCCCCGCGATGGCGCGGGACGCCGCGCACGTGACGATGCTGCAGCGCACCCCGAGCTATGTCTTCGAGGTGCCGGGGGTCGACCCCTTCGTCCAGGCGCTGCGTACCCGGCTCGGCCCCGGCGCGGTCCAGGCCGTGGCCCGCGTCAAGAACCTCGGGATGCAGTACTTCCTCTACGGGCTCTCCCGGCGCCGGCCGGCGGCCGCCAACAAGCTCGTCCTCGGGCAGCTGCGGCGGCAGCTGCCGCAGGACGTCGTCGACGAGCACTTCACCCCGCCGTACGACGTGTGGGACCAGCGCCTGTGCGCCGTCCCCGACGGCGACCTCTACGCCTCGATCCGCAGCGGTCGCGCGGACGTCGTCACCGGGCACATCGACCGCTTCGTCCCCGAGGGCGTGCGGTTGACCGACGGGCGCGTCGTCGAGGCCGACATCGTCGTGACGGCCACCGGCCTGCTGCTCAAGCTGCTCGGCGGCGTCCGGTTCACCGTCGACGGCGAGCCGGTCGCGATGGAGCGGGCCTACGCCTACCGCGGCCTCATGCTCGCCGGCGTGCCCAACGTGACGATGACCGTCGGCTACGTCAACGCCTCGTGGACCCTGCGCGCCGACCTGGTGAGCCGGTACGTCGCCTCGCTCATCGCCCACATGCGCGACCGCGGGCTCGGCGTCGCCGTCCCCGTCGCTCCCGACGGCATGACCGCCGGGCCGATCCTCGACCTCACCGCGGGGTACGTCCAGCGTGTCGTCTCGGCCTTCCCCAAGGTCGGCGACCGGGCGCCGTGGACGATGCCGCAGAGCTACCTCAAGGACAAGATCGCCTTCGGCCGCGCCGATGTGACCGCGGACATGCACTTCCTGCCCGTCGGGGCGAAGGGGGCCCACCTCCCGCGGGGTGCGGCGGCGCCGGCCGTCCTGCCGCTGCCCGGGACGTCGAGCAATGTCGACGGCTCCCCGGGCGACGTGCGCGACGAGACCCTCGAGGTGCTGCGATGAAGCGGCCCGAGCTCGTCGTCGCCGGTGGCACCGCCGTCGTCACCGGCGCGGCCGGTGGGATGGGCGAGCACCTCGCCAAGGGCCTGGCCCGGCGCGGTGCGGACCTCGTCGTCCTCGACCGGGACGCGGAGGGCCTGGAGCGCGTCGCCGCCGAGATCGGGCGGGAGACGCCGGGAGCGGGGGTCACCCCCTTCGTCGTCGATCTCGCCGACCGGGCCGCCACGGACGACGTCATCGAGCGGGTCCGCACCGAGCGCCCGGCCGTGACGATGCTCTTCAACAACGCGGGCGTCGCCGTCGGCGGCCGCTTCACGCAGGTGAGCGCCGCGGACTTCGACTGGCTGCTCGAGATCAACCTGCTCGCGCCGATCCGCCTCACCCGGGCGCTGCTGCCGGTGATGCTCGACAACGGCCAGGGGCAGATCGTCAACACCTCGAGCCTCTTCGGGCTGATCGGGCCACCCGGCCAGAGCGCCTACTGCACGAGCAAGTTCGGCCTGCGCGGGTTCTCCGAGTCGCTGCGCAGCGAGCTCGACGAGGAGGACCAGCCGGTCGGCGTCACCGTCGTCCACCCCGGCGGCATCAGGACGAACATCGCGGTCAACGCGCGGGTCGCCGAGGGCGTCGACCCGGGGGAGGCCGAGACCTACCGCAAGGCCTTCGACACGATGCTCAGCCACCCCGCCGACCGGGCCGCCGAGGCCATCATCGAGGCCGCGATCGCGCGGCAGGGTCGGCTGCTCATCGGCAACGACGCCAAGGCGCTCGACAAGCTCGCGCGCGCCGTCCCCGCGCGGTACTGGTCGCTGATGGGCCGCGGGATGGCCCTCGCCACGAGGCGAGCCCGGTAACCGCGGCGCAGGTCTGTTTGGATGGGGGGCATGACGATGCCCCCCCAGCTCCAGGGCCGACTGCGCCTGCCCATCATCGCCGCGCCGATGTTCCTCGGCTCCGGCCTCGACCTCGTCATCGGCACCTGCCGCGCGGGTGTCATCGGGACCTTCCCCGCGCTCAACCTGCGCACGACGGACGAGTTCGACGGCTGGTTGACGCAGATCGAGAGCGCGCTCGCGGAGCCGACGGACACCGGCCGCGAGCCCGCGCCGTACGGGGTGAACTTCGTCGTGCACCGCACCAACAAGCGCATCGAGGCCGACCTCGACAAGATCGTCGAGCACCGGGTGCCGCTCGTCATCACCAGTCTCGGCGCAGCCAAGGACGTCGTCGACGCGGTCCACTCATACGGCGGTCTCGTCTTCCACGACGTCGTCAACGCCCCCTTCGCCGTCAAGGCGGCGCAGGCCGGCGTCGACGGGCTGATCCTCGTCTCCGCGGGCTCCGGTGGCCACTCGGGCGGGCTCAACCCCTTCGCCCTCATCGCCGAGGTGCGTCGGGTGTGGGACGGGCCGCTCATCCTCGGCGGCGCCCTGAGCTCCGGCCGCGACGTCCTCGCGGCGCAGGCCGCCGGCGCCGACCTGGCGTACATGGGCACGCGGTTCCTCGCGACGCAGGAGTCGGCCGTGTCCGAGGAGTACCGCCGGATGCTCGTCGACTCGGGCGCCGAGGAGATCGTCTACACCCCGTCGATCAGCACGATCCCGGCCAACTTCCTGCGCCGCAGCATCATCGGGGCCGGCCTCGACCCCGACGACCTGCCCGCGCCGGAGCGCATCGACGTCTCCCACGTGACCAACCCGCACACCGAGGAGGAACCGCGCAGCACCTCGTCGACGGTCGCGCCCAAGGCGTGGCGCGACGTGTGGAGCGCGGGGCACTCCGTCGCGGGCATCGAGGACGTCCTGCCGGTGGCCGACCTCGTCGACCAGCTCGAGGCCGAGTACACGCAGGCGAAGGGGGAGCTCCTCGCCGTGCTCGGGGAGTGAGCCGGCGGGCCCTCCTGCCCGACCCCGACCGGGGCTCGCACCGCGACGCGCGGCTGGTTAGCGTGGGTCCATGGTTGAGCTCCCCACACGCGTCCTGGGGGACGGCGTCTCCGTCCCCGTCCTCGGCTTCGGCACCTACCCGCTCCGCGGTGACGACGGCGTGCGCGCCATGGTCTCCGCGCTCGAGGTCGGTTACCGCCTCATCGACACCGCGGTGAACTACCGCAACGAGCGCGAGGTCGCGGAGGCCGTGCGCGCCAGCGGCCTGGATCGCGGTGACGTCTTCATCCAGAGCAAGGTGCCCGGTCGCGACCACCGCGGCGCCAAGGGCTGCATCGAGACCTCGCTGCAGGTCATGGGCCTCGAGTACCTCGACAGCGTGCTCGTCCACTGGCCCAACCCCTCGCAGGAGTCGTACGTCCGCGCGTGGGAGGGGCTCGTCGCGGCCAAGGAGGCCGGGCTCGTCCGGTCCATCGGCGTCAGCAACTTCACGCCGCGGTTCCTCGACGAGGTCATCGAGGCCACGGGTGTGACGCCGGCGTCCAACCAGATCGAGATGCACCCGGCCTTCCCGCAGGTGGAGCAGCGCGCCGCCGACGCCGCACGCGGCATCGTCACCCAGGCGTGGAGCCCGATCGGCCGCGGCGAGCTCCTCGACGCGGCGCCCGTCGTGGCCGCCGCCGAGGCCCACGGCGTCACGCCGGCCCAGGTCGTCCTGCGCTGGCACCTGCACCTCGGCTCCCTCCCGCTGCCGAAGTCCGCGGACCCCGAGCGCCAGCGCACCAACCTCGAGGTGCTCGGCTTCGACCTCTCCGACGCCGAGACCGAGGCGATCACCGCGCTCGGCCGGCCCGACGGGCGCCTCTTCGGCGCCGATCCCGAGACCCACGAGGAGATGTGATGGGGGAGCTGCTGCCCTCGCTCGACATGGACGAGGTGCGCCGGCTCGACCGGGCGCACGTCTTCCACTCCTGGTCGGCCCAGGACCTCATCGACCCGCCCGGCGTCGCGTCGGCGCAGGGGTCGCGCTTCACCGACCACGAGGGCCGCAGCTACCTCGACTTCGCCAGCCAGCTCGTCAACGTCAACATCGGTCACCAGCACCCGGAGCTCGTCGCGGCCATCGCCGAGGCCGCCGGGCGGATGACGACGATAGCACCGGGGTTCGCCGTCGAGGCGCGCTCGCAGGCCGCGGCGATGATCGCCGCCAGGGCCCCCGGCGACCTCGACTCGGTCTTCTTCACCACTGGTGGCGCCGACGCCAACGAGCACGCGATCCGGATGGCGCGCCTGCACACGGGGCGGCACAAGGTCCTCGCGGCCTACCGCAGCTACCACGGCGGCACGTCCGGGGCGATGGCCCTCACGGGTGAACCTCGGCGGTGGGGGAGCGAGCCGTCGTTCACCGGCGTCGTCCACTTCTGGGGCCCGTACCCGTACCGCTCGCCCTTCCACTCCGACAGCGACGAGCAGGAGTGCGAGCGCGCGCTGGAGCACCTGCGGCAGACGATCGCCGTCGAGGGTCCCCAGCACGTCGCCGCGATCGTCCTGGAGACGGTCGTCGGCACCAACGGCGTGCTCGTCCCGCCGGACGGCTACCTGGCCGGTGTCCGCGAGATCTGCGACGAGCACGGCATCGTCATGGTGGCCGACGAGGTGATGGCCGGCTTCGGCCGCGCCGGCGAGTGGTTCGCCGTGGACCGGTGGGGCGTCACGCCCGATCTCATCACCTTCGCGAAGGGGGTCAACTCCGGCTACGTCCCGCTCGGCGGGGTCATCGTCGACGCGCCGATCCGGGAGACCTTCGGGCAGCGCCCGTACCCGGGCGGCCTGACGTACCAGGGACACCCGCTCGCCTGCGCGTCCGCGGTGGCGTCGATGCGGATCTTCGAGCGGGACGGGATCGTCGAGCACGCCCGCGCGCTCGGCGAGGACGTCATCGGCCCCGGCCTGCGCGAGATCGCCGGGCGGCACCCGAGCGTCGGTGACGTGCGTGGCCTCGGCGTCCTCTGGGCGGTCGAGCTCGTGCGCGACCGGGAGACCCGTGAGCCGCTCGTGCCCTTCAACGCCTCGGGCGAGGCGTCCGCGCCGATGGGTGAGGTCGCGGCGGCGTGCAAGGAGGCCGGGCTGTGGCCGATGGTCGCCGGCAACCGGGTCCACGTCGTGCCGCCGTGCACGACGAGCGCCGACGAGGTCCGTGAGGGCCTGGCGATCCTCGACGAGGCGCTGTCGGTCGCCGACGCCCACACCGCGTGACGGCCGGCGAGGGGGCGGCCCGCTGGCCGGTCCGGCCGGTCCCGGGCGAGGCGGTCCCGTCCCCCTTCGGCATGTCCGTCTACTGCGTCGCCGACCCTGCGGGGCGGGCTCCGGACCGGGACGCGCTCGTCGTCGTGCACGGCGACGGCGACGACTCGCGGTGGACCTTCGGGCAGGTCGACGACAGCGTGCGTGCCGTGGCCGCCGGGCTGCTCCGGCTCGGGCTGCACCCGGGTGACCGCGTGCTGCTGCGCATGGGCAACCGGGCGGAGTTCCCCTTCGTCTTCTTCGGGGCGATCGCGGCGGGACTCGTCGCGGTCCCGACGAGCTCGCAGCTCACCGCGGACGAGGCCGGGCTCCTGCTCCGGGACTGCGGGGCCTCCGCCGTCGCGCTCGACCCCGACCTCGATCTCGTGGTCCCGCAGGGCGTCCCGGTCGTCACGGCCGACGACATCGCGACCTGGGTCGCGGGCGGCGAGCGCGCCGAGCACGACCTCGGCGACCCGGACCGGCCGGCCTTCATCACGTACACCTCCGGCACGACCGGCAGGCCGAAGGGGGTGACCCACGCCCACCGCAGCGCCTGGGGCCGGCGGCCGATGTACCGCGGCTGGTACGGGCTCGAGGAGGGCGACGTCATGCTCCACGCCGGTGCCCTCAACTGGACGTACACGCTCGGCGTCGGGCTCACCGACCCGTGGGCCAGTGCCGCGACCGCGATCGTCCACGACGGTCCGCGGGACGGCCTGGTCTGGCCGCGGATCATCGCCTCCCACCGCGCGACCCACGTCGCGGCTGTCCCGGGGGTCTACCGCCACCTGCTGCGCCACGGGGACCCGGCGGCGTGGGACCTGCGCTCCCTGCGGGCCGCGCTCGTGGCAGGCGAGGCGCTCCCTTCGTCCCTGTGGCGGGAGTGGACGCGGGCGACCGGGGTGCCGCTGCACGAGTCGCTCGGGATGAGCGAGATCTCGACCTTCGTCTCCACCGGGCCTGACGTGCCGGTGCGCCCCGGCAGCCCGGGGCGCGCCCAGCCCGGCCGCCGGGTCGCCGTCCTCGACCCCGAGCGGCTCGACGCCCCGATGCCCCTGCCTCCCGGCGAGATCGGGCGCCTCGCGGTCCACCGCTCCGACCCGGGCCTGATGCTCGGCTACTGGCAGCGGCCCGAGGAGACGGCCGAGGTGCTGCGGGGGGAGTGGTTCGTCACCGGTGACCTCGCCGAGCTCGACGAGGACGGGTACCTGACCTACCACGGTCGCTCCGACGACGTCATGAACGCGATGGGCTACCGCGTCTCCCCGGCCGAGGTCGAGGAGGCGCTCGCGGGCACGCCGGGCGTCGCCGAGGTCGCCGTGTCGGCGCTCACCGTCGGTGACGGGGTCAGCCTGGTCTGCGCGTGGGTCGTGCCGACGGCCGGTACCGACCCGCGGTCGCTGCGGCAGGGCGTGCTCGACCGCGCGGCCGAGCGGCTCGCCCCCTACAAGCGGCCCCGCGAGGTGCGCGTGCTGGAGGCGCTGCCACGGACCGCCAACGGCAAGGTCGTGCGGCGTGACCTGCGCGATCTCGCAGGCCCGCGGACGTGAGGGCAGAGGCCTTGTCCACGAGGCGTCGCCTCATGGGATGATGGGCGCCATGAGCAAGCACCCTCGCCTGTCCCACCCGCCGACCGGGCCGCACGCCGTCGAGGACCTGGGCCACGCGCAGAACGCCGCGTGGTACGCAGTCCTCGTCCTCGGTGTCATCGCCGCCGCCGTCGGCACGTGGGCCGTCATCGCCCTGAGCCCGATGCTCGGCATCCTCGCCGTCATCCTGACCGTCGTGACGATCGTCGTCGGCGTCGTCATGAGCAAGATGGGCATGGGCAGCTACACCTACGCCGAGGGCGACACGGCGACCGACAGCCCCTCGATCGGCATCAAGTGACCCCGTGACGAAGGGGGGGAGTGCCCCCCTTCGTCACTGCGTCGGGACGTTGTTCTCGATGTCCGCGACCCAGCGGGTGCCGGCGACGTCGCTCGGCATCCGCCAGTCACCCCGCGGTGACAATGTGCCGCCCGGCAGCACCTTGGGCCCGTTGGGCAGCGCCGAGCGCTTGAACTGGTTGTCGAAGAACCGCCGGACGAAGACGAGCAGCCACTTCCTGATCTCGGCCAGGTCGTAGGCGCCGCGATCCTCCTCGGCGACCGAGCTCGGCCAGGTGCCGCGCGACGCGTCGGACCACGCCTGCTCCGCGAGGAAGGCGATCTTGCTCGGCCGGTCCCCACGGCGCAGCACGTGGAAGAGGGTGAAGTCCTGCAGCGCGTACGGCCCGATCCTGTCCTGGGTCGACTGCGGCCGGTCCGCGTCCTTGCTCGGGACGAGCTCGGGGGAGATCTCGGTGCCGAGCACCGACAGCAGCGTCTGCGAGACCTCGGGCAGCTGGCCGGAGTCGGCCACCCAGTGCACGAGGTGCTGCATGAGCGTCTTGGGCACGCCCGCGTTGACCCCGTAGTGGCTCATCTGGTCGCCGACGCCGTACGTGCACCAGCCGAGGGCCAGCTCGGACAGGTCGCCGGTGCCCAGCACGATCCCCCCGCGCTGGTTGGCGATGCGGAAGAGGTAGTCCGTGCGCAGCCCGGCCTGCACGTTCTCGAAGGTGACGTCGTAGACCCCGTCCGGGTGGTCCGCCTCGGGGTCGAGCCCGTAGGGGTGGCCGAGGCCGCGCAGCATCTGGGTGGCCGTGGGCCGGATGTCGAGCTCCTCCCACGTGATGCCGAGCGACTCCATGAGCGCGACGGCATTGGTCTTGGTGCGGTCGCTCGTCGCGAAGCCCGGCATCGTGATGCCGATGATGTCGGTGCGCGGGCGCTCGAGCCGGTCCATCGCCTTGGCCGCGACGAGCAGGGCGTGGGTGGAGTCGAGCCCGCCGCTCACGCCGACGACGATCTTCGGCTCCCAGTCGGGGCCGCCGATGGCGCGCAGCCGCTGCTCGAGGGCGGACACCTGGATGTTGTAGGCCTCGTAGCAGTCCTGGGCCAGCCGGGCCTCGTCGTCGGGGACGAAGGGGAAGCGGTCGAGCGCGCGGAGCAGGCCGAGGTCGCCGGTCGGTGGGTCGATCTCGATGTGGACCTCGCGGAAGGGCGCGACGTCGACACCGATGCCGACCGCGTTGTCGTCGAAGCTGCCCTGGCGCATGCGCTCCTGCCGCAGCCGGTCGACGTCGACGTCGACGAGGGTCTCGCGGGGACCAGCGGGGAAGCGCTCGGACTCGCCGAGGAGGTCTCCCCCTTCGTAGACCATGGTCTGGCCGTCCCAGGAGAGGTCCGTACTCGACTCGCCCTCGCTGGCCGCCGCGTAGAGGTAGGCCGCGTTGCAGCGCATCGACGCGGACCGGGCGAGCAGGTGCCGGTCATCGGCGCGCGCGACGGTGATGGGGGAGGCGGAGAGGTTGAGCAGGACGGTCGCACCGGCGAGGGCCGCCGCGTGGCTCGGCGGGACCGGGACCCACATGTCCTCGCAGACCTCGGCGTGGACGACAAGCCCCGGCACGTCGTCGACGTGGACGAGGACGTCGGTGCCGAAGGGGACGCCGTCGAGCACCTCTGCAGCATCACCGGTGGCGAAGGTCGGCCGGAACCACTCGTCGACGATGCCGGCCCCGGCCGCGAAGTGCCGCTTCTCGTAGAACTCACGGTAGTTGGGCAGGTAGGCCTTGGGCGCGATGCCGACGACCTCGCCGCGGTGGATGAGGACCGCGCAGTTGTACAGACGGTTGCGGTGGCGAAGGGGGGCGCCCACGACGACGAGCGGCATCAGGTCGGCGGTCTGCTCGGCGAGGTGGACGAGGGCGGCCTCGACGTCGCGCAGGAGCACGTCCTGCAGGAAGAGGTCGTCGACGGCGTACCCGGTGAGGCCCAGCTCCGGGAAGAGCGCGACCGCCGTGCCGCGCTCGTGGAGGTGGCGCACCCGCGTCAGGACCGCCTCCGCGTTGGCGTGCGGGTCGGCCATCGTCACCGGGAGCGTGCACGCGGCGACCCGCGCGAAGCCGTGGCGGTAGAGGTTGCGGAAGTCGCGATCCGTCATGGGCCGACCCTACCCAGCGAAAACCCAGTGGCCCCTTCCTCCCCCTTCGTCTTGGATGGCCTGATGCGGACCCACTCCCTCGCCGAGCGCCCGGACCTCGTCGACGCCTTCTGGTCGATCGACGACGACTGGCCGACCTTCATGCTCCAGGACCCGACGTCGGACCGCGCCTACGAGGCGGTGGTCGACGGCTTCCCGCAGCTGCACCTCGTCGTCATGGACGGTGACGTGGCGGTCGCGCGGCTGCACGCCGTCCCGTTCGAGGCGGACGTCCACTCCCTCCCTCCCCGCGGGTGGGACCACGCGCTCCAGCGGGCGGAGTGGATGGTGGCGAAGGAGGCGACCCCTGACCTCTCGACCGTCAGCCTCATCGAGGCGCGGGTGGCGGTGGGCCGGCGAGGCGAGGGCCTGAGCGGTGCGCTGCTCGCGGAGGCGCGCCGGCGGTACGCGGCGCTGGGCTGCCGGGACCTCTTCGGCCCGGTGCGGCCGACCCGCAAGTGGCTCGAGCCGCGCACCGGCGCGGACGAGTACGCGCGGCGGGTGCGCGAGGACGGGCTCCCGGTCGACCCGTGGCTGCGCGCTCACGTCCGGCTCGGTGGCCGGATCGTGCAGGTCGCGCCGCTGTCGATGACGATCCCGGGGACGCTGCAGCAGTGGCGTGAGTGGACCGGCCTGCCCTTCGATGCGGATGGTCGCGTCGATGTCGAAGGGGGTCTCGCCCCGGTGCACGTCGACGTCGCCAACGACCACGCGGTGTACGTCGAGCCGAATGTCTGGGTGCACCACGACCTGCCCGAGGTCTGAGCTGGAAGGGCGTCCGGGTGCGGCTCCGGGACGGATCGAGGTATCAGGGGTCGACGGGCCAGCGACCGGATAGCCGGTCGCGAGCACATCGACCCGGATCAGGACCGTCCCTCCACGGCGCCGCCCCGCTCACCGGTGCGGGGGGCGAAGGCGACGGGGAAGTAGCCTGACGCTCGTGATCACCGGAGACTTCAAGAGCAAGATCGACACCGTCTGGAACGCCTTCTGGAGCGGCGGGATCTCCAATCCCCTGGAGGTCATCGAGCAGATCACCTACCTGCTCTTCATCAGGCGGCTGGACGAGCTGCAGACGCTCAAGGAGAAGAAGGCCCGCGTCACCGGCAGCATCGATGACCCGATCTTCCTCCCCGGTGAGTCACACCTGAGGTGGCAGCACCTCAAGAACGCCGAGGCAGCCGAGGCGCACCAGACGATGGGCCAAGGGGTCTTCCCCTTCCTCCACACGCTAGGGGGTGAGGGCTCGACCTACTCCGACCACATGAAGGACGCCCGCTACACGATCCCGACGGCCGCGCTGCTGTCCAAGGTCGTCGACCTCATCGACGACATCCGGATGGACAACCGCGACAACAACGGCGACCTCTACGAGTACCTGCTGTCGAAGATCGCCTCAGCCGGCACCAACGGCCAGTTCCGCACGCCGCGCCACATCATCGAGCTCATGGTCGCGATGACTGCGCCGACCCCCGAGGACGAGATCTGCGACCCGGCCTGCGGCACGGCGGGATTCCTCGTCGCGGCCTCGGAGTACGTCCGCGAGCACCATCCATCAGCACTGACAAACGCCGCGCAGCGGCAGCACTTCCACCACAGCATGTTCCACGGCTACGACTTCGACTCGACCATGTTGCGGATCGGCAGCATGAACATGCTCATGCACGGCATCGAGGCTCCCGACATTCGTTACCGGGACTCGCTCTCCGAGGGCGCGAGCAGCGAGGAGGAGCAGTACTCGCTGATCCTCGCGAACCCGCCCTTCGCCGGGTCGCTCGACTACGAGTCGACGTCCAAGGACCTCCAGCGCGTGGTCAAGACGAAGAAGACCGAGTTGCTCTTCCTCGCGCTCTTCCTCAAGCTCCTCAGGCCTGGTGGGCGCGCCGCGGTCATCGTCCCGGACGGTGTCCTCTTCGGCTCGTCGAAGGCGCACAAGACCCTGCGCAAGATCCTCGTCGAGGAGCAGAAGCTCGACGCGGTCGTGAAACTCCCCTCCGGCGTCTTCAAGCCCTACGCCGGTGTCTCGACGGCGATCCTCTTCTTCACGAAGACGGACTCTGGCGGCACGGACGACGTGTGGTTCTACGACGTGCGCGCCGACGGCTTCTCGCTGGACGACAAGCGCAACCCGGTCGAGGCCAATGACCTCCCCGACGTCCTCGCTCGGTGGACGGAGCGCGAAGGGAGCGAGCGTGACCGTGAGCGCACCCACCAGTCCTTCACCGTGCCGAAGGGGGACATCGTCGCCCAGGACTACGACCTGTCGCTCAACCGGTACAAGGAGATCGAGTACGACGAGGTCGAGCACCGCGCACCGCTGGAGATCATCGCGGACATCGAGACGCTCGATGCCGAGATCGCGAAGGGGATGGACGAGTTGAAGGCGATGTTGTCGTGAGGACTGCTGCTCTCGGCGAGATCGCCGCGATTGTCTCGGGTGCGACGCCGAAAACGAGTGTTCCGGAGTACTGGGATGGGGACGTAGATTGGGTAACTCCAGCCGATCTCAGCAAGCTTGATGGCCCCTACATCGCAACAACTCCGCGGAAGATCACGCGGGCAGGTGTCCGAAGTTGCGCGACGACTATTCTGCCCGAAGGTTCCGTGCTCCTTAGTTCACGAGCACCGATTGGGCACGTCGCAATAAACTTGGTCCCGATAGCTACAAACCAAGGCTTCAAGAGTCTGATCCCCGGTCCTGATCTTGACGCGAAATACCTGTACCACTGGCTGAAATTCAAGACTGGCTACCTCCAGTCGCTCGGCAACGGCGCGACGTTCAAGGAGTTGTCGAAGAAGACCGTCGAACAGATCCGGGTCCCGCTCCCATCCCTCGATGAGCAGCGGTGGATCGCGGCGATCCTCGACCGCGCCGACGCCGTCAGCGCCAAACGCCGCCAGGTCCTCGCTCACCTTGACGACCTCACCCAATCGATCTTTCATGACATGTTCGGGAATCCAGATCAATCGAAGACCCAGGTGGCTCTTGGCGAAGTCGCAACGCTCGTTGGAGGTCGAAACCTCTTAGCAGAGGACGCGTCATCCGCCTCCGAGTTTCGTGTCCTCAAGATCAGCGCGGTGACAACTGGGCGGTTCAAGCCTGACGAGGCGAAGGCACTGCCGGCAAGCTACGTGCCACCCGAAGGCCACTTTGTGCGCCAAGGCGACTTGCTCATGAGCCGTGCAAACACGACCGAACTCGTCGGTGCTGTGGCCCTCGTTGAGGGCGTGCCTCACGGACTGGTGCTTCCCGACAAAATTTGGCGGATCGCGTGGCGTGACCCTGAGAGTGAGCCTCTCTTCTATCACGCCCTTTTGAGGCTCTCCTGACGCTTCCGTGGGTGTTTTCGCGCGCCGTTGACGA
>NZ_JBDIVG010000027.1:0-113911 GCF_039631275.1 Janibacter sp. LM
CCCAGGCCGGAAATGACCCACGGATCAGTCAGGAGAGCCCCTTTTCCCTCCGCCGCGAGGCCGTGACGGAGGGTGCGTGGCTCACCTCGTCGACGAGCCGCGGCCCGGCGCGCAGGCGGTCGGCACGGGGTAGAGCGCCCGGATCTCCTCGGCGCGGGAGCGGGCGAGGTTCCAGCCCGGCAGGCTCTGCTCGTCGCCCGCGCCGTGGACCTGGTGCTCCGAGAGGATGCAGGTCTTCAGCTGCGCCGGGAGCGAGCTGGTGTGGATGGCCGGCACGGCGTCGCCCGGCAGGCTGCTCAGGTACTCGGTGTCGAGCCTGCCGGTCTCCTCCCACCGCTGGATGTTGTGCTCGGCCACCCGGGCACTGGTGTTGCCGACCGTGCCGACGATCGTCAGGGCCGCGGCCGTGACGAGCACCGCCCGACCGACCCATCGGCGGGACGGCGTGAAGAGCGAGACGAGGACCGCGAGTACGACGAGCCCGAGCCAGATCTCGAAGAGGTCGGCGTTGACGCGCAGCGTCGTGTACCCGTACGCGTCCTGGTAGAGCGCCATCCGGCGCAGGGCGGAGGCGACGACGAGCAGCGTGAGGACGCACAGCGCCGCGTTCATCGCCCGCATGACCGTGCGGTCGCGGTCTGTGCTCGTGCGTCCCAGGGTGCGCACCCCCGCGACGAGGAGCAGGACGAGCGCGGTGGCGAGCGTCAGTTGCCCGAAGCCCTGGCGGGCCGACTCGGCGTAGGTCACCCCTGCGGTTCGCAGGACGTAGTCGTGCCCGCCGACGACCGCGGCGGCCTGCGCGACGACGAAGGCGACGAAGATCGCGATGACGACACCGAGGGGGACCTGCCACTCGCGCTCTGGGATGCGCGGCGAGGGCCTCGCGCCGTCGACGACGGGCGGGTTGATCGCGAGGTAGAGGCCCGCGAGGGTCACCCCGGCGAAGAAGACGAGCACGAAGACGCGCAGGACGGCCATGTCGCTGATCTCGGGGACGAGCGCCGAGGTCCAGGACCCGAGGACGGCGTCGGCGGAGGCGAGCAGCCCACCGAAGACGAGGAGCAGGACGAGGCTCACGGCGCCGGTACGCAGGATCGACCACGCGCTGCCCCGGCGGGCCAGGATCCGAATCGTCCGGTCGAGCAGCGGCAGACCGCGCAGCGCGGAGAGCGGCCAGGCGATGACCGAGGCCGCGATGCCCGCGACGGTGCGTGCGTCGGTGCACGCGGTGGCGGCGAGCACGCCGGCGACGGCGACCGCGAAGAAGCTCGTCGCCGGGTCGTCGCGCAGCACCGTCGTGAGGCCGAGCGGCAGCGCGAGCGCCGCCGTGCACCACGACCAGGGCGCGGCGCGACGCGGCGAGGCGAACCACAGCGCCGCGCCGCCGGCGGTGAGCACGACGAGCAGGCCGAGCCCGATCGCGTTGCCCGGCAGGAGGACCGCGGCGAGCAGCCCGACGGCGAGCGCGGCGAGCAGCAGCCGGGGCCGCCCCTCGCTCGTGCGCTCTGGCCACCACCGCGCCAGCGAGAGGGAAGGGGGTGCCGCACCCGCCCCCTGCCCTTCGAGACGCTCGCCCGCTGCGCGGACTCCCTCCTCAGGAACCGGAGGCGCGCTCGCGCCGTGTCGAAGGGGCGTGGTGGGTACGGGCTGGGCGGTCATGGCGGTCTCCTGTGTGGTGAGCGGGGCGGGCGAGGGGGAGGGGCGTGGCGGGACGAGCGGGAGCGTCATCTGGATCCGCGCTCCGGCACCCGTGCCGACCGTGCGGATGCTGCCTCCGTGCATCGACGCGACCCACGCGGCGATGGCCAGGCCGAGGCCGGTGCCACCCCCTTCGTCCCCGCCGGGACCGAAGCGGTGGAAGAGGCGCTCGGCGCGCTCGGGCGAGAGCCCCGGACCCTCGTCGGCGACGGTGAGCTGCCAGCGCTCGGCTTCGGCGCGGGCGGTGAGGGTGACGGTGCCGCCGGCGGGGCTGTGCCGGACGGCGTTGTCGAGCAGGTTGGCGGTCACCTGGGCGAGCCGGGCACGGTCGCCGGTGACGGTGAGGTCGGTGGGCTCGACGTCGGCGACGAGCGTGAGCTCGCGGCCCTGGAGGCGGGCCTCGTCCATGGCCTCGTCGAGGAGCTCGTGGACACGGATACGGCTGGGGGACAACGGGATCCCGCGGCCGTCGGGGCGGGAGAGGTCGAGCAGGTCGGTGACGAGGGCACCGAGCCGCTCGGACTGCGCGAGCGCCGCGCCGAGGGTCGTGTCGTCGGGGGCGACGACGCCGTCGACGAGGTTCTCCAGCAGGGCCTGCTGGGCGCTGAGGGGCGTGCGCAGCTCGTGGGCGACCGTCGCGACGAGGCGTCGCCGGTGCTCCTCGGCCTCGCGCAGCTCGCCCGCCATCGAGCTGAAGGCCCGCGCGAGGCTCCCCACCTCGTCCTGCCCGCTCGTCGTGATCTGTGCGTCGTAGTCGCCGCGCGCCATCCGCTGCGCGGCCTCGGTCATCTGGAGCAGCGGCGTCGTCATCCCGGTGGCGAGCCAGCGGGTGATGACGAGCGCCACGCCGATCGTCGCCGGCAGGCCGAGCCAGAGCGGGACCCCGGCGTCGGTCCCGATCGTGCCGACGACGGCCGCGACGACGACGCTGGCGCCGACGAGCACGCCGAGGCGGGTCCGGATCGAGGTCAGCTCCAGCAGGGGAGCGGAGCGGCTCATCGACCCGTCCCGTCGTCGAGGGCGTAGCCGACGCCGTGGACGGTGCGGATGCGGTGGCTGCCGACCTTGGCGCGCAGCGACTTGACGTGGCTGTCCAGGCTGCCGCGACCCAGGCTCTCGTCCCAGCCCCACAGGTCGGCGACGATCCGCTCGCGGCGCGCGACCGAGCCGGGTTCGCGGGCGAGGAGGGCGAGGAGGTCGAACTCGGTCGGTGTCAGGTGCACGGCGAGCCCCTCGACGGTGCAGCGCCGGGTGCGTGCGTCGAGCACGAGGCCGTCGAGGGTCACCGGCCCGGCGTCGCGCGAGAGCTCCGCGGCACGCTCGATGCGGCGCAGCAGCGCGCGGACCCGGGCGACGACCTCGCGCATGCGGAAGGGCTTGGTGAGGTAGTCGTCGGCGCCGACACCGAGCCCGACGAGGATGTCGCTCTCGTCGTCGCGGGCGGTGAGCATCAGCACCGGCACCGGGCGCTCGGCCTGGATCCGGCGGCACACCTCCAGCCCGTCGAAGCCCGGCAGCATGAGGTCGAGGACGACCACCTCGGGGTGGTGCTCGGCGTGGGCCGCCACCGCCCCCGGCCCGTCGTGGGCCTGCGACACCTCGAAGCCCTCCGCGACGAACCGGTCGGTCAGCGCCTGGTTGATCGTCGGGTCGTCCTCGACGACGAGGACCCGTCGCGGCGCGTGGGTGGAGGTCATGGGTTCAGGCTAGGCAGCGCGATCGGTGGATCCCGGGGACGACGTGTGGAGATTGTCTGCAGATCCCGGAGTCCGCATTCCCCTAGGGCAATGCGGGATCAGGTGCGCATTCCCCTAGGGCAATGCGGGATCAGGTGCGCATTCCCCTAGGGCAATGCGTGTTCAGGTGCGCAGTCCCCTAGGGCAATGCGGGATCAGGTGCGCATTCCCCTAGGGCAATGCGTGTTCAGGTGCGCAGTCCCCTAGGGCAATGCGGGATCAGGTGCGCATTCCCCTAGGGCAATGCGTGTTCAGGTGCGCAGTCCCCTAGGGCAATGCGGGATCAGGTGCGCATTCCCCTAGGGCAATGCGGGTTCAGGGCGAAGGGGGAAGGGAGGGGAGGGTCAGGTCACCGGCAGACGGGAGATGAACTGCCGCAGCTGCTCGATGTTGCGCACCTCGTGCATGTCGACGACCTCGGCGTAGCGGCTCGCGACGGAGTCGCCGGTGTCCCACATGCGGGCCGGCTCGGGGTTGAGCCAGGCGGCGTGCTTGGCCTGCCGCACGAGGGTCCGCAGCGCCTCGACCCGTGGGTCGGTGCCGTTGGTGCGGGCGTCGCCGAGGACGAGCACCGTCGAGCGGGGACCGATGGCGTCGAGGTGGTGCTCGACCGCGTCCTCGAAGGCGGCACCGTAGTCGCTGGACCCGTGCCACCGCGTCATCTGCGCCTCGCGGGCCACGCGCTCGCTGATGTCCTCGCCGACCCGCGACTCGCGCACGAGGTCGGTGATGTCGTCGCAGGTGTTGACGAACCCAATGAACCGCACCCGGCGGAAGACGCCGGCGAGCGACTGGAGCAGCAGCATCGTGAAGCGGGAGAAGCCCGCGACCGAGCCCGACATGTCGCACAGCAGCACGATGTCGGCGCGGCTGCGGTGACGCCGCTTGTACTCCGGCCGCACCGGCACGCCACCCGTCGACATCGCCGAGCGGAGGGTGCGTCGGATGTCGATGCTGCCGCGCGCATGGCGCCGCTGGCGGGCGGCGAGCTTGGCCGCGAGCTTGCGCGACAGCGGGCCGATGACGGCCTGCAGCTCGGCCGCCTCGGTCGTGCCGGTGAGCAGGAAGTCCTTGCGCTCCAAGGGGTCCCGCACGCCGAAGCGCGAGATGCGCTCGCGGCCGCGGACCTCCGCGTTGCGCCGCGCGGCCTCGGTCTCGACGGCCCGGCGGAAGGCGGCGACGCGCCCGCGGATCTCGTCGCGGTCGTAGCGGTTGCTGAGCCGCTCGGGCCGCCACGGGCTCCCGGCGCCGCCACCGCCCGAGGCGCCGGACCCCGAGCCGGTGCCCCCACCCCCTTCGCCCGCTCCGCCCGGCACGTCGCCGGCGTCCCGGGCGCGTTGCAGCGCAGCGGCGATCGCCGTCTGCGGCGCGAGCCGGTCGAGCGTCTGGCTCGCGGACCACCCGCCCGTCGTCGCCTCGTTGGCCAGGCGGCCGAGCTCGCTGAGCGCCCGCGCGGCGAGCTCCTCGAGGCCGCGCTCGTCGTCCCGGGCGAGGGCGTCCACGAGGTCCTCGCGGATGGCGGCGGCACGCGCGCGGGCGCCGGCGGTGTCGGTCGGCACCGGGTCGCCGGCCGCCCCCGTGCGACCGCCGACGGCCGGCGGGAAGTGGATGTCGAAGAGCTGGTCGAAGACGGCGCGGTCGGCCGAGCGGCGCATCATCGCCGCGGCCGTGCCGGCCCGCAGCCGTTCGCGGTCGTCGAGCCCGAGGACGGTGGCGACCGCGGCCGCGTCGGCGACCTCGGACGTCCCGACGGTCACGCCGTGCAGCCGCAGCGAGCGCGCGAGGTCGACGAGGCGCTCGCCGAGCGGGTCACGCGAGGGCACGGTCCAGGTCCAGCTGCGCGATCGCCATGTCGATGTCCTCGCGGTGCTTGAGCACGACACCGAGGGTGGCGCGCAGGAGCTGCGGGTCGGGCTCGTCGCCGGCTCCGAGGCTGACGAGGGTGCGGGCCCAGTCGATCGTCTCGGCGACCGAGGGCGACTTGCGCAGCCGCATCCGGCGCAGCGCACCCACGAGCCGCACGATCGAGTCGGCGAGGGCGTCCTCGAGGCCGGGCACGGAGAGCGCGACGATCCGGCGCTCGAGCTCGGCCTCCGGGTAGTCGATGTGCAGGTAGAGGCAGCGGCGGCGCAGGGCCTCCGAGAGCTCCCTCGTGGCATTGGAGGTCAGGACGACGAAGGGGGTCTGGCTCGCCCGGATCGTCCCGAGCTCGGGGACCGTGACCTGGAAGTCCGAGAGCACCTCGAGCAGCAGCCCCTCGATCTCGACGTCGGCCTTGTCGAGCTCGTCGATGAGCAGCACGGTCGGGTGCTCGTTGCGGATCGCGGTGAGCAGCGGGCGGGAGAGGAGGAACTCGTCGGTGAAGATGTCCTCCTTGACCGACGTCCAGTCGGCCTCGTCGGCGCCCCGGGAGTCGTGGTGGGCACCGGCGGCGGTGATGCGCAGCAGCTGCTTGGCGTGGTTCCACTCGTAGAGGGCGCGGGCCTCGTCGACGCCCTCGTAGCACTGGAGGCGCACGAGCTCGCCGTCCGTCGCGGCCGAGACGGCAGCCGAGAGGGCGGTCTTGCCCACACCGGCCGGCCCCTCGATGAGCAGCGGCTTGCCGAGCTGGTCGGCGAGGTAGACCGTCGTCGCGATCGCGTCGGAGGCGAGGTAGCCGTGGGCCGCGAGCCGCTCACGGACGTCGTCGACGGAGGCGAAGCGGGGGGTGTGCGTCATGGGCGCCAGTCTGCCGGAGGGCTCGGGGCGCGTCCGCTCCGGTCCGCGGGGTCGATGGATACGGTGGGCGCCACGCCCTTCGCCACCTCCCAGGACGGACCCCACGTGAGCGACGACCAGATCCGGCGCCTGAAGAGCCGGAACCAGGCCCTGACCGCGGAGCTCGACCTGCTGCGCGGCTTCAGCAGGCACCCCTTCGACGACATCGACCTGCCCCCGCGGGTCGCGGACGTGGTGACGGGCGTGCGCGAGGAGTCCCTGACCTACCTCAAGGAGGCGGACCTGCGCCTGCTCGCCGAGCTCGTCGCCGAGGCCGACCGCGCCGGTCGCGAGGGCCTGGTCCTCGAGTGCGGCACCGCGCTCGGCGGGTCCGCGATCGTCATGGGTGCGGCCAAGGCCGCAGGTCGCCCCATGCGGGTCTTCGACGTCTTCGGGATGATCCCGCCACCCACCGAGGAGGACGGGGCCGACGTCCACGAGCGGTACGAGACGATCCGGCGCGGTGAGTCCGGGGGTCTCGGCGGCCAGACGTACTACGGCTACCGCGAGGACCTGCTCGGCGAGGTGACCGCCTCCTTCGCCCGCCACGGGGTCCCGGTGGCGGACAACGACATCGAGCTGGTGCGCGGACTCTTCGAGGACACCGTGCACGTCGACGGCCCGGTCGCCCTGGCGCACCTCGACGGCGACTGGTACGCATCGACGAAGGTCTGCCTCGAGCGGATCGCCCCACATGTCGTGCCGGGCGGCCGCATCGTCCTCGACGACTACTACCACTGGTCCGGGGCGCGCACGGCGACCGACGAGTACTTCGACGGGCGGCCGGGCTGGCGCGTCGAGCACCGGGCCAAGGTGCACGTGGTGCGGGAGGGCTGAGGTGGCGCCCCGCGTCATCCACACCGCCCAGGCGCTCGTCGACGTCGTCGTCGAGGTGCCCGGCCTGCCGCGTCGCGGCGGCAACGCCATGGCGACGGACGCCACCCGGTACGCCGGGGGAGCGGTGACGACCCTCCTCGCGGCGGCCCGCTCGGGCGCCGAGGCGGTCCACGCCGGTGCCCACGGTCGGGGACCCAACGGCGACCTCGTGCGCGAGACCCTTGCGGCAGAAGGGGTCTCGTTGTCCGCGCCTGTCGTCGAGGAGCTCGACACCGGCATCTGCGTCGTCATGGTCGAGCCGTCTGCGGAGCGCACCTTCGTCACGACCCAGGACGCCGAGCGGCGGATCAGCGTCGAGTCCCTGCAGACGAGCGCACCCGTCGCGGGCGACCTCGTGTGCGTCAGCGGCTACAGCCTCGTGGGTCGCACCAGGGACCCGATCGTCGCCTGGCTCGAGTTACTTCCCGCCGGGGTCCTCGTCGTGCTCGACCCAGGTGCCGTCTTCGCCGAGCTGGACCCCTCCCTTCGCTCCCGGGTCGTCGCGCTCACCGACGTCTGGACGGGCAATGCGGAGGAGTCCGAGGACTTCGGCGGGGCGCCGGGGATGGGTCCGGCCGCCGAGGCCGTCGCCGCCCACCTCCGCCACGGGGCCGTGGCGGTCGTCCGGGACGGCGACCGGGGGTGCGCGGTGCACGCCGACGGTAAGACCTTCGTCGTGCCAGGGTTCCCCGAGACCCCGGTCGACACCAACGGCGCGGGCGACACGCACACCGGCGTCCTCCTCGCCGAGCGGGCGAAGGGGGCCACCTGGCCGGATGCCTGCCGCCGGGCCAACGCCGCCGGCGCGATCAAGGTGACCCGCAAGGGGCCGACGAGCGCGCCCACCGCCGCGGAGATCGACGCCTACCTGGCGGCTGCCCGCTCGTCGACCAGCTCGGCGTAGACCACCACGTTGTCGACGTGGTGCCCCGTCTCCCCGTCGAAGTGGCCACCGCAGGTGATCAGCCGCAGCGCGGCGTGGTCGACCTCGCCGTAGACGTCGTCGGTGGGGAACTTCGTCTTGGGGTACTGCCCGATGTCGCTCACCTCGAACACGGCGGTCGAGCCGTCCGCCCGCTCGACCTCGACCCGCTGGCCCTCGCGCATCGAGCCGAGCTCGAAGAAGACGGCAGGCTCCTTGTCCCAGGTGACGTGCGCGGCCAGGACGGATGGTCCGAGCTCGCCCGGGGTGGGGCTCCCGGTGAACCAGCCCGTGCTCGTGCCGTCCTGCGGGACCTCCATCGTCCGGTCGGCCTGCAGGCCGAGGTCGGTGATCGAGCTGCTCACCCCGAGCGACGGGATCGAGATCGACGTGGGGCGCGACCGAGACATCCGCTCGGCGGTGGGCTCGGGCGCGGGATCGGACGACGGGGACGGGCTCGTCGGGGCCGGGTCCATGTGGTGACCGGCGTGCCCGCCCTCCGACACCGCCGCGGGGGGCGGCGTCCGGGTCTCCTGCTGCGAGAGGCCGTAGGCGGTCAGGCCGCTGCCGGCGACGGCGAGGGCGAGGACCGCGACCGCCACGCCCTTCGCGCGGCGGTCGCGGCCCTGGGTGTCGTGCGGCACGACCTGCTCAGCTCTCCTGCGTCAGGCGACGACGCATGACGAGCAGGCCGGCCGCGCCCGCCATGGCGAGGGCGCCGGCGCCCAGCGCACCCTTGGCCTCGAGGCCCTCGGTCGTGCCGCCACCGGTCTGGACGCCACCGGTGGGTGCCGCTGCGACCGCGGCCCCCGTCACGGTGCCGCAGGTCGCCGGGTTGGTGGCCTCCTCCGGGATGCCCTTGACGCCGAGGGACTTCGCCAGGCTGGACTCGCCGAGCGCGTCCATGTCGTACTTGCCGTTGCCGTTGGCGTCGAGGCCGTGCTGGACGACGTGCAGGTTCTTCAGCTTGGGCCCGGCCCCCTCGGGGAGGGTGATCGTCCGCGAGTACCTCAGGTTGCCGTCGGCGTCCGCGACGGGCATGCGGTCCACGGCCAGGCCGCTCTTCGGGCTCGTGTCCCCCTTCGTCGTCAGCGAGATCATGATGTCGCCGTAGGTCGGCAGGCCCTCCTCGGTGTCGACCTGGCCGTCGCCGTCCTTGTCGGCCGCGGGCGTGGGGCACGTGAAGTCCTTGTTCTCGTCGAACGAGCCGTGGAAGTGCTGGGCGTGCGGCGAGCTCGGGGTGAACCCGGTGCCCGTGATGTCGACCGTCATCTGGTCGCCCGCCACGGTGACCGTGGCGGTGGACGTCGACCCGCTGTCGTTGCCCATCGTGTCGGTGAGGTTCATCGTCCACGTCTCGTCGGCGCTCGCGCCGGTGGCTCCCGCGAAGAGGATCGCGCACGCGGCCGGGGTGGCGAGAGCGGCCTTGGTGAAGGTGTGCATACCTGACTCCTGTGTCGTTGGCCGGGCCGATCTCGGGTGACCGGTGGGGCCTCGTGCCGGGACTTCGGAGCGAAGGGGGAGGACGGATTGGTCAGCGGGCGTCGAGCTCGTCGCGGCAGCGCTGCTCGAAGGTGTCGAGCTCGGCGAGGGCGTCGTCGATGTCGCGCCGCCGGCGCTGCAGGTCCTCGCGCCGCTCGTCGATCTGCCCGAGCACGTACTCGAGCTGGCTGGCATGCCCCCGGGGCGCGTCGTAGAGGTCGATGATCGTGGCGATCTCGTCGAGGGGGAAGCCCAGGCGCCGCCCCCGCAGCACGAGGGCCAGGCGGGTGCGGTCGCGGCGGTGGAAGATCCGGGTCGTCCCTCGCCGCTCCGGGGAGATCAGGCCGAGGGCCTCGTAGTGGCGGATCGTGCGCGTCGTCACGCCGAACTCGTCCGCCATCTCGCGGATCGTCCAGGTCGCGCTTGTCATGGACGGGAGCATGCTTTACGTTGACGTCAACGTCAAGCGCCCTTCGTCTCGGAAGACACGACATGTTCGAGCTCTCGCAGGACCACGAGGACTTCCGCGCCAGCGTGCGCGACTTCGCCGACAAGGAGGTCGAGCCGCACGTCGCCCGGTGGGACAAGGACCACCACCTGCCCCTCGAGGTCGTGCGCCGGATGGGCGACCTGGGGCTCTTCGGCCTCGTCGTCCCCGAGCGCTGGGGCGGCTCCGCCGAGACCGTCGACGGCGTGGTGCAGTCCGACTTCACCGCCCTGTGCGTCGCGATCGAGGAGCTCGGCCGGGTCGACCAGTCGATCGGCATCACCCTGTCGGCGGGCGTCGGCCTGGGCATCAACCCGATCCTCACCTACGGCACGGACGAGCAGCGCGACACCTGGCTGCCCGACCTCGTCGCCGGGCGCGCGCTCGCCGGCTTCGGCCTCACCGAGCCCGATGCCGGCTCCGACGCCGGTGGCACCCGGACGACCGCCCGGCGCGACGGCGACGAGTGGGTCATCGACGGCGCCAAGTCCTTCATCACCAACTCGGGCACCGACATCACCTCGCTCGTCACCGTGACGGTCCGCACCGGCACGAGCGCCGAGGGCCGCCCGCAGATCTCGGCGATCATCGTGCCGAGCGGCACCCCCGGCTTCACCGTCGAGGAGCCCTACGACAAGCTCGGCTGGCACATCTCCGACACCCACGGGCTGTCCTTCGCCGGCTGCCGCGTGCCCGCCGACCACCTCGTCGGCGAGGAGGGGCAGGGCTTCCGTCAGTTCCTCAAGACCCTCGACGACGGGCGGATCGCGATCTCCGCGCTCGCCACCGGCCTGACCCAGCGGATGCTCGAGCTGTCGACGGAGTATGCCCAGACGCGCACCTCCTTCGGGCGCCCGATCGGGGCCAACCAGGGCGTGAGCTTCCAGGTCTCCGACCTCGCGGTCATGGCCGAGACCTCCCGCGTGCTCACCTACAAGGCCGCGTGGCTCAAGGACGAGGCCGACCGCGGCCGCCGCTCCGCCAAGGAGGTCGCCAGGGCGGCCTCGATCGCCAAGCTCTACACCTCCGAGGCGGCCGTGAGCGCCACCCGCATCGCGACCCAGGTCTTCGGGGGCAACGGCTTCATGGAGGAGTACCCGGTCGCACGCTTCTACCGCGACGCCAAGATCCTCGAGATCGGCGAGGGCACCTCCGAGGTCCAGCGCATGGTCATCGCCCGCCACCTCGGCCTGCCGGTCTGAGCGAGCGACGAGCGAAGGGAGCACCACCCGTGAGCACCTACCCTCTCGATCCCAAGGTCGAGGACGTCCGTCGCCGCATCCGCGAGGCCCACGAGGCCTCCGAGCGCCCGAGCGAGCAGGCCGCCGCCAAGCTCGAGGCGCAGGGCAAGCTCTACGTCCGCGACCGGATCGCCCTGCTCGTCGACGAGGGCTCCTTCGTCGAGGACGGCCGCTACGCCAACGCCCTCGCCCCGGGGCTCCCGGCCGACGGCGTCGTCACCGGCCGTGGCCTCGTCGACGACCGGCCGGTCATCGTCATCGCCAACGACCCGACGGTCAAGGCCGGCTCGTGGGGCGCCCGCACGGTGGAGAAGATCGTGCGCGCCACCGAGACCGCGCTGCGCGAGGAGCTGCCGGTCTTCTGGCTGGTCGACTCCGCCGGTGCGCGGATCACCGACCAGGTCGAGATGTTCCCCGGCCGCCGCGGCGCCGGCCACATCTTCCACAACCAGGTCGCGCTGTCGGGCCGGGTCCCGCAGATCTGCTGCCTCTTCGGCCCGAGCGCCGCGGGCGGCGCGTACATCCCCTCCTTCACCGACCTCGTGATCATGGTCGAGGGCAACGCGTCGATGTACCTCGGTAGCCCGCGCATGGCCGAGATGGTCGTGGGGGAGCGGGTCTCCCTGGAGGAGATGGGTGGCGCCCGCATGCACTGCACCGTGAGCGGCGTCGGTGACGTGCTCGTCGGTGACGACGCCGAGGCGATCGAGACGGCGCGGCTGTGGCTGAGCTATCTCCCGCTCAGCTGGCGGAGCGACCTGCCCACCTACCTCCCGGAGGAGCCGGCGGTACCCCTCACGGCCGCGACGATCCCGGAGCGCGAGTCGCAGCCCTTCGACGTCCACGACGTCATCGACGGCCTCGTCGACGACGACTCCTTCTTCGAGGTCAAGCAGCTCTTCGCGCCCGAGCTCGTCGTGGGCCTGGGCCGGATGGCGGGCGAGACCGTCGGCATCGTCGCCAACAACTCGATGGCCAAGGGTGGCGTGCTCTTCACCGACAGTGCCGACAAGGCCGCGCGCTTCATCTGGCTCTGCGACGCCTACTCGATCCCGCTCGTCTACCTCGCGGACGTCCCCGGGTTCATGATCGGCGCCGAGGTCGAGCGGGGTGGCATCATCCGCCACGGCGCCAAGATGGTCTCCGCGGTGGCCTCGGCGACGGTGCCGCAGTTCTGCGTCATCGTCCGCAAGGCCTACGGTGCCGGGCTCTACGCGATGGGCGGGCCGGGCTTCGCGCCCGACGCGACGATCGCGCTGCCGACCGCCCGCATCGCCGTCATGGGCCCCGAGGCCGCGGTCAACGCGGTCTACGCCAACAAGATCGCCCAGGTCGAGGCCGACGAAGGGGAGGCCGCCCGCGACGATTTCATCGCCGCCCGTCGCGCCGAGTACGAGGAGGACGTCGACCTCGAGCGCCTCGCCGCCGACCTCGTCCTCGACCAGGTCATCGAGCCGGAGGAGCTGCGGGGCGAGCTGCTCGCCCGACTGCGCCACGCGCGGGGTCGCGACCGCCGGTTCACCGAGCGCCGTCGGGGGATCCCGCCCGTCTGACCTGGGGCGGCGACCGGGGTCCTGCCGTTCGCGCTGCGAGATCGCTCGCTCTTCCTTACCGTTGGGTAGCCACGTCCCCTGACGAAGGAAACACCCTGATGACGCGCTGGACAGCCCCCTTCGCCGCCGCAGCCTGTGCGATCGGCCTCGTCGCCACCGCCGGCTCCGCCGGCGCCGCCACCAACGACCCGCTCCGCCCCGACCTGTGGGGGCTCGACCAGGTGCACGCCGAGCAGGCCTGGTCCTCCGGCCGCGGTGCGGGCGTCGTCGTCGCCGTCGTCGACACCGGCGTCGACCTCGGTCACCCGGACCTGCAGGGTCGTCTCGTGCCCGGGGCCGACTTCGTCTGCGGCGAGGCCACCGGGTCCTGCGGCGACGGCAGCTGGCAGGGGCAGGACGGTGTGGGCCAGGACCCCGACGTCCACGGCACCCACGTGGCCGGCACGATCGTCGGCACGGCGGACAACGGCATCGGCGTCGCCGGCGTCGCGCCCGACGCCCAGGTCATGCCGATCAAGGTCCTCGAGGACGGCTCCGGCACCAACGAGGACATCGCCGAGGGCATCCGCTACGCGGCCGACCACGATGCCGACGTCGTCAACCTCAGCCTCGGCGGCCTGCCCGGCACGCAGATCTTCTCCATCCTCGGTCTCGACACGACGATGATGGACGCGATCCAGTACGCCCGCGACAAGGGCACGTTGACCGTCGCCGCGGCCGGCAACTCCTCGACCCTCGTCTGCAACGACCCGGCCTTCAGCAGCGACTCGATCTGCGTGGGCGCGACCGACCGCGACGAGCAGAAGTCCTACTTCTCCGAGCTCCCGGTGAAGCTCAGCGGCAAGGGCGTCGCCGCCCCCGGCGGGTCCGGCCGCCTCCTCGGCGGGGAGTGCTCCGACGACATCCTCTCCACCGTCCCCCGCGGCACCGGCACGGACGAGTGCGGCGAGGGCACGGACTACGCCGCCTTCGCCGGGACCTCGATGGCGACCCCGCACGTCGCCGGCGTCGCGGCGATCCTCTACGGACAGGGTCGTGACCTGGCCGACGTCGAGCAGGCCATCCTCGCCACCTCGCGCGACCCGCTGCTCGGCACCCGCGGCGGCTTCAGCCCGCTCTACGGCCGCGGCATCGTCGACGCCGAGGCGGCCGTCGCCTACCCGCGCGGCTGAGCCGATCAGGCCTGCGGCGCCGCTGACACCGTCCACCACGCCACGTCGAGGTCGGTGAGCAGGCGCCGCAGCAGCGGCAGGCACAGGCCGATGACGGTGCTCGGGTGGCCCTCGATCCGCTCCACGAAGGGGGCGCCCAGCCCGTCGATCGTGAAGCCCCCGGCCACGTGCAGCGGCTCCCCGGTGGCGACGTAGCCGTCGACCTCCGCATCCGACGCCCCGGTGAAGTGCACGCGTGCACTCGCCGGGGCGCCGGCCGTCCTGCCGGTGCGCAGGTCGATCACGTGGTGCCCGGTGTGCAGCTCGCCGGAGCGCCCGCGCATCGTGCGCCAGCGCTCCCGCGCCACCTCGGCCGTCCCCGGTTTCCCGTGGACCCGACCGTCCATCTCGAGGACGGAGTCGCAGGCGATGACCAGGTCGGTCCCGGGGGGCAGGCGATCGGCGACGGAGGCCCCCTTCGCCTCCGCGAGGAGCTGGGCCAGCGCGGCCGGGGACAGGTGTGGGTCACGCTGCCGGGCCGCCGCCTCGAGCGTCGGCTCGTCGACGTGGCTCACCACGACCTGCGGATCGATGCCGGCGGCACGCAGCAGGGCCAGACGTGCGGGGGATGCGGAGGCGAGGACGACTGAGGTCATGGCCACATCATCACCCAGTTGCCGCGAGATGACTGACGGGTAACATAGGGCCCACCACCACACCGACGATGTCGTCCGCAGGGAGCCACCACACCTGTCCGGGGGACCTCGACCCCTCCCTCGACGACAGGATGCGCATGTTCTCGACGACGAAGCGTGCCGTGGCCGCCTCCGCGGTGGCCCTGGCCCTCGGTCTGCCCCTCGCCGGCCAGGCCGGCGCCGACCACCGCGACGTCCCCGGTACCGCCGGTGCCCGGACGTTGACCGACACCCCCGAGCCACCCCGCCCGGCCTTCTACGAGCCGCCGGCGAGGATCCCGAGCACCCCCGGCACGATCATCCGCAGCGAGCCGGCCCCCTTCCTGCTCGACCCCTTCGGCCTGTCCTCGTCGGTGGTCACCGCGACGCGGGTCATGTACTCGTCCACGGACGGCAGCGGCACCCCGATCGCGGTGACCGGCACGGTCTTCGTGCCGAGGACGACCTACGTCGGTGCCTCGCGGCGTCCGCTGATCTCGTACGCCCCCGGCACCCAGGGCATGGGCGACCGGTGCGCCCCGTCCCGGCAGATGGAGAGCTTCGTCGAGTACGAAGGGATCGGTGTCGCTCGTGCGGTGGGACGCGGCTACGCGGTGGGCATCACCGACCTCCAGGGCCTCGGCACGCCGGGGTCGCACACCTACATGGCCCGCGAGCCGCAGGGACGGGCGACGCTCGACATGGCCCGCGCCGCGCAGGACCTGCAGGGCAGCGGCCTCGACGCCAGGACCCCGGTCGGCCTCATGGGCTACTCCCAGGGCGGCGGGGCGGCGGCCGCGGCCGCCGAGCTGGCGTCCACGTACGCACCCGAGCTGGACATCAAGGGCTCGGCCATCGGGGCGCCGCCGGCCGACCTGGCCGAGGTCGGGACCAACATCGACGGCACGACCTACACCCTCTTCGCGCTCTTCGCCACGCTCGGCGTGGCGGCGGCGGAGCACATCGACGTCACCGATCACCTCAACCCGGCGGGGCAGCAGCTGGCGAGCGAGGTCGAGGGTGCCTGCGTGTTCGACCTCCTCTCCTACGCCCACCTGGACACCTCGAGGTACACGACGAGCGGGCACAAGCTCACGGAGCTGCTCGAGGAGGAGCCCTTCGCCTCGGCGGTCGCGAAGCAGCGGATCGGGACGCTCGAGCCCAACGCCCCGGTGCAGATCAACCACGCGCTCGGCGACGACGTCATCCCGTACGCGGTCGGCAGGCAGCTCGGCAGTGACTGGTGCGACCAGGGCACGCGCGTCTCCTTCAACGCCGGCTTGACCCCGACGCACGTCGGCGGCATGGTCCCGCACGTCGAGAAGTCGATGCTCTTCTTCGAGGCACGCTTCGCCGGTCTCAACCAGGCGAGCAGCTGCTGGCGCCTCTGACCGAGCGACGAGCGGTGCTCGGGCGAGACCTCCTCAGTCCCGCCCGAGCACCGCCGTACGCAGGGTGTCGAGCCCGACGCCGCCGATGTCGAGGGCGCGACGGTGGAAGGCCCTGAGGTCGAAGGCGTCCCCCTCCCTCCGCGCCGTCTCCGCGCGCAGCTGCAGCCACAGGCGCTCGCCGATCTTGTAGCTCGGGGCCTGCCCGGGCCAGCCGAGGTAGCGGTCGAGCTCGAAGCGCAGGAAGCCCTCGTCCATGTTGGCGTGGGCCGAGAGGAAGTCCCAGGCCTTGTCGTAGGTCCACGCGCCACCACCGACCTCCGGCGGGGCCTCGAAGCCGCAGTGGACCCCGATGTCGAGCACGACGCGCGCGGCCCGCAGCGACTGCCCGTCGAGCAGCCCCATCCGGTTGCCGGGGTCGTCCATGTGGCCGAGCTCGGCCATCAGCCACTCGGCGTAGAGCGCCCAGCCCTCGCCGTGGCCGGAGGTCCACGACGCCAGCCGGCGCCAGCGGTTGAGCAGCTCCTTGCGGAAGATCGTCTGGCCCACCTGGAGGTGGTGGCCCGGGACGCCCTCGTGGTAGACGGTCGTCAGCTCGCGCCACGTGCCGAACTGCGTGACGCCCTTGGGCACCGACCACCACATGCGGCCGGGCCGGGAGAAGTCGTCGCTCGGCCCGGTGTAGTAGATCCCGCCGGTCTCGGTCGGGGCGATGCGGCACTCGATGGTGCGCACCGGCTCGGGGATGTCCAGGTGCGGGTCGAGCAGCTCGATCGCCTCGTCGGCGGTGCGCTGCATCCACGCGCGCAGGGCGTCGGTGCCGTGCAGCTGGTAGCGCGGGTCGGCGTCGAGCGCCTCGATCGCCTCCTTGACCGTGGCCCCGGGGCGGATCCGCTCGGCGACCGCCCCCATCTCGGCGCTGATGCGAGCCAGCTCCTCCTGACCCCAGGCGTACGTCTCCTCGAGGTCGACCTCCGCGCCGAGGAAGGTCCGCGAGTACAGCTGGTAGGCCTCGCGCCCGCAGGCGTCCGCCCGGGGCGCCAGGTCACGCAGGGGCTGCAGGCGCTCGGCGAGCTCCGCGAAGCCTGCTGCGGCGGCGTCCACCGAGCGTCGCAGGTCGGTGGCGAGCGTCCCGGGTAGGGGGTCACCCCCTTCGAGAGTGGCGCCGGCCAGCAGGCCGACGAAGTACCCGTCGTCCGCGACGAGGTCCGCGCACTGCTCGATGCACCGGTCGTACTGACGACGGGGGGCGATGTTGCCTTGGGACGCGGCGGCGGCGAGCGAGTCGGTCCACTGCTCGAGGGCGGTGGGGACAGCGGCCATGCGGGTGGCGATCGTCGCCCAGTCGTCCGCGGTGGCCGTCGGCATGAGGTCGAAGACATCACGCACCGACTGCATCGGCGAGGCGATGACGTTGATCTCCTGCAGGTCCAGACCGGCGGCGTGGATCTCCTCGGCGAGCCCCAGACGTTCGCGCATCGCCTCGACGGTCACCCGGTCCACGTCGTCGACCGGGGCCGCGGCGTCGAGCGCGCCGAGGGTGCGTCGGCGCAGCCGCGCGGCGGCCTCGAAGCCGGCCGGTGAGAGGTCGTCGAGCTCGCCGTCGTGCCCCGGCAGACCGAGGTAGGTCGCGGTGATGGGGGAGAGGTCGACCTCGGCGTCGAGGTGGGCCTCGGCGATGCGGTCGATCTCGGTCTGCGGGCGACGCTGCTCGGTGGTCACCCGCGCGAGGCTACTCGTCAACCCGGTCATCGTGGTCCTGCGAGGATCGGGCGTGCACACGTTCCCCCCTACGTCCCCCGGAGTGACCTCATGACCCTCACCGCTGCCGCCGACGGCTCCGCCCTCGGCAACCCCGGACCCGCAGGCTGGGGCTGGTACGTCGACGAGGAGCGCTGGGACCTCGGCGGCTGGGCGCACGGGACCAACAACATGGGTGAGCTGACCGCGGTCCTCGACCTGCTGCAGCAGACCGCGCACCTCGACGAGGACCTGCACGTCATCTGCGACAGCAAGTACGTCATCAACTCGATCACCTCCTGGATGCCGGGGTGGAAGGCCAAGGGCTGGCGCAAGAAGGACGGCAAGCCGGTCCTCAACCTCGAGATCATGCAGGCGCTCGACGCCGCGATGGCGGGACGTTCGGTGACCTTCGAGTGGGTCAAGGGGCACGCCGGCCACGAGCTCAACGAGCATGCCGACCGGCTCGCCACGACCGCCGCAGCCGCGTGGGCGAAGGGGGCCGCCCCCGTCCCCGGACCCGGTATCCCGGGTGCCCGCTCCGGGACGGCCGAGACGGTGGTGGAGCGGGCGGTGCAGGACGAGCCGCTCTCGCTCTTCTGATCAGGGGCGGCGCAGGAGGGTGCGCAGGAGGGTCGGCAGGTCCAGGCCGGACCCGGAGAGGGTCACCGTGATCGGGTCGCCGGGACGGATCTCACCCGGCTGGACGACGCGGAGGTAGGCGCCGCTGCGTCCGTGCGCAGCGAAGCGCGTGACCCACCCGCGCTCGCCCATCCGCTCGGCGAAGGTCCCGCACGGCACGCGTGGCCCGCGCACCTCGAGGACGGCTGTGCCGACCTGCCAGCGGTCCCCGACCTCGGCGGCGTCGACGTCGATGCCCGCCGTCGTGAGGTTCTCCCCGAACATCCCGGGCGGCAGCTCCTTGCCGAGCTCCCGCTCCCAGGCGTCGAGCTCCTCCCGGGCGAAGGCGTACACGGCCTGGTCCGAACCGCCGTGGTGCCGACCGTCGCCGACGTGGTCGCCGCCGACGCCGGAGACACCTGCACCGTCCTCGACGCGCTTGGGCCCCGGGTCGCTCACGCTGATGACCTCCACGGGCTGCTTGCCGATCCCGGTGGGACGGCCGCGGGGGATGCGCTGCACCATCGGTCGGCCGACGTTGACGGACAGGACCTGCGGCTGCGGTGAGGACACCGCGACAGGCTACGCGCCCCCTTCGCCCCGGACGTGACTCGCGGGTACGACACCCACTCGTGCGAGCCCGATGCTGCGTGGGCCCCGATTTCCGGGGGTGCAGTCGTCGGCGCCCCGACGAGTGGGCGTCGTACCCGCGGGTAACTGGGTCGTTCTTTCGATCTGGCCCTCAGCGGGGGAGGCCGGAGGCCACCCACCCTGCTCGCGAGGGGTGCACCGGCGGGCGGACGAGCCGCTCCGGGGAGGACCAGGCCGAAGGGGGGCCCGCCGGGGCCTCCTCCGCGCCGCCGCCCAGGCCGCCGGACAGGACCGCGACGAGGGCCGCGACCTGCTCGGGCGAGGCATCGCCGAGGACCTCGATCCGCGGACCCGTCGGAGCCGTCGCATCGGTCTCGGGCTGCTCGGGTGCGCCCGTCACAGCGTGGAGCCGATCAGACGTCTGAGCCTGCGACGACGTCACAGCGGAATGTTCCCGTGCTTCTTGGGCGGCAGGGTCTCGCGCTTGGTGCGCAGGGCCCGCAGCGCGCGGCTGACGTTCATCCGGGTGTTGCTCGGCGTGATGACGGTGTCGATGTAGCCACGCTCGGCGGCGACGTACGGGTTCGCCAGCGCGTCCTCGTAGGCGGTGATGAACTCGGCGCGCGCGGTCTCGACGTCGCGTCCCTCGGCCTCGGCGGCGGCGAGCTGCTTGCGGTAGAGAATGTTGACCGCGCCCTGGGCGCCCATGACGGCGATCTGGGCGGTCGGCCACGCGAGGTTGATGTCGGCGCCGAGGTGCTTGGAGCCCATGACGTCGTACGCGCCGCCGTAGGCCTTGCGGGTGATGACCGTGACGAGCGGGACGGTGGCCTCCGCGTAGGCGTAGATGAGCTTGGCGCCGCGGCGGATGATGCCGTTCCACTCCTGGTCGGTACCGGGCAGGAAGCCCGGCACGTCGACGAAGGTCAGGACCGGGACGTTGAAGGCGTCGCAGGTGCGCACGAAGCGCGCGGCCTTCTCCGAGGCGTCGATGTCGAGCGTCCCGGCGAACTGCATCGGGTTGTTGGCGACGACACCGACCGACTGGCCCTCGATGCGGGCGAAGCCGCAGATGATGTTGGGCGCGAAGAGCGGGTGCACCTCGAGGAACTCGCCGTCGTCGACGACCGACTCGATGACGGCCTTCATGTCGTACGGCATGTTGGCCGAGTCCGGGATGATCGTGTCGAGCGCGAGGTCGGTGTCGTTGACCGTCAGGTCGAGCTCGCCGCCGAAGGTCGGCGCCTGCTCGAGGTTGTTGCTCGGCAGGTAGGACAGGAGCGCCTTGACGTAGTCGATGGCGTCCTCCTCGTCGGTGCCCATGTAGTGCGCGACACCGGACTTGGTGTTGTGCGAGCGGGCGCCGCCCAGGTCCTCGAACTCCACGTCCTCACCGGTGACGGTCTTGATGACGTCGGGGCCGGTGATGAACATGTGCGAGGTCTGGTCGACCATGACGGTGAAGTCGGTGACGGCGGGGGAGTAGACGGCACCGCCGGCGCAGGGGCCCATGATGAGCGAGATCTGCGGGATGACGCCGGACGCGTGGACATTGCGCTTGAAGATCTCGCCGTAGAGACCGAGGGAGACGACACCCTCCTGGATGCGCGCGCCGCCGGAGTCGTTGAGGCCGATCACCGGGCAGCCGATCTTCATCGCGAAGTCCATGACCTTGGTGATCTTCTCGCCGAAGACCTCGCCGAGGGACCCGCCGAAGACGGTGAAGTCCTGCGCGAAGACCGCGACCTGACGCCCGTCGACCGTGCCGTAGCCGGTGACGACTCCGTCGCCGTAGGGCCGGGTGGCCTCCTGGCCGAAGGCGGTCGACCGGTGGCGCGCGTACTTGTCCATCTCGACGAAGCTCCCCTCGTCGAGCAGGAGGGCGAGACGCTCGCGCGCGGTCTTCTTGCCGCGTGCGTGCTGCTTGTCGACGGCTCGCTCGGACCCGGCGTGCGCGACCTCGGCCACCCGGCGCTTGAGGTCGGCGAGCTTGCCCGCGGTCGTGTGGATGTCGATGCCGCTGGGGACGTCGGTGCCACCGATCGCCTGCGCGTCAGTGGTCTCGGTGCTCTGGGACATGGGCGGCAGCCTAGCCTTGCCGACATGCCGGATCCGATCGACGTCCATCGTCTGACCGCGTCGTTGCGAAGGTCACACGAGTGGCCCGACGTGGTGCACCTGCACGAGACCGGGTCGACCAACGTCGTCGCCCTGGAGCGGGCCGAGCCGTGGGCCCCCGTGCTCGCCGAGCTGCAGACCGCGGGGCGCGGGCGGCTCGGCCGCCCGTGGCAGGAGGCGCGCGGCGCCGGGCTCGCGTTGTCGGTCCTTGTGCCGGTCGTCCCCGACCCCGGGTGGCTGCCGCTGGCCGCGGGCCTCGCCGTGCGCTCTGCCGTCGCCGAGGTCGGGGTCCGCGCCGACCTCAAGTGGCCCAACGACGTCCTCCTGCCGGACGAGGACGAGCGCAAGGTCTGCGGCGTCCTGTGCCAGATGCGGCCCGCCGGTGACGGGATCGTCGTCGGCATCGGGATCAACGTGCACCACACCCGCGAGCAGCTGCCCGTGGCGACGGCGACCTCCCTTCGCCTCGCCGGCGTCGACGCGGACCGCACCGCGCTCGCCGCTTCCGTGCTGCTCCACCTGCGCCGCCTCCACGCCGACCTCACCGCCTCCGGCGACCGGGCGAAGGGGGTCCACGACGCCTACCGTCGCGCCTGCGCCACCATCGGCCGGGCCATCGAGGTACACCGCCCGGACGGCACCGTGGAGCCGGTGACGGCCACCGGCGTCGACGACCACGGGCGCCTCGTCGTGAGCGGCGCGAGCGGCTCGGATACCGTGGCCGCGGGTGACGTGCAGCACATCCGCCCCGCGGGCACGTCCACCTCACCCTGATCCCGCCCGAGGCGACCCGTGGAGGTGCCGTTGTCGCACGACCCGCGCCACGCCGGCGCCCCCGACGCCGAGGACGAAGGGAGCGGCCGTGCCGCCCTCGAGGGCTTCGAGCGCTCGCTGCTCGGGCGCCCCGCCTCCATGGGGCGCCGCGAGGTCTCCCGCATCGCCGGCGTGTCGATCCGCTCGGCCCGCAAGTTCTGGCACGCCATGGGCTTCCCCGTCGTCCAGGAGGGCGACGCGATGTTCACCGAGGCCGACCTCGAGGCGCTGTCCCGGGTCGCGACGATGGTGCGCCAGGACGACCTGCCCGAGGAGCTCGCCCTCAACATGACCCGTGCCATCGCGCGGACCATGGACCGGCTCGCGGCGTGGCAGGCCCAGCTCGCCACCGAGGAGGTCGCCCGTCAGCGCCACGGTGACGAGGACGCCGGCCCGGAGCCCGACCGGGCCCGTGACGCCGAGGCGGCCGCTGCCTGGATCACCGAGCTGGCCGACGAGCTGGAGCCGCTCGTGGTGTACGTGTGGCGCCGCCAGCTCACGGCGACGATCCAGCGCCTGCTCACGGTCGAGGAGGACGGCTCCCGGCCGTCGGTCATCGGCTTCGCCGACCTCGTGAACTTCACCTCGGTGGTGCGCCGGCTCACCGAGCGCGACCTCGCGCGGATGGTCCAGCGCTTCGAGGACCTGTGCACCGACATCGTCACCGCGCACGGCGGACGGGTCGTCAAGACGGTGGGCGACGAGGTGCTCTTCCAGACCTTCGACGTCGCGCCCGCTGCCGCCATCGCCCTCGACCTCGTCGAGGCGATGAGCGAGGACGACCTCCTGCCCTCCGCCCGGGTCGGCATGGCGCACGGCCCGGTCGTGCGGCGCCTCGGCGACGTCTTCGGCACGACGGTCAACCGCGCCAGCCGGCTCACCGCGGTCGCCCCGCCCGGGGGTGTGTACGTCGACGACGCCCTCACCCGGCTGCTCGAGCCGCTCAGCGGGTTCTCGACCCTGCCGACCCGTCGGCGCTCGCTCCGCGGCATCGGCGAGGTCGCGCCCAGCCGGCTCGTCCGCGTCACGGGTGTGCGACGCGCCGCCGATGTCACCGCGCACGTCCGCGGATGAGTTCCTATGATCCAGCCATGACACGAGTGCTGCTGGCCGAGGACGACACCGCCATCTCCGAACCCTTGGCCCGGGCCCTCATCCGCGAGGGGTACGAGGTCACGGTGCACGCCGACGGGCGTGACGCGCTCGATGCCGCGCTCAACCTGCCGCCCGACCTGCTGGTCCTGGACCTCGGCCTGCCGACCCTCGACGGTCTCGAGGTCTGCCGACGGCTGCGGGCGACGAGCTCCGACGTGCCGGTCCTCATCCTCACCGCCCGCGCCGACGAGGTGGACACCGTCGTCGGGCTCGACGCGGGTGCCGACGACTACGTCACCAAGCCCTTCCGCGTCGCCGAGCTCATGGCTCGCGTGCGCGCGCTGCTGCGCCGGCGCGGCGACGAGGTCGTCGAGGCGACCGGCCCGCTGCGCATCGACCTCGACAGCCGCCGCGTGTGGTTCCACGGCGAGGAGCTCGCCCTCACGGCCAAGGAGTTCTCCGTGCTGAGCGTGCTCGTGCGCGAGAGCGGTCGCGTCGTCACCCGCGAGCAGCTCATGGCCGAGGTCTGGGAGACCGAGTGGTACGGCTCGACCAAGGCCCTCGACATGCACATCTCCGTCCTGCGCCGCAAGCTCGGTGACGACGTCACCGACCCTCGGCACATCGCCACGGTCCGTGGCGTCGGCTTCAGATTCGACGCGTGACCTCCACGGGGCGGATCTGGCGGATCGTCCTCGCGGCGGTCGTGGCCGCGGCGGTCCTCACCGCGGTGGTCCTCGTCGCCGTCGCCGTGGCAGCAGCTGGCTTCGACGGCGTCACCGTCCTCGGCCTCGACCTCGTCGCGTGGGCCCTCGTCGCACCGGCCCTCGGGGCCGGGATCGCCGCGGGGGTCACCATCCCCGTCGTGAGGTCCGTCGAGCGCCGCCGTGAGCGCGGCCTGCACTACATCCGCGAGCAGATCGCGGCGATCCGCGACGGCGAGGGGGCCCTGCCGCGCTCGGTCCACGGACTCCCCGAGGTGGACGCCGCCACGGGGGACCTGGCGCGCCTCGCCGGTGAGCTGGCCCAGCAGCGCGCGCTCGATCGTGACTACGCCGCCGACGCCTCCCACCAGCTGCGCACCCCGCTCACCGCGCTGCTCATGCGCCTGGAGGAGATCAGCCAGATCGACGACCTGGAGGCCATCCGGGACGAGGCGGAGGTCGCGGTCACCCAGGTCGAGCGCCTCACGGGCGTGGTCGACACGATGCGCGACCGCTCGAAGGGGGACGAGGCCCTCCCGCAGATCTCCCTCGACTCCGTCCTCGCGGGCCTGCAGCGCGAGTACCAGCCGGCCTTCACCGCGGCGCGCCGCACGATGCGGGTCGTCGGGCCGCCCGGTCTGGCCGTGCGCAGCTCCCCGGTCGACCTGTCGCAGATCCTGCAGACCCTCATCGAGAACTCGCTCAACCACGGTGCCGGACGCGTGGAGATCGAGATGCGCGGCTCGAGCGGCTCGGTCGTCATCGAGGTGCGCGACGAGGGGGAGGGCATCCCGGCAGCGATCGCCCCGCACATCTTCGAGCGCTCGGTCACGTCGCACGGCTCCGGCCTCGGGCTCGGCCTGGCCCGCCAGCTCGCCGAGCGCAACGGCGGGCGGCTCGAGCTCGTGCAGGCCCACCCGGCGGTCTTCGCCGTCTTCCTCTCGGCGCCCGGCAGCCGCTGACCCGCGGGTCCGGCCCCCTTCGTCAGGCGATGTGGCGGCCGCCGCCCTCGAGCGGCGAGGTGTCCTCGTCCATCGGCTCGTTGGCGAAGACGAAGCGACGGTAGGTCCAGAAGCGGAAGATCGTGCCCACCCCGATGCCGATGACGGTGGCGACGTTGTCGGCGAGGCGCGAGGTGAAGTCGAACCCGTAGTGCGAGATGACGAGGCACAGCGTCGAGATGACGAGCGCGAGCCCGTTGACGACGAAGAAGAGGGAGACCTCGTGGTGCACCGGCCGGGACCGCCGGTGGGCGAAGGTCCAGCTGCGGTTGCCGAACCACGCGAAGAGCGTCGCCGCGACACCGCTGATGAGGCGGGCCGTCGTCACCTTGTCGCCGAGGACGGTGTGGGTCAGCAGATTCATCCCGCCGAGGTCGATGACGAAGGACAGGGCGCCGATGACGCCAAACTTCGCCACCTCGTGCCAGACGGTGTCGACGAGGCCCGCCAGACCGCTCTTCCGCTGGGTCGGCGAGGGCGCGCCGGACGCGTCAGGGGAGGTGTCGGTGGGTTCGGACATCTCGAGCAGCGTAATCGGGGCACGGGCCAAAAAGGCGCACCGTATCCTTGCGCACGTGTCGATCCCCCCACGCGCCCCCGGAGGTTTTCCCGTCGTCGGCATCATCGGCGGTGGCCAGCTCGCCAGGATGTGCGCCGGTCCCGCCGCGGAGCTCGGCATCACCCTGGCCGTCCTCGCCGAGGCCGAGGACTCGTCGGCGGCGCTCGTCGCCCCCTTCGCGCCGGTGGGTGAGGCGAGCGACGTCGAGACGGTGCGCGAGTTCGCCCGGCACTGCGACGTCGTCACCTTCGACCACGAGCACGTGCCCGCGCCGGTCATCGAGGCCCTCCTCGCCGACGGCGTCGCCGTCCACCCCGGGCCCGCAGCGCTGCTGCACGCCCAGGACAAGATCGTCATGCGGGAGGCCCTGACCGCTGCCGGCGTCCCGTGCCCGCCGTGGACGGTCGCGACGGACGAAGGGGAGGTCCTCGCCTTCGCCGCGCAGGTCGGGTGGCCCGTCGTCGTCAAGACGCCGCGGGGCGGCTACGACGGGAAGGGGGTGCTCGTCGCCGACGGGATCGACGACGTGCGCGAGTGGCTCTCCGCCGCTGCGGAGCGTGGTGACCGGCTGCTGCTCGAGGCGCGCGTCCCCTTCGTCCGGGAGCTCGCGGTCCTCCTGGCCCGCAGCCCCTCCGGCCAGGCCGCGGTCTGGCCGGTCGTCGAGACGGTGCAGACCGACGGGATCTGCACCGAGGTCATCGCGCCGGCGCCCGACCTGGACCCCCGGACGGCCGCGTCGGCCACGGCCATCGGGCTGGACATCGCCGCCGCGCTCGACGTGACGGGGGTGATGGCGGTCGAGCTCTTCCAGCTGGCCGATGGCAGCGTCGTCGTCAACGAGCTCGCGATGCGCCCGCACAACTCCGGCCACTGGAGCATGGACGGCGCGGTGACCGGTCAGTTCGAGCAGCACCTGCGGGCCGTGCTCGACCTGCCGCTCGGCTCACCGAGGCCGCGTGCCGAGTGGACCGTCATGGGCAATGTCCTCGGCGGGGAGCCGACCGACCTGTACCCGACCTACCGGCACCTCATGGCCCGCGACCCGGAGCTCAAGGTCCACCTCTACGGCAAGGGCGTGCGCCCCGGCCGCAAGATCGGGCACGTCAACGTCAGCGGCAGCGACCTGGCCGACCTGCGCGAGCGGGCCCGGCACGCGGCCGACTACATCCAGGGAGTGATCAGCGAATGACCGGTGACGACGCCTCGACCCCCCGCGTGGGTCTGGTCATGGGCAGCGACAGCGACTGGCCGACGATGGAGGCCGCGGCGCAGGTCCTCGAGGACCTCGGCATCGCCTACGAGGCCGACGTCGTCTCGGCGCACCGCATGCCGACCGAGATGATCGCCTACGGGCAGCAGGCCGCGGACCGCGGCCTGCAGGTCATCATCGCCGGCGCCGGCGGCGCCGCCCATCTGCCCGGCATGCTCGCGTCCGTGACGACCCTGCCCGTCGTCGGCGTGCCCGTCCCGCTGGCGCACCTCGACGGCATGGACTCGCTGCTGTCGATCGTGCAGATGCCGGCCGGCATCCCCGTGGCGACCATGGCGGTCGGAGGAGCGCGCAACGCCGGGCTCATGGCCGCGCGGATCCTCGCCGCGGGCGAGGGCGAGGAGGCGGCCCGGCTGCGTTCCGCCCTGGAGACCTTCGCCGGGGACCTGTCCGCGCAGGCGCACGCGAAGGGGGAGCGCCTGCGCCGGCGGGTCGCCGGCGGCTGAGCGCACCCCCTGCATTCCCCTAGGGCAATGCAGACCTGAACCTGCATTGCCCTAGGGGAATGCAGGTTCAGCGGGTCAGCGCGAGGCGCCCTCGTTGCGCAGCTGCCGCCACTCGATCTTCGGGCAGGTGTCCATGACGACGAGCAGGCCCGCCTCGCGGGCCCGGTCCGCCGCGGCCGGGTCGACGACCCCGAGCTGCATCCAGATCGCGTCGATCTGCAGCCGGTCCTTGTGGGCGATCGCCTCGTCGACGACGGCACCGACGTGCTCGGAGCTGACGAAGAGGTCGATGACCTTGACGTCGCCGTCCGGGATGTCGCTGATCGTCGCGTAGCCCTGGTCCCCGTCGACGGTCTCGGCGTCGGGGTGCACGGGGATGATCGCCTTGTGCATCTCGCGCTTGAGCCACCGGGCGACCCGGTGCGCGTCACGCTCGGTGTTGTTGCTCAGTCCCACGACGACCCAGGTCCCGGGGTCGGCGATGAGGCGCCGCATCGTCTCGGTGTCGTTCTTGTGCGTCAGGCTCATGGGTCCATCCAACGCTTCCGCGCCGCGGGAATCAACGGACCACGCCATCGGGTCGCCACGAGGTGTTGACCCGCGTGGGCCATAATGCGGCGGGGCGTCCTTCCCCGGAACCAAGTGCAGTGAGGAACCACGTGACTACCAAGATCGCCGTCGTCGGCACGGGCTATGTCGGCCTGTCCATGGCCGTCCTGCTGGCGCAGCACAACGAGGTCGTGGGCTTCGACATCGACGAGCGCCGGGTCGAGAAGCTGAACTCCGGTCAGAGCCCGATCCACGACGAGGAGATCATCGACTTCCTCGCCCACCGCGACCTGGACCTGCGGTTCACGCTGGACAACACCGACGCCTACACCGGCGCCGACTTCGTGGTCATCGCCACCCCCACGGACTACGACCCGGACACCAACTACTTCAACACCAGCACGGTGGAGGGCGTCGTCGCCGACGTCATGCGCATCAACCCCGACGCCGTCATGGTCATCAAGTCCACGATCCCCGTCGGCTTCACCGAGGGTTTGCGCACGTCGGTCGGCACGGACAACCTGATCTTCAGCCCCGAGTTCCTGCGCGAGGGCAAGGCGCTGCAGGACAACCTGCACCCCAGCCGCATCGTCGTCGGCGAGGTGAGCGAGCGCGCGCAGCGCTTCGCCGACCTGCTCGTCCAGGGCGCCGAGGACACCGACACCCCGGTGCTGCTCACCGACTCCACCGAGGCCGAGGCGATCAAGCTCTTCGCCAACACCTACCTCGCGATGCGCGTCGCCTACTTCAACGAGCTCGACACCTTCGCCGCCCGCCACGGGCTCAACACCCGCCAGATCATCGACGGCGTCGGTCTCGACCCGCGGATCGGCACGCACTACAACAACCCCTCCTTCGGCTACGGCGGCTACTGCCTGCCGAAGGACACCAAGCAGCTCCTCGCCAACTACGAGGACGTCCCGCAGAACCTCATGCAGGCCGTCGTCGACTCCAACCGCACCCGCAAGGACTTCGTCGCCGAGGACATCCTGCGCCGCAACCCGCGGGTCGTCGGCGTGCACCGCCTCATCATGAAGGCAGGCTCGGACAACTTCCGCGCCTCCTCCATCCAAGGGATCATGAAGCGGCTGAAGGGCAAGGGGGTCGAGGTCGTCATCTTCGAGCCGGCCATGGAGGAGGACGTCTTCTTCGGCTCCCGCGTCGTGCGCGACCTCGAGGAGTTCAAGGCCACGGCGGACGTCATCGTCGCCAACCGCCGCACCGCCGACCTGGAGGACGTGGCCGACAAGGTCTACACGCGCGACCTCTTCGGGACCGACTCCTGACCGCGTTGAACACCTGTGCAACCGCCGACGGGGCGCGGGTACGATCACGGACGTGAGCGCGAACCCAGACTTCGACCTGTTCCGTACGTCCGAGGACCACGAGGCGATCCGTGACGCCGTGAGGGCTGTCGCGGAGGCGAAGATCAAGCCCTTCGCCGCCGAGGTCGACGAGGAGTCGCGCTTCCCGCGCGAGGCCAACGAGGCCCTTGTCGCGGCCGACTTCCACGCCGCGCACGTCGCGGAGGAGCACGGTGGGGTGGGCGCGGACGCGCTCGCGGTCTGCATCATCATCGAGGAGGTCGCGCGCGTCTGCGCGTCCTCCTCGCTCATCCCCGCCGTCAACAAGCTCGGCTCCATGCCGGTGATCCTCGGTGGCTCCGAGGAGCTCAACGCGCGCTACCTGCCGCGTCTGGCGAAGGGGGAGGGGTTCAGCTACGGCCTCTCCGAGCGTGAGGCCGGGTCGGACACCGCCGGTATGCGGTGCAAGGCCACCCGTGACGGCGACGACTGGGTCCTGAGCGGGCAGAAGGCGTGGATCACCAACGCCGGCGAGTCCGAGCTCTACACCGTGCTCGCGGTCACCGACCCCGACGGCCCGCGCGGCAACAACATCTCGGCCTTCGTCGTCGAGAAGTCCGACGAGGGCTTCGGGTTCTCCGAGAAGGAGCGCAAGCTCGGCATCAAGGGCAGCCCGACCCGCGAGCTGCACTTCGACCGGTGCCGCGTCCCCGGCGACCGCATCATCGGCGCCGAGGGCGAGGGGCTGAAGATCGCCCTGCGCACGCTCGACCACACCCGCGTCACCATCGGTGCTCAGGCCGTCGGCATCGCCCAGGGCGCCCTCGACGAGGCCCTGGCCTACGTCAAGGAGCGCAAGCAGTTCGGCAAGCACATCGCCGACTTCCAAGGCATCCAGTTCATGCTCGCCGACATGGCGATGGAGCTCGAGGCCGCCCGCCAGATGGTCTACGTCGCCGCCGCCAAGTCCGAGCGCCACGACGCCGACCTGTCCTTCTTCGGCGCCGCGGCCAAGTGCTTCGCCTCGGACGTCGCCATGAAGGTCACCACCGACGCCGTCCAGCTCCTCGGCGGCGCGGGCTACACCCGCGACTTCCCGCTCGAGCGGATGATGCGCGACGCCAAGATCACCCAGATCTACGAGGGCACCAACCAGGTCCAGCGGATCGTGATGGCACGTGAGCTCCTCAAGGGCCTGCCGACCTCACGCTGACCGCGGCCCCGGGCGTCAGGTCTCGTAGGTGTAGAACCCGCGCCCGACCTTGCGGCCGAGCAGGTTGGCGTCGACCATGCGCTGGAGCAGCGGCGGGGGAGCGTAGAGCGGCTCCTTGAACTCGTGGTAGAGCGACTCCGCGACGGCCATGGTCGTGTCGAGGCCGATGAGGTCGGCGAGGGCCAGCGGGCCCTGGGGGTGGGCCGCGCCGAGCACGAAGCCCTGGTCGATGTCCTCGGCGGTGGCGAAGCCGGACTCGTACATGCGGATCGCGCTGAGGATGAAGGGGATCAGCAGGCTGTTGACGACGAAGCCCGCGCGGTCCTGGCAGGTGATGGCGCGCTTGCCCAGCTCGCCGTCGACGTAGGTCCGCGCCCGCTCGAGCGTCTCGTCGGCGGTCATGAGCGAGGGGACGAGCTCGACGAGCTTGAGCACCGGCACCGGGTTGAAGAAGTGCACGCCGAGGACCTGCTCCGGGCGCTTGGTGACGGTCGCGAGCTTCATGATCGGGATCGAGCTGGTGTTGGACGCGAGGATCGCGTCGGGACTCTCGACGATCTCGTCGAGCTGCTTGAAGAGGTCGACCTTGGCGCCCTCGTCCTCGATGATCGCCTCGATGACCATGTCGCGGTCGGCGAGCTCACCGAGCTCGGTGACGACCCGGACGCGCTCGAGCACCGCGTCCGCGTTGTCGAGCCGGCCGCGTTCCTGCGCGCGGCGCAGCGACTTCTCGATCCGACCACGGCCCGCGTCGGCGCGTTCCCGGCTCGACTCGACGACGACGACGTCGGAGCCGGCGCGCGCGCAGACCTCCGCGATGCCGGCGCCCATGAGGCCGCATCCCACGACCCCGATCCTGTGCAGCGTGTTGTCCATGGAGGGCACGCTACCGGCGTGTGAGCGCACTCACGCACGCAGGTCCAGGTCCCGGAGGGTCAGGAGTCGTCCGGCTCCACGGTGATCGGCCGGTCCTGCCGCAGGTCCTCGAAGAGCTGCTTGGACTTCGCGTCGTCCCACTGCACGGCGGACCCGGCCGCGGTCGGCAGGTTGTTGTCGGAGATCGGGACGGTCACGGAGTTGCCTTCGCCCTTGGCGATGCTGCGGAAGGCCCAGAAGGAGCGCGCCGTCTCGAGCATCGAGTCATCCTCGCCGACGGTCAGCGCACCGTCGCTCTCCTTGCCGAGCGAGTGGACCCGCCACGGCTGGACCAGGTTGCCCGGGGTCGCGACCTTGCCCATGAGCGCGCCGAGGAACTGCCGCTGGCGCTTGGCCCGGCCGAGGTCGCCCTCGGGGTCGGAGTAGCGGGCCCGCACGTAGCCCAACGCGGTCGGGCCGTCCATGTCCTGACAGCCCTTCTTGAGGTTGATGTGCGCCTTCGGGTCGTCCATGTCGTTCTTCACGCAGATGTTGACGCCGCCGACGGCGTCGACGACCTGGGCGAACCCGCCGAAGCCGATCTCCATGTAGCCGTCGAGCTCGAGGCCGGTGTTGTGCTCGATGGTCTCGCCCAGCAGCTTCGGCCCGCCGATGCTGAAGGCGGCGTTGATCTTGTTCATCCCGTGCCCGGGGATCTCGACGTAGGAGTCGCGCGGGATCGACAGCAGGGTCGAGCGGTCGCCGCCGGTGTGCAGCACGAGGATCGAGTCGGTGCGGGCCCCGCCGGTGTCCTGGCCGGTGCCGAGGCGGTTGCGCTCCTTCGCGCTCAGCCCCTCGCGCGAGTCGCTGCCGACGAGCAGGACATTGCGTCCCTCGCCCCCGCTCGGACGCTCTCCGGCGGGGGTCGCGTCGACCTTGGCGACGTGGGACCACGCGGAGTTGACCGCCCAGACCATCGCGCCGCCCCAGACGAGGACCAGCACGAGCACGCACGCGAGGAAGGTCCGCATCGGACGCCGGCGACGCGTGCCGCCCGTCGGTCCGTCGCCCGCCGGCCGGGGGGCGGGTCGCCGCGGACCGCCGCCACCGGGGGGCGGACCCTGACGACGTGGGGTCTCGCGGTCCTCCCGCACAGGGCGCGAAGGGGGAGTCCCTGCGGGCATGACCCGTGTCCGGGGCTCCTCGGTGGGCCGGCGAGACGAGGCCGCCGCCGGCCGCGAGGAGGCCGCACTCCTGGGGCGCGGGCGACCGCTCGTCGGGACGTCGCCCCCCTTCGTCCCCTGGGGGCGTGGACGCGACCGCTTGCCGGTCGGGATGGCGCGCGCGGTCTCGTCGTCGCGACGACCCCTGCGGACGTCGAAGACCATCGGGTCGTCCTCGCCGCGCCGTCGAGGAGATCGGTCGCCGGGGGACCGACCGGGGCGGGAGGGGCGCTCAGACATGACGACGAGGATAGGAGCAATGACTGGGAGAGCGCAGGACGGTGGCGGCGAGTCCGCGGCACCGTCCGCGTGACCTTGTCCATACTGGAGCGCGTGCCTCCCCGCGTCAGTGTCGTCATGCCCGTCCTCAACGAGGAGCGCCACCTCGCCGACGCGGTCCGGATGGTCCTGCGCCAGGACTGGCCCGGCGAGCTCGAGCTGGTCCTGGCGCTCGGCCCGTCGACGGACGCGACCGACGAGGTGGCGGCCGGCCTCGCGGCCACCGACCCGCGGGTGCGCACCGTCGCCAACCCCTCCGGGCGCACCCCCGACGCGCTCAACGCGGCGATCGAGGCCTCGACCGGCGACGTCGTCGCCCGCGTCGATGCCCACGCGGAGATCCCGGTCGACTACCTGAGCCGGGCCGTCGCGGTCCTCGAGGAGACCGGCGCGGACAACGTCGGCGGGATCATGGACGCGGTCGGCACGACCCCGATGGAGAGCGCCATCGCCTGCGCGATGAAGAGCCCCCTCGGCGTCGGTGGGGCCCGATTCCACACGGGCGGGGGTGCCGGCGAGGCGGACACGGTCTACCTCGGGGTCTTCCGCCGGTCCGCGCTCGAGCGGGTGGGTGGGTACGACCCGCACTTCGAGCGGGCGCAGGACTGGGAGATGAACCACCGCCTCCGCAGCTCCGGCGGCCGGGTCTGGTTCACCCCCGAGCTCGTCGTCACCTACCGCCCGCGGCCGAGCCTGGCCCGGCTCGCCGACCAGTACCGCGGCTACGGCCGGTGGCGGCGGGTCGTCGCCCGGCGTCACCCGGGCACCGCCAACGCCCGCTACCTCGCCCCGCCGACGATGGTCGCGGGCACCCTCGCGGCGAGTGCGCTCGGTCTCGTCTGGCGGCCCGCGTGGGCCGTGCCGCTCGGCTACGCGGCGGCCGTCACGGTCGGCGGGTGGCTCATCTCGAAGGGGGAGGACCCCGCCGTGCGCGTCCGGGTCCCGGCCGCGATCGCCACGATGCACTGGGCCTGGGGTCTCGGTTTCCTCACGAGTCCTGCCGAACTTGGTCAAGCCCTTCCGGATCGGGGCTGAGAGGCGGACAATACGCCTCATGCCCCCCCTCTCGTCCGTGCGGTTCCGACGTGCCCTCGTCGCGGCCCTCGGCTCCCTCGCCCTGCTGCTCACCGCAGCACCCTCCGCCGCGCCCGCCGTGACCGGCACGACCGGCACGACCGCCAGCAGCGGCGCGGCCGCGGTGCCGTCGTCGTGGACCTTCTCCGGACGCGGCTTCGGCCACGGGGTCGGGATGAGCCAGTACGGCGCCTACGCCCAGGCCAAGGCCGGGTGGACGGCCAGGGAGATCCTCGCCTTCTACTACCAGGGCACGACCTACGACGCGGTGGTCGACACCCAGACGATCCGGGTCAACGTCGTGCGCGGCGCGAGCACGGCGAGCATCGCCGGCCTCGCGACGGGGACGAGCGGCGGCAGGCTGACGATCACCGCCGGCGGGCGCACGATGACCCCTGCCGCGGGCCAGACCGTCAGCCTGCGCCGCTCCTCGGGCAGTGTCGTGGCGACCTGCTCCGCCTGCTCACCGACCTCGGTGACCGGCACCTCCGTCTCGGTGACCTGGGACGAGTCCCGGACCGACCTGTCCGTGGGCGGGCGTCGCTACCGTCATGCCCCCTTCGTCGTGACGCCGACGCCGGGTGCGGCGACGCTCGAGGGGGTGCTGCACCTGCAGCTCTCCAGCGAGTACCTCGACCAGATCCGTGAGGTGCCGTGGTCCTGGCCCGACGCGGTGCTGCAGGCGCAGGCCGCCGCCGCACGCAGCTACGCGCTGCGCAAGGTCGCCGCCGGCGTCCGCTCCTCGTGCGCCTGCCACGTGACCGACGGCCAGGGCGACCAGGTCTACGGGCCGGTGCCGAGCGGGAGCGAGGCGGCCGCCTGGCCGCGCTGGCGTGCCGCGGTGGCCGTGGGGGGCGACCCGAGCACGGGGTTCGTCCCGCGGTACGGCGGCCAGGTCATCGAGGCGCTGTACTCCTCGTCCTCCGGCGGCCGCACGGTCGCCAACGAGGACGTGTGGCTCGGTGGCGCCCCCGTGCCCTACCTGCGCAGTGTGGCGGACCCGTGGAGCCTGACCGCGGACAACCCCCGGCGCTCGTGGACGACGACCGTGACGGGCAGCCGGGTCGCTGCGGCCTTCGGCCTGCCGGACGTCGTCTCGCTGCGGCTGTCCGACCGCTCGAGCGCGGAGACGGTGCGACAGGCCACCGCGACCTCCTCCTCGGGGGCGACGAGCACCCGCAGCGGCAACGCGATGCGGAGCGCGCTCGGGCTGTCGTCCGCGTCGATCCACCGGCTGATCTCCCGCGTCGCGGGCAGCAGCGCGGCCGACCTCGCCGCGGCCTCGGCGCAGAGCGCCCCGAGCACCGCCGGCACGGTGGTCATCGCGAGCAGCTACGAGGCGGACGTCCCGCACCTGCTGATGGCCCGGCCGCTCGCCGGCGCGCTCCGCGCACCGCTGCTGCTCAGCGGTCGCTCGTCGCTCACCTCGTCCGCCGTGCGCGAGCTCGACCGCCGCGGCGGCACCATCACCCGTGCCTACCTCGTCGCCGGCTCACCCATGGTCGGCAGCTCGGTCGTCTCCCAGCTGGAGCGACGCGGCATCACCGTCACGCGGGTCGGCCTGTCCGACCGGGACGCCACGGCCGCCGCGGTCGTCGACCTCATGGAGGCCACGGTCGGGGTGTCCACGGCCGCCGCCTCGACCCGTGACACGGCGCCCGAGGCCGGCGCCTTCTCGGCCGTGGCCGGCGTGCGCCGAGAGCCGATCGTCTGGGCCGGCGCGACGAAGGTCGGCTGGCGGGCGCGGGCCGCGCTCCAGCGCGCGGGCGTCCGCACGGTCCGGCTGCTGGGCCCGACGAGCCGCATCTCCGCCGACGTGGCCACCGACCTCACCGGCCGCGGGTTCCGGGTGACCCGGTTCTCCGGGTCGAGCGCCTCGCTCGTCTCGGCGCAGATCGCGGAGTACTTCCGCAACAGCTACCGGGGCGACACCGTCGTCCTCGCCCGCTCGACGAGCACGCGCACCTCGGACCCGGTCGCTGCCGCCGGCTACGGCCTGCCGGTCCTCGTCCTCACGGGCACCTCGGCGCCGGGGTCGGTGACCTCGCTGGTGCAGCGCAGCCCGCAGTGGCCGCAGGTGCGGGCGATGGGGTCGACGTCGAGGGTGACCTCCGCAGCCCTGGTCAAGGTGCGCGACGCCTGAGGCGACGCAGCGGGGACGACGAAGGGGGCCCGGGTCACGTGGCCCGGGCCCCCCTTCGTCGTGGTCGTGCTCAGTCGAGGTCGATGACGAGATCGGTGCCCGTCTTGTCGACGACCTCCTCCTGGGTGACTCCCGGCGCGAGCTCGCGCAGGACGAGGCCCTCGGGGGTGACGTCGATGACGGCGAGGTCGGTGATGATCCGCTGGACGACACCCTTGCCGGTGAGGGGCAGGGAGCAGTCCTGGACGATCTTGTGGGAGCCGTCCTTGGCGACGTGCTCCATCAGGACGATGACCTTCTTGGCGCCGTGGACGAGGTCCATCGCACCGCCCATGCCCTTGACCATCTTGCCCGGGATCATCCAGTTGGCGATGTCGCCGTTGGCGGCGACCTGCATCGCGCCGAGGATGGCCGCGTCGACCTTGCCGCCGCGGATCATGCCGAAGCTCGTCGCCGAGTCGAAGATCGAGGCGCCCTTGCGCAGGGTGACCGTCTCCTTGCCGGCGTTGATCAGGTCGGCGTCGACGGCGTCGTCGGTGGGGTAGGGGCCGACGCCGAGGATGCCGTTCTCCGACTGCAGGACGATCTCGACGTCGTCGGGCACGTAGTTGGGCACGAGCGTGGGCAGCCCGATGCCGAGGTTGACGTAGTCGCCGTCGGCGAGCTCGGCGGCCGCGCGCGCGGCCATGTCCTCACGGGTGAGTGCCATGGTCAGGCCCCTTCCTTCGTCGACGTGACGGTCCGCTTCTCGATGCGCTTGTCGGCGGCCTGCTCGGGCGTGAGCGGCAGGACCCGCTGCACGTAGATCCCGGGGAGGTGGACGGAGTCGGGGTCGAGCTCACCGGGCTCGACGAGCTCCTCGACCTCGGCGATCGTCACGCGGCCGGCCTGGGCGCACAGGGGGTTGAAGTTGCGCGACGTGGTGCGGAAGACGAGGTTGCCGTGCCGGTCGCCCTTCCAGGCGCGCACGAGTGCGAAGTCGGTGGCGATGGCCTCCTCGAGGACGAACTCGTGGTCCTCGCTCGTCGTGCTCCCGTCGGCCTGGCGGCTCTTGACGGCGAAGGCGCGCGTCTCCTTGGCCGGCGAGGCGAGCGAGATGTTGCCCTCGGCGTCGTAGCGCCATGGCAGACCGCCGTCGGCGATCTGGGTGCCGACGCCGGTGCGCGTCCAGAACCCGGCGATGCCGGCGCCGCCCGCCCGCAGCTTCTCGGCGAGGGTGCCCTGCGGGGTGAGCTCGACCTCGAGCTCGCCCGAGAGGTACTGGCGGGCGAACTCCTTGTTCTCCCCGACGTAGCTGGAGACCATCCGCCGGATCTGGCCGCCGGCGAGCAGGACGCCCAGGCCCCAGTCATCGACCCCGCAGTTGTTGGAGACGCACTCCAGGTCGCGCACCCCCTTCGCCTGCAGCTCGGCGATGAGCACGCTCGGGATCCCGCAGAGCCCGAACCCGCCGACCGCCAGTGTGGCGCCGTCACGGATGTCCGCGACGGCCTCGGTAGCAGTGGAGACGACCTTGTCCATGGGCGTCACCCTAGAGGTCCGGGGAGGCGGCGCGGGTGTGCTCGGCACACACCGTCCCGGGCGAAGGGGGTGCGCCCCACCCGTGCGTCGCCGCCGGTCACGGCGGTGAACCACAGGGACGTAATTCCACCAGTGGGTCTGGCGTGTCTGGTGTGACTCGTGGAATAAGAGTGACTGGCCTGATGTCTGTGAGCGCTGTGACGCGTGTGATCGGACGAGGGTCGCCACCGCCCTGATCGGGTTCCCCTGCCCGCTTCCACCAAGGAGCACCTGCGTGTCACGTTCCGTCCGCCTGGTTGGCGCCGCTCTCATCCCGGCCTTCACCCTCCCCATCGCCACGTCCGCCGTCGCACGCTCCGCCGACGTCCCGCCGCCGCCGGTCAACCGCAACCTGCCGAAGGAGCTGGACGTCGCCTCGCCGTACATCCCGCAGTCGGTGTGCGACCCCGATCCCAAGCCCGGTGTGACCGCCTTCGCGCGGCTCATGGCCAACCACTACGACGAGTTCAACTACGGCATCTCGCGGGCGTGCAACTACGGGCTCACCGAGCACTCCGAGGGCCGCGCGCTCGACTGGATGCTCAACGCCTACGACCCGCACGAGCGCGCCGTGGCCGACGGCGTGATCGCCTGGCTGCTCGCGCCCGACTCCGAGGGACGACCGGCGGCGATGGCCCGCCGCTTCGGTGTCATGTACATCATCTGGAACCGCCAGATCTGGGGGACCTACCAGATGAGCACGGGCTGGCGGCCGTACAACGGCGTCAGCCCGCACACCGACCACATCCACTTCAGCTTCAGCTGGGACGGCGCCATGCAGCGCACGTCCTGGTGGACCGGCAAGGCGTGGACCGGTGTCACGACGACCCCCGGCGGCCCCTCGATGCCGATCCCGGACCCGACGGAGTACCCGACCCTGCGCGTCGGCTCGTCCGGCCCCGACGTCAAGCTCGCCCAGGAGGTCATCGGCGTGACCGCCGACGGTGCCTTCGGCCCGGCGACCCAGACGGCCCTGAAGACCTGGCAGCGCACCAACGGCGTCAAGGTCACCGGCGTCCTGGACGACGCCACGTGGAACCGGATGGTCCTCCTCGGCAAGATCCCCGCCCGCGGCTCCGACCAGGGCGGCGACCTCGCCCCGCACATGAAGACCTCGATCCGCCTGGGCTCCACCGGCGAGGCCGTCAAGGCCCTCCAGCGGGTCCTCGGCCTCAAGGTCGACGGCACCTTCGGCCCCGCGACCAACACTGCGGTGCGCAACTTCCAGAAGGACCGGCAGCTGCGGGTCGACGGCTTCGTCACGCAGAACGTGTGGAAGGCCCTGGCCGGCGTGCCCTACGTCAAGAACGGCACCGTGCCGAAGCCGAAGCCGGAGCCCGAGAAGGACCACGTCCACCACCCGACCGTCGCCTCCCCCAAGGCGCCGGCCGCCCCCACGGGCGCGGTCGTCGTCACCAAGACCCAGTTCGCTGCGGTGAAGTCGACCGTGCTGGCCAGCGGTGCACGCGGCGGCTCGGTCAAGGTGCTGCAGCGCGCGCTCGGCGGCGTCGCCGTCGACGGTGCCTTCGGCAGCGGCACGGCTCGCGCGGTCCGCAGCTTCCAGCGCGCGGCCGGCCTGTCCGCGACCGGCGTGGTCGACGGGAAGACCTGGGACGCGCTCGAGGCCCGGGAGTACCCCTTCCTCCAGTACCGCAGGACGGTCCTGAAGCCGGGGTCGACGGGCTACCCGGTCAAGGTGCTGCAGACCTACCTCGGCGTCCGGGCCGACGGAGCCTTCGGCACCTCGACGCGGGACGCCGTGCGCGCGCTGCAGGGGCGCCACGGCCTGGCCCGCACCGGCTACGTGGGCGGCGTGACCTGGCAGGCCCTCGAGCGCGAGGTCCGCGCCCGACGCGCCGGCTGACCCGCATGCCCGACGAGGGCGTCGCCGCCGATCAGGCGGTGACGCCCTCGCTGCGTGCCCGGCGGGCGAGGGTCGCCTCGTCATCCTGGCCGAGGTGCACGACGAGCGAACCGTGCTCGGACCACACGGCGAGGGCGGTGCGCAGCAGCGCCTCGGGGGAGGGGTCGACGAGCTGGACGCGCGCCCCCTTCGACCCGGTGCTCCCGACCGTGCTGCCGCCGGTGCTCACGACGCGTGCGTAGGTGGCCTGCTCGCCGCCCACCCGCAGCGCGACGTCGTCGCCCTCGGGCTCGGCCCAGGGCGTGAAGTGGTCGCCGTGCGAGGCGAGCTCCGCCGCCTCGTCCATGACACCGTCACGGACCTCGACCGCGGCCCAGCGGGCGAGGGCGGCCCGGGTCACGAGGACGGCGGGGCCGTCGTCCGGGAGCCGCTCCGGGTCGTCGGTGACGACGAGGTCGGCGGCGGCCGGGTCCTCGAGGTCGAGGACGGCGCCGACGGACCACACCGCCCAGGCCCAGTAGAGCAGCCGCCAGTGCGGCCGCATCGCGACGTGCACGACGGAGCCGGGCTCGATGTCCCACTCCTCCTGCAGGGCGTTGGCCGCCTTGCTCACCCAGGTGCCCAGGACGCGCCCGGACAGCTCCACGCGTTCGCCGGCGGTCGGGCCGGGCAGGTCGTCGTAGCAGGTGATCCGCGGGGCGGCGGAGTCGGCGGCGTTGATCGCGGCGAGGACGTCGGCGGGGGTCGGCATGGACCCAGCCTACGAAGGGAGGTCACCCGCGCCGGATACCGTGGCGGCCGTGACGACCCCGACCCCACGCCGTGACCTCGCCCCGGCGCTCGAGCGGGTCGTCGTCGGCGCCGCGCTCTGGCTCGTGCTCCTGGGGTTCCTCGGGGCGGTCCTCGCCCGGCTCGGGGTGTGGGTCCCGGTGATCGGGTGGGCGGCGGCGGTCGTCACCGCCGCGGTCGCCGTGCGCCTGTCCCGCGCCGTGCCCCGGCCGGCCGGTGCCGGCCTCGGTCCCGTCCCGGCTACTGCGCTCGTCGTCGGCGTGCTCGCCGTGACCGTGTGGACCGGCGTGACCCACTCCGAGCAGGTGCTCCCACGTCGTGACTCGGCGAGCTACCTGCAGGCGACGATCTACCTCGCCGAGACCGGCAGCCGACCCGTCGCGATCGACCCCGAGAGCATCGGTGGCCCCGAGACGCTGACGGAGGAGGGGTTGACGCTCGAGGCGCCGGCCTTCTACGGGACGGGGTCACCCGAGGACCCCACGGTCCAGCCGCAGTTCATGCCCGGCCCCGCCGTGGCGTACTCCCTGCCGTGGTGGGCCGGGGGAGCCACCGCCACGCTGTGGGCCCCGGCCGTCGCCGGTGGCCTCGCCCTCCTCGCGCTCGGGCTGCTCGTCGCGCGGACCGTCTCACCGCTCGCCGCCGCGCCGGCCGCCGTGCTCGTCGGCGCCTGCTTCCCGTGGCTGCACACCGCCCGGTCCACCTACTCCGAGCCGCTCGCCGCGCTGACCCTCGGGGCGGGGTTCCTCGCCCTGACCCTGCTCGTCCGCGCGGCCGAGGACGCTCCTGTCGGCGACGTGCCGCCGGCCTGGACCCGCTCGGCCGCCCTCCTCGCCGGTGCCCTCGTCGGGGGCACCTCGATCGTGCGCATCGATGCCCTCCGGGAGACGATGCTCCTCATCCCCGTCGCCGCCCTGCTCCTGGCCCGCGGGCGCGGCTGGGCCCGGCCGCTGCTCGTCGGGGCCGTCGGCACGACGCTCGGGGGGTTCGCGGTCGCCGGCGTCATGAGCTGGCGCTACCTGGGCGAGATCGGCAGCTCGCTCGTCCCGCTCGTCGGGCTCGTCGTGCTCATGTCCCTCGGCTGCTGGGGGCTGCTGCGGCTCTCCCGCCGCGGGTGGTCCGTGCCCGTGTGGTTGTCCACCCGCCTCCCGGTGCTCCTCGCCGCGGGCGTGGTCCTCGTCGGGGTGCTGCTCTCCCTCCGCCCGCTCGTGCAGGTCACCCGTCAGGACCCGCGCGACCCCGGCGCGATGTACGTCGCGCGCATGCAGGCCGAGCTCGGCCTGCCCGTCGACGGCGGGCGCACCTACGCCGAGCACTCCGTCGACTGGCTGGCCTGGTGGGTCGGGCCGGGCACCCTCGTCGTCGCCCTCGTGACCCTCGCCGCGCTCGCCCACGTGCTCGGTCGCTGGTGGACCGAGGGAGGGCGCCTGCCCGCCTGGGGCGCCGCCCTCGTCGTCGCCACCGGCTCGACCCTGCTCACCCTCGTCCGTCCCGGGATCACCCCCGACCACCCGTGGGCCGACCGTCGCCTGCTCGTCGCGCTCCCGCTCGCGCTCGTGCTCGCGGTCGCCGGGGCGTCCTGGGCGGCCCGGCAGGCGCGGCACCGTCGTGGCTCCGTCATCGGTGGAGCGGTCCTCGTCGCCCTCCTCGCCGTCACCGCCGTGCCGACCGCCCTCGCGACGTGGCCGCACCGCTCCGAGCGCGTGGAGCAGGGAGGGCTCGCCGCGGCGGCGACCTACTGCGCGGCGCTCGAGCCCGGCGACGTCGTCCTCGCCGTCGACGACTGGGCCGTGAACCACTGGACGCAGGTGACCCGCGGCATGTGCGGCGTCCCGGCGATCGCCACCACCGGCCGCCTGCGGGACGACCCCGACCGAGTGCTCGCCGCGGCGCAGCGGCTCGACGAGCGGGTCCGGGCCCGCGGCGGACGGGTGCTGCTCGTCGCGCACCGAGAGCCGCAGACCCTGCAGCGGCTCGGCGCGACCGACGTGCGCACCGTCCTCGACACCACGCTCATGGAGGACCCGCACGTGCTGACCGAGCGCCCCGAGCGCCTCGACCCGCTGCGCCTCACCGTGTGGACGGGGCGCGTCCCGCGATGACCCCGGCAGGTCGCATAGGCTGCCCGCGATGAGCGCGCACCTCGCCCCCGATCCCGGCGACCGTCCCGGTGACGCCTCGCTGAAGATCGCCGTCGTCGGTCCCACCCACCCCTACAAGGGCGGCGTGGCCTCGCACACGACGACCCTCGCCCACGAGCTCGAGGCGGCCGGCCACGACGTGACGCTCGTGTCGTGGAGCCACCTCTACCCGAGCTTCTTCTACCCGGGCGAGCAGTCGGTCCCGAGCCAGGGGGACCCGGACGTGCCCCCCTTCCCCCGCACCGTCCGCGCGCTGTCGTGGGCCCGGCCGGACACGCTCCTGAGCGCGGGCCGGCGGCTGCGGGACGTCGACCTCGTCATCGTCGTCCACGTCATCCCGCCGGTCGTGCCGCTGCACCTCATGCTGCTGCGGGCCGCCGGCGTCGGGCGCACCGCGATGTCCGGACGGGGCCCGCGCAGCGTCGTCATCGCGCACAACGTCCTGCCGCACGAGCCGCACCCGGGTGACGCGGCGCTCATGCGGACCCTCTTCCGGCGCGTGGACGCCGTGCTCGTCCACTCCGCCGAGCAGTCGCGCCTCGCTCGCGAGCTCGACGCCGACCACGTCGTCGTCACCGACCTGCCGCCGCACCTGCCCGGTGGTGACCCCGCCCCGCGCCCCGCGCACCGCGGCCCCGCCCGGCTCCTCGCGCTCGGCCTGGTGCGGGGGTACAAGGGCATCGACGTGCTGATGCGGGCCATGCTGCGCGTGCCGGACGTGACCCTGACCGTCGCCGGCGAGATCTGGGGCGACGCGGGCGAGGAGCTGCGGACCCTCGCCGAGCACCGTTCCCTCCGCGACCGCGTGCGCATCCACAGCGGCTACGTCCCGGCCGACCGGATCGCCGCCCTCCTCGCGCAGCACGACGTGCTCAGCCTGACCTACCGCAGCGCGACCGCGAGCCAGAACGTCCTGCTCGCCCACCAGCACGGCCTCGCGGTACTCGCGTCCGACGTGGGGACCTTCGGCGACCAGGTCACCGACGAGGTCGACGGCTACCTCGTGCCCCCGGCGGACGAGGACGCGGTCGTCGCCGTCCTCGAGCGGCTGCGCGAGCCCGCCGAGGTCGAGCGCATCCGCGCCGGCGTCACCCCTCCCGACCTGCACGCCCCGTGGGCCCGCTACGTCGGCTCGCTCGAGGCGCTCGCCGCCGCGGACCTGCAGGCCGACCCCACGGCCCGCCCGGTCGTGCGCCGGCGCTCGCGCCTGGGTCGGGTCGCCGACCGCGCCGAGGACCTCGTGACGCTCGCCAGGCTCGCCCGTGACCGTCGCCGACCGCGGCTCGACCTCGGTCGGGCCGACTTCCCGTCCTGGCTGCGCGCCACCGACGTGCTCGCGCACGACGAGGAGGCCGTCCGCGCCCGTGAGCTCGCCCGCGAGCTCGGCCTGCCCCGTGGCGGCGACGCGATCGCGGAGTGGGCCGCCCTCGGGGCCCTCGGGGTGCTCGTCGGCATGCGTGACGACCGGCGGCGCGAGGCCCTGATCATCGACGCCTCCGGCGCGGGGTCCCCCTTCGGGCGGTGGGCCCGGGCCGCCGGCTACGTGCCCGTCGAGGTCGAGCTGCGGGGCGCCCGGTCGTCGATGACGCTCCTCGACGTCGACACCGCCACCCTCGACCTCATCACGCGTCTGCACCCCGACGACGCGTCCGCCGCAGACATCGACGAGACGCTGACCCAGGCGGGCTGGGCGCTGCGCGCCGGCGGCCTGCTCTGCCTCACGCTGCCCGTCGGCGGCACCGGGAGCGACGTCGTCGGCGGGGCGGCCGACCTGCGGGCGGTCGTCGCCCGGGCCGCCGACGCGGGCTTCACCCTCGTCGGCGACGTGGACGGGGACCTCACCGCCCGGCTGCGCCACGCGTCCCGGGTGAGCACCGAGCCCGAGGCCGCCCATGCCCTCGTGCGCCTCACCTTCGCGCGGCGATGAGCGCGCCCGCGCGCCGCCCGCGCAAGCGGGTCCTCGACGTGCTGCGCATCGGCTTCCTGCTGCTCGTCCTCGTGGTGGTGGCGATCGCGCTGCGCTCCAACTGGGAGGAGGTACGCGGCGACCTGCGCCGGATCGGTCCGGTCACGCTCCTCGCGGCGACGGCGCTGTCGCTGCTCTCGCCCTTCTTCACCGTGCTCGGCTGGCGCGTCCTCATGGCCGACCTCGGCTCGCGGCTGCACATCGCCCCCGCGAGCGGGGTCTTCTTCGTCGGGCAGCTCGGCAAGTACCTGCCGGGGTCGGTGTGGTCGGTCGTCGTCCAGACCGACATGGCCGCGCGGCTCGGCGTCCCCCGACGGCGGACGGCGGTCGTCGGTCTGCTGTGCATCGCGCTGTCCGCGCTCACCGGCATGATCGCCGGCCTGCCCGCGCTGCCCGTCCTGCTCACCCGGGGCGAAGCCGTCATCCCGTGGTGGTCGCTGCTGCTCATCATCGGCGTGCTGGGGGCGCTGCTGTGGCCGCCGGTGCTCAACCGGGGCATCCGCACCCTCCTGCGACTGCTGCGGCGCGAGCCCCTCGAGCACGACCTCACGCACGCCGCCGTCGGCCTGTCCAGCCTGTGGTTCACCTCGTCCTGGCTCACCGGCGGACTGGCCGTGTGGGTCATGGCCCGCAACGTCGCGCCCGACGACGCCGACGCCTCGCGGTTGCTGCTCGTCGCGGTCTCCGGGTACCTCCTCGCCGCCGGCATCGGGATGTTCAGCATCGTCGTGCCGGCCGGCGTCGGCGTGCGCGACGGCGTGCTCGCCCTGCTCCTCGCGACCCAGATGCCCTTCTCCGCGGCGACGGCAGTCGTCGTCGTCGCGCGCTTCCTCACCGTCCTCGCCGACGTCGTCTGGGCCGCCGTCGGCTGGCTCTGGGCGAAGTCGCACCACCTGCTCCCCTCGCCCCCCGGCTCGGCCCCGACGGGGCCGGACCCCGCCCCGTAAGGTGATCTCCCATGTCTGACTCCACCTCCTCCGGCCAGGTCGCCGCACCCCCGGGTGGTCGCCTCCTGGCGCTCGCCAAGCGCGCCGCCGAGCACGCCCTCTGGGGCCGCGTCGCGGTCCAGCGGCGCCTCGAGGCCAGGGCGAAGGGGGATCGTCCCGCGCCGACGACCGTCGCCCCGACCGGTGTGCTCACCGACGCCGCGGCGTGGCGGCGTGCGGCCGACGAGGCCAAGCGCCTGCGCCTGCCGCTCCACCGGGACCTGCCCAAGAACTGGGACGCCCTCGGTGCCGTCGGCGCCGTCCTCGACCTCGTCGACGACGGGACGCGCAGCGCGCGGGTCATGGACGCCGGCTCGGCGCGCTACTCGCCGGTCCTGCCGTGGCTGCGGCTCTACGGCTTCGGCTCCACGCCGGGCTCGCTCATCGGGATCAACCTCGAGTTCGGCTCGCAGGTCACCCGCGACGGCGTCGTCTTCCGCTACGGAGACGTGACCGACACCGGGTTGCCGAGCGGCCACCTCGACGCCATTACGTGCATGTCGGTCATCGAGCACGGCGTGCCCCTCGAGGGGTTCATCGCCGAGTCGGCGCGGCTGCTGCGCCCCGGCGGGGTCCTCTCGGTCTCGACCGACTACGACCAGGACCCGCCGGACACGACCGGCAAGGAGATCTACGGGTCGCAGGTCCACATCTTCTCGCCGGCGGAGATCCGCGACCTCGTGGCGCTGGCCGAGCGGCACGACCTCGAGCTCGTCGGCACCCTGGACGACGCGGCCCTGGCGCACACCGAGCGACCCGTGCACTGGACCAGGGTCGACCTCGACTACACCTTCATCCTGCTGACCTTCCGCCGCCGCTGACCGGCACGGGATGAGCACGCACCCGGGAGCGACGGTCCGGCGGCACCGCCCGCCCGCGCCGGTCGACCTCGCCCTGGTGCTGCCCCCCTTCGTCCGCGGGTCGGGTGACCCGACGAGCCTCAGGGGCCGCGACGGCTGGTGGTTCGGCTGGACGACGCCCGACGGCCCGGTCACCCTCCACCTGCGCGACGCCGGGGCCGAGGTCCTCGCCTCGGCCTGGGGTGCCGGCGCGGCGTGGATGCTCGATCGCCTGCCGGACCTCGTGGGGGGCCGGGACGACCCGATGGGGTTCACGCCCCACCACGACCTCGTCGCCCGCGGGTGGCCGCGGATGCGGACCTGGCGGGTGCCGGCCAACGGGCTCGTCGCCCAGATGCTCGTGTGCTCGGTGCTCGAGCAGAAGGTCACCGGCCGCGAGGCCTTCAGCAGCCAGCGCCAGCTCGTGCGCCGCTTCGGGTCGCCGGCGCCCGGGCCGGGAGAGGAGCTGGGGCTCGTCTGCCCGCCGAGTGCCGCGGACTGGGCCCGCATCCCGTCCTGGGAGTGGCTGCGGGCGGGGGTCGACGGGGCCCGCTCGCGCGTCGTCGTGCGGGCCATGGGCGTCGCCGGACGCCTCGACGAGTGCGCGGACCTGCCGCTGACGCAGGCGCACGCCCGGATGCGCTCGTTGCCGGGGATCGGCGTCTGGACGGCCGCCGAGGTGGCCCAGCGGGCGCTCGGGGACGCGGACTCGCCGAGCTTCGGCGACTACCACGTGGCCAAGGACGTGACGCTCGCGCTCGACGGCCGGGTGGGCGACGACGACCGCATGGCCGAGCTCCTCGCCCCCTACGCCGGCCACCGGTACCGCGCGCAGCGGGTCGTCACCGCCACCGCCGGCCCCCGGCCGCGTCGTGGGCCGCGCCGCTCGCTGCCCACGCACCTGCCGACGCGGTTCTAGCCGCGCACCCACGACGCACCGGGTCAGGGACGCAGTCCGAGCGCGAGGTCGAGGGCGTCGGCGGCCACCTGCTCGGCAGGCCGGCCGAGGTCGACGTGCCGCGTCGTCCAACGGGACCCGCGCGCCGGGGCCTCGTCCGCGGGCGCGAGCCAGCCGGCGAGGAGGTCCTGGTAGAGGCCGGCGACGCCGGCGGAGGTGGGCTCGATGCCGACCGCGGCGAGCGAGGGGCCGAGGGACGCGAGGTCGGGGCTCACGCCGACGACGGGCGCCGACGTCCCGCGCAGCGCGTCCCGCACACCGGGGACGCCGAGGACGATGCCGACGGACAGCACCGGGTCGCTCGGCGGGAGCAGGACGACGTCCGCGGAGCGGAGGGCGTCGAGCACGCCCGGGGCGGCGGCCGCGCGGTCCATGCCGGCGACGACGAAGCGCACGGCCGCCGGCGCGCCGAGCTCGTGCCGCCACCGCTGGACGTGGACCGCCTGCTGGCCCTCGGCGCCGTCCAGGACCGCGTGGGTCTCGACCGGGACGTCGCTCATCGGCAGGACCCGCACGTGGTCGGGCAGCCCGGCGCGCACCGCGAGGCGCGCGGTGACCTCGGTCGGTGTCGCGCCCTGACCGAGCCACGCGGTCCGGGCGAGGTGGGTGGCGACCTCGCGGTCGGTGACCGGGTACCACTGCGGGTGGACGTCGAGCGCGACGAGCTCGTCGGCGACGACCGAGGACGGGTCGGCGGGGGAGCCGCCGAGCTCGGCCAGCAGGGCATCGACGTCCGGCTGGACGCGCAGTCCCCACAGCGTGAGGTCGTCCCCGGTGTTGGCGATGACGGTCACCTCGTCGTCGCCGGCCCGATGACGGAGGTGGTCCAGGAGACCGCGGACGAATCGGGCGCCGGCCGGCCCGCCGGAGATCACGGTGATGCGCATGGGGCACATGGTCTCAGCCGCCGCCGGGGAGGGCGAAGGGGAGGGGAGACGGGGCGACCGTTCGCCGCTCCATACCGTGCTCGGCTTGACGACGCACGCATGACACGCATGTAATTACAGACGTGTCGTCACCCCGTCGTCCGGGAGCGGCATGGGACCAAGGGTCGAGGTCGAGGAGGGACCATGCACGAACTTCAGCTGATCACCGGTGACGCCACCGACGACACGGAGCTGTCCTGGCTGGAGCGATCGCTCTGCGCCCAGACGGATCCCGAGGCGTTCTTCCCCGAGAAGGGCGGATCCACCCGCGAGGCGAAGAAGGTCTGTGTCGGGTGTGACGTCCGCCAGGAGTGCCTCGAGTACGCCCTGGCGCACGACGAGCGCTTCGGCATCTGGGGCGGGCTGTCCGAGCGCGAGCGGCGCAAGCTCAAGAAGCGCGCGGTCTGACCGTCGGCGAGGTCGTGACGCAGCCCAGTCCCACGCCCTCCGCCACCCCTTCCCGGCGGACGACGGCGCCACCGGTGACCGTGACCGCGGTCGTGGTGGCGCGCACCAGGGAAGGAGCCGGACAGGTCCTCAGCGCCCTCCTCGCGCAGGACCGCCTCCCTGACCGCCTGCTCCTCGTCGACGGCGCGATCGGCGGTCTGGACGACCCGAGCGACCTCCTGGCCCCGGTCGACCGCGCCGGCATCGACGTCCTGACGACCACCCTCGGACCCCGGCGAGGGCTGCGCCGGATCCTGCCGGCGATGATCGACAGCCTGCCGCGGGCGGACGTCGGCCGGGACCTCGTGTGGATCCTCACCTCGCGGACCCGCCCGCACCCCGAGGCGCTGCGCCGCCTCGTCGCCGCGACGGGGCGGGGCGTCGGCATGGCCACCCCCAAGCTCGTCGACGAGGCGGACCCGAGCCGCCTCGTCCGCTTCGGCCTCCAGGTGACGCGGTCGGGACGCATCGTCCCCGACCCCGTCGCCGGGACGACCGACCAGGGCCAGTACGACGCCGATGTCGACGCGGTCGCGGCCCCGCTCGAAGGCCTGCTCGTCGACCGGGCCACCTACGAGCTCCTCGACGGCCACGACCCGGCCCTGGGCGACTTCGGCGGTGACCTCGACCTCGGCTGGCGCTCGCAGCGCGCCGGGCGGCGCGTCGTCCTCGTGCCCGGAGCCGCCGTCGCGGTCCGCCCGACCGCAGCCGAGCGCCGCCCGGGCGCGGAGCACCGCCGTCAGGCGAGACGCGCCGCCCTCACCCGCGCGCACGTCGTCACCGCCCCCTTCCTCGCCCTGTGGATCGCCGTGTCCAGCCTGCTCGTCGGCCTCGGGCTGGTCGTCCTGAAGCGGCCCGGGCTGGGGGCGGAGGAGCTCGCGAGCATCCCCGCCACGCTCGACCCGCGTCGGTTGCGCTCCCGCCTGCGTGGCCACGCGCCCCGCGAGGTGGCCAGGGGCGACCTCGACTCCCTCTTCGTCACCTCCGCCGATGCCCGTCGCCGACTGGTGGACGACGCGCGGGGGAGCGCCCGGCGGCACACGGGCGTCGAGGCCCGCTCGCTCGAGGTCGAGCGCGGTGGGCGCTGGCTCACCCACCCGCTGCCCTGGCTCGTCATCGGGGTCACCGCCCTCTCGGCGTGGTCGGCCCGGCACATCACCGGTGAGCTGCGGCACCGACCGGACGCCGGTCTCGTCGGGGGCGAGCTCGCGGGCGGTCGGGCCACGGCCGGGCAGCTCTGGGACTCGTGGTGGATGGCCTGGCACGGCCAGGGCTGGGGTGACGGGGCCGAGCAGAGCCCGGCGCTCGTCGTCCTCGCCGCGCTCGCCCGGGTCGTCGGCTGGATCCCCGGCCTCGGCTCCGGGCAGTCGCCGGCGGGTCTCGTCCTCGCGCTCCTCGTCATCCTGGCGCTCCCGGTCGCGGCCGTCGTCGCGTGGTCGGCCACAGCCACCTTCACCGACCGCAGGTGGCTGCGGGCTGCCGCGGCGCTCGCGTGGGTGACGACCGTCCCCGCCGCGCTCGCCGTGGGCGAAGGGCGGGTCGGTGCCCTCCTCCTGCTGGTCCTGCTGCCGCGTGTCGTCGCCGGCGTCGCCCGCGCCGCCCGGGGGTGCTCGTCCTTCAGCGACGGCGTGCGGACGGCCCTGTGGGCCACCCTGCTGGCGACGGTCGCTCCCTTCGTCCTGCCGGTGCTCGTCGTCGTCGGGGTCGCGCTGCTCCTCGTCGGCGACGCGCGCCGACGGGTGCGGGGCATCGTCCTCGCGGTCACCCCCGTGCTCCTCCTCGGGCCCTGGTTGCTCACCCTGCGTGACCACCCGCGGCGCCTGCTCGCCGGATGGGGCCTCACCGACGCCCCGGTGACCACTCCCGCGCCGCAGCTCGCCCTCGGGCAGCTCGACGGCGGCGCCGCGACGACGTGGTGGACCGCCGCGATCCTCGCCCTGGGGCTCCTCGCGCTGCTCGTCCCGGGCCGCCGACCGGGTACCTGGGTCGCGGCCGTCGTCGCGCTCGTCGGCCTCGCCGCGGCCGTGGCCGCGCCCCGCGTCGTCATCGGCTACCGCCCCTCCGGGTCCGTCGACGCGGGCAGCGAGATCACGCCCTGGGCCGGCACCGGGCAGATCCTGCTCGTCGGGTCGGCGCTCGTCGCGGTGCTCCTGGCCGCCGACGTCCTGCCCGCGCGACTGCGCTCGGGTGGGCACCGGCGTTGGCTCGTCCTGCCGGCGCTCGCCCTGCCGGTCGCGGCCATCGGCAGCGCGGTCGTCGTCGGCCAGCACTCCTACGGCGACGACCTGACGACCTGGCGCGACCCGCGGCCGCTCGTCGCCGTCGCCGCCGCGGAGGGCCCCTCGGCCTCCCGCACCCTCGTCGTGGAGCCCGCTCCCGCCGGCGTCCGCTACCGGCTCGTCGGTGCGGAGCCGGGAGAGCTCGTGCGCGACCTGCCCCCCGCCACGCGTCCCGTCCCCGGCGAGGAGCAGGTGGCCTCCGCCGTGGCCCAGCTCCTCGGGGCCGGCGAGGGCGAGGGCTCCCCGGGCGACGTCCTCGCGCGGCACGCCGTCTCGCACGTCGTCGTCGTCGACCCCAGCGAGTCCCAGCGCCGCCTCGTCGACGCCGCGCCCGGTCTGGCGCGCCTCGGCTCGAGCGCGGGCTCGATCACCTGGGCGGTCCGCGCCGAGGAGACCGACGGCGCCCTCCCCTCCCGGCTGCGGGTCACCTCGCAGGACGGCAGCCACCCCGTCCTCGCCTCGGGGGCCCACGCCGACACCGACGGCCCCGTCGAGGTCCCGAGCGGGGAGGAGCTCGTCATCGCCGAGTCCCTCGACTGGAGCGACCGCGTCGAGGTGCGCGCCGACGGGCGCCGGCTGCAGCCGCAGACCCACAGCGCCGTCCCGACCTACGAGCTGCCCGAGCGCACCGACGAGGTGAGCGTCGCCGTCGGCGCCGGCCACCCGTGGTGGAAGGTCGGTCAGGGCGCCGCGCTGCTGCTCGCCCTCTACCTAGCCCTGCCGACCGAACGGCGCGTCGAGCCCGACGAGGAGGAGCAGCGATGAGCCCGCGCCCCGCCCGCTCGGCCTGGCTGCCGGCCGCCGCACGCGTCGTCGTGGTGGGCGCCGCGGCGACCGGCGTCGTCCTCGGGGCCGACCGGCTCGGCGCGGTGGCCCCCCAGGCGTCCCCGCCGGTGGGGGCGCCCTCGATCGCGACGAGCCTCACGAGCACGTACTGCCCGGGTGACCCCTTCGCCGGTGTCGAGGGCGCGCCCGACGTCGACCTCACGGGGGGCGTCGTGGCCCACGCCGCACCTGCGCAGGTGCTCGACGGGGTCATCACCCCGCCCGGCGAGCCGGGCACGATCACGGTCGAGGACCTGCGGGGCGAGCCAGCCCCGACCCCTGACGCCGAGCCGCGCAGCGGACCGACGAGCGAGTCGACCCGCGACCTGGGGTCGCGCCCGGTGCGGGTGCGCGCCACGCAGGAGCGGGCCCCGGGGCTCGTGGCGACCGAGGGCTTCGTTGCCTCGGGCGAGAGCGTCCAGGGCCTGGCCGCGCAGCCCTGCGGCACCGCGACCGCCGACGCGTGGCTCGTCGGCGGCGGTGGCGACAAGGGCCGCCAGGAGCGGCTCGTCCTCACCAACCCCGGGGCCAATCCCGTCACGACCCGCATCGAGCCCGTCGGGGCGAAGGGGGAGGACCGCGGCCGCTCCGTCGTCGTCCCCGCGCACGGCCGCAGCGTCGTCCTCCTCGACGCGGTCGGCGGTACGGACGCCCCGCAGGCGGTCCACGTGAGTGCCACCGATGGCCTCGTCGTCCCGACCCTCGTCGACCACCACACCGACGGGCTGACGCCCGCCGGGGTCGAGCTCGTCGGGCCGACTGCTGCCCCCGCGCGACGACTCGTCGTCCCGGGCAACGCCAACGGCGCACGGCGGGGCATCGTCCTCGCGGCGCCGGGTGACCAGGACGCGGTCGTCGAGGTGCGCGCCGTCGGCGAGGAGCGGGCCCGCAGCGCCGGCGTGCGCACCATCCCCGCGGGCCGGGCCGTCGACGTCGCGCTGCCCGAGTCGCCGGGCGTGCACTCCTGGGTCGTCGAGTCCGACGAGCCGGTCGTGGCCGCCGCCCACGTCTCCACCGAGGACTCCGGCGGGCGCAGGGACATGGCGTGGTCGGTCGCCACCCCCGCCATCGGCACGCTCGGGGGAGCGGCCCTGCCGACCTCCCCCTCGAGCGACGTGCGGCGCTTCGTCGAGGTGACCGCCGACGAGGAGGCGGCCACCGCCGACCTGCTCGTCCTGCGCGACGGCGAGATCACGACCCGCGAGGTCGACCTCGAGGCCGGCCGCAGCAAGGCCCTGTCGATCGGTCGGGCGAGCGCCGTCTGGGTGCGTCCGACGGACGGTCGTGTGCACGCGGCGGTCCTGCTCATCGGCAGGGAGCAGGGCGCCCGGGCCGAGACGACCTCGATCCCCGTGCTGCCCTCGCGCGTCACGGTGCGCGACGTGCCGGTCGTGCAGGCCCGCTGAGGCTCGCTGCGGACCCGGGGGCGGTCAGCGGCGCTCGGGGTCCACCTCGTCCGGGTCGACGCCGAGCAGGAGCGCGACCTGCTCGACCATCACCTCGTGGACCACGTCGACCGGGTCGCTCCCGCGCGCGATCGTCTCGACCGGTCGCCGGTAGACGACGATCCGGGCGGGCAACCTCCCTTCGGCCGGCCACAACCTGGCGAGGGGGACCCCCTCCTCCCAGCGAGCCGGGTCGGACGGGGGGATGTCCTCGACGGCGAACTCCACGTCGTCCCACCGTCGGCCCAGGACCCGGCGGAAGCGCTGCGCGGTGTCCACGACGAGGTCGTCGAAGGCCTCTGCGCGGGTCACCATCGCCGGCACGGCCGGCTGGGCGAGCGGTCCGCGCAGGCCGCGGCCACGACGATCCCGATGACGACTCACCCTCCCGATCGTAGGTGCCCCGGTGCGGCGTGGCGTCACCGATCCTCTCCTCCGTGGCCTAGCCTGCACGGGTGACCGTCTCCCGCCAGTGCTCCCGTGCCGCCTGCGCACGACCGGCCTCCGGGACCCTCACGTACGTCTACTCCGACTCCACGGTCGTCCTCGGGCCCCTCGCCACCTACGCCGAGCCGCACGCCTACGACCTGTGCCAGGACCACGCCCAGCGCCTCACCGCGCCGCGCGGCTGGGACGTCGTGCGGCTCTCCACGGACCAGCCCGCCCCGGCCACCTACGACGACCTCGTGGCCCTCGCCGAGGTGGTCCGTCGGCGCCCCGAGCCGATGACCGACTCGGAGCGGACCCGCGGCATCGCCACGACCGCGCGTCCGGAGCCCGCGAGCGTCACCGAGACCGGTCGGCGCGGCCACCTGCGCGTGCTGCGCGACCGCGACTGAGCGCCCGACCCGGCGCTGCAGGACCGGCGCACGCCCGGCACGCGGTCGCGAACTAGGCTGCTGCCCGTGACCATCCAGCTCGCCGACTTCGTCAAGGCCTACGACGTGCGGGGCCTCGTGCCCGACCAGCTCAACATCGACGTCGCGCACGCACTGGGCGCGGCCTTCGCCGAGGTCGTCGCCATCGCCGAGGGCGCCCCGGCGGTCGTCATCGGCCACGACATGCGCCCGAGCTCTCCGGAGCTCGTCGACGCCCTGGCCCGGGGCATCACCGCCCGGGGCGTCGACGCGATCCTCATCGGCCTGGCCAGCACGGACGGGCTCTACTACGCGAGCGGGGCCCTCGGCCTGCCCGGTGCGATGTTCACCGCGAGCCACAACCCGGCCCGGTACAACGGCATCAAGTTCTGCCGCGCGGGCGCGCGGCCGGTCGGCCAGGAGAGCGGCTTGGCGAAGGTCCGCGACCTCGCCCAGGAGCACCTCGACGCGGGCGTCTCGGCCTTCGACGGCGTGACGCCCGGCGCGGTCACCGAGCGCGACGTCCTCGCCGACTACGCCGCCTTCCTGCGCGGTCTCGTCGACCTGTCGGGCTCGCGCCCGCTGCGGGTCACGGTCGACGCCGGCAACGGCATGGGGGGGCTCACCGTCCCCGCGGTCCTCGGGACGCGCTCGGGCCTGCCCGAGCTGCCCCTGACGATCGACCCGATGTACTTCGAGCTGGACGGGACCTTCCCCAACCACGAGGCGAACCCGCTCGACCCCAAGAACCTCGTCGACCTCCAGGCGCGCGTGCGCAGCCACGGGGCCGACATCGGCATCGCCTTCGACGGCGACGCCGACCGGTGCTTCGTCGTCGACGAGCACGGTGACCCGATCAGCCCGAGCGCGATCACCGCGATGATCGCCCGGCGCGAGATCGCCCGTGAGGTCGCTGCTGGCCGCGACCTTGCGGAGATCTCGATCGTCCACAACGCGATCACCTCCGCCGCGGTCCCCGAGATCATCGGCGAGGACGGCGCCCGACCGGTCCGCACGCGCGTCGGGCACTCCTACGTCAAGGCCGACATGAGCGAGCACGACGCGGTCTTCGGCGGCGAGCACTCCGCGCACTACTACTTCCGCGACTTCTGGTTCGCCGACACGGGCATGCTCGCGGCGATGCACGTGCTCGCCGCCCTCGGGGAGACCGACCGGCCCCTCAGCGAGGTCATGGCTCCCTTCGAGCGGTACGTCGCCTCCGGCGAGATCAACTCCACGGTCGCGGACGCCGCCGCCGTCACCGAGGTGGTACGCGGGCGCCACGTCACGGACGGGGCGGTCGTCGACGAGCTCGACGGCCTCACCGTGACCCACCCGGCCACCGACCGCGAGCCGATGTGGTGGTTCAACCTGCGGCCGAGCAACACCGAGCCGCTGCTGCGCCTGAACGTCGAGGCCGCCGACGAGGCGACCATGGCCCGGGTGCGGGACGATGTCCTGACGACGATCCGGGAGGCATGACCATGAGCGAGTCGACCATCGAGCCCTGGCTGCGGGAGATCCTGCGCTGCCCCGCGTGCCGCGCCGAGCTGCGCGACGAGACCGGGGCACAGGGGCCCGAGCTGGTGTGCACCGGTCCGGACTGCGGTCTGGCCTACCGGGTGGACGAGGGCATCCCCGTCCTCCTCGTCGACGAGGCACGACCGCGGGCCTGAGGCGATGCCCCCCTTCGACACCGGGCTCCTCGACGACGACGGGCGTCGCGCCGCCGTCGACACGACCGACATGCTGCGAGCCCTTGCCGGCGCCGGCGCCCAGGTGCGACGCGCGCTGACCCTGGCCGCGGAGACCGATCTCGCGAGCGTCACGGCGGGGGAGCGGCCGCGTGCCGTGCACGTCGCCGCCGTCGGCGGTGCCGAGACGGTCGGGACGGTCCTCGACCTGCTCGTCTCGCGCAGCGGCCCGGTGCTCCTGACGGCCGACGGGTCGGGGCCGCTCCCCGGCTGGGTCGGCACGCTCGACCTCGTCGTCGCGATCTCCCGCTCGGGCCGCGCCGAGGGGCCGGTGCGCCAAGCGCGCGAGGCCGCGCGACGCGGCGCCCACGTCCTGACGATCGGTGCACCCGACAGCCCGCTCGCGGAGGCCGCCCACGCCGCCCGCGGCCTCCACCTGGCCATGGACCCGGGGGTGGGCCACTCGCGGACCGCGTTGTGGGGCATGGCCGCCCGTGCCGTCCTCGGGGTGACGGGGAGTGGTGTCGTCGACATCGCCCCGAAAGTGCTCGCAGGGGTCGCCGACCGGCTCGACGAGCAGGCGGAGCGCTTCCGGCCCGATGCCGAGCACTTCGTCAACCCGGCCAAGGTGCTGGCCGCCGACCTCGCGGACGTCGCCGGCGTCGTGCTCGGGGACGGCCCCGTCACGGGGGTGGCCGCGCGCCGCACGAGCGCGATGCTCGCGCGGACGGCACGCACCCCGAGCACCTGGGGGCGCCTGCCCGACTCCGCCGCGCAGGTCGTCGCCTGCCTGTCCGGGCCGTGGGCCCGCGGGCGGCAGGCGCCCGACGGTGGTCGGGACATCTTCGCCGACCCCTACCTGGACGGCCCGTCGGGGCCGCAGCTCGGGCTGCTGCTCCTGCGGGACCCCGTGCCCGCGGACGACGCCGACCCGATGGAGGTCGAACGGCACAACACCGCGCAGTCGGTCGCCGACCACGCCCGCACGACCGGGGTGCGGGTGCTCGAGCACACCGCCCGCCCGGGCCACGACCTCGAGCGCCTCGCGGAGCTCGTCGCGCTCACCGACTACGCCGCGACCTACCTCGCCATCGGGCACGGGCTCGACCCGGCCACCGCCCCCGGCATCTCCGACCTCCACCTCCCACGGAAGGCCACCGAGTGATCGACGTCGACATCGCCGTCATCGGCAGCGGATCGGGCAACAGCCTGCTGACCGATGACCTCGCGGACCGCACCTTCGCGATGATCGAGGGCGGTGACGTCTTCGGGGGCACCTGCCTCAACGTCGGGTGCATCCCGACCAAGATGTTCGTCCACGTCGCGGAGATCGCCACGGCCGTGCGCGAAGGGGGACGCCTCGGCGTCGACGCGACGCTCGAGCGGGTGCGCTTCACCGACGTGCGCGACCGCGTCTTCGGTCGGATCGACCCGATCGCGGCCGCCGGTGAGGCCTACCGCCGCGACGACGAGGACGTCCACCTGCTGCGCGGCCACGCGAGGTTCACGGGACCGCGGACCCTGTCGGTCGAGATGCCCGACGGCAGCACGCAGGACGTGCGGGCCGGGCAGGTCGTCATCGCCACCGGGTCGCACCCGGTGGTCCCTGACGAGCTGGCGCAGGCGGCCGCCCGCGCGGGGGTCACCCTGCACACCTCCGACAGCGTCATGCGGCTGCCCGAGCTGCCCGGGCGGATGCTCGTCATCGGTGGGGGCTACATCGCCGCCGAGATGGCGCACGTCTTCTCCGCCTTCGGCACCCAGGTGGTCCTCGCGGTGCGCAGCGACACGCTGCTGCGCCACCTCGACGAGGACATCTCCCGGGCCTTCACCGCGGCCGCGCGCGAGCAGTGGGACGTGCGCAGCGGGACGACCGTCACGGACCTCACTCGCGACGAAGGGGGCATCACCGCCACCCTGTCCGACGGGTCGAGGGTCGAGGTCGACGCCGTCCTCGTCGCCGCCGGCCGGGCACCCAGCACGGACGACCTCGGGCTCGAGGCGGCCGGGGTGGACGTCCACGACGACGGCCGCGTCGTCGTCGACGAGTACGGCCGGACCAGCGTCGACGGCGTGTGGTCCCTCGGGGACGCCAGCTCCCCCTTCCAGCTCAAGCACGTGGCCAACCAGGAGGCCCGCGCCGTGGCGCACAACCTGGCGCACCCGGACGACCTGCGGGCCTTCGACCACGACGCCGTGCCGGCCGCCGTCTTCACCCACCCCCAGATCGCCTCGGTGGGCCTGACCCAGGCCGAGGCCGTCGAGCGGGGCATCGACGTCACCGTCAAGGTGCAGCGGTACGGCGACACGGCCTACGGCTGGGCCATGGAGGACACGACGAGCGTGTGCAAGGTCATCGCCGACCGGCGGACCGGCGCCCTCGTCGGGGGACACATCCTCGGCCCCCAGGCCTCCACGCTCGTGCAGCCGCTCATCCAGATGATGGCCTTCGACCAGCCCGTCGCCGACATGGTCCGGGGTCAGTACTGGATCCACCCGGCCCTGACCGAGGTCGTCGAGAACGCGCTGCTCGGCCTCGAGCTCAACCCGGCCGAGGACGTCCTCGAGTCGCCACCGATGGCGTGAGCGTCTCGGCGTGGCTGGAGGCCGGGCGCCGGCGTGTGCTGGCTACGCTGTGCACGTGCTGACGACCCACGTGACCCCCGGGCCCCTGCGATGAGCGGCGGCCTCGTCGCGCTCCTCGACGACATCTCCGTCCTGGCCCGTGCCGCAGCGGCGTCCATCGACGACGTGGCGGCCGCCTCCGGCCGGGCGAGCGTCAAGGCCGCGGGCGTCGTCGTCGACGACACCGCCGTCACACCGCGCTACGTCGAGGGCCTGGACCCCAAGCGCGAGCTGCCGATCATCAAGCGGATCACCATCGGCTCGCTGCGCAACAAGCTCGTCTTCATCGTCCCGGCGATCCTGCTGCTCAACGCCTTCCTGCCCTGGCTGCTCTCGCCCCTGCTCATGCTCGGCGGCACCTACCTGTGCTTCGAGGGCGCCGAGAAGATCTGGGAGAAGATCGCCGGGCACGACGACGGTGCGCACGCCGAGCCACGGCCCGCCGACGAGGAGACGATCGTCAAGGGTGCGGTGACCACGGACTTCATCCTGTCCGCGGAGATCATGGTCATCTCGCTCAAGGCCGTCCTGGACGAGGGGCTCAACGACTCCTTCTGGTACCTGCTCGCGGTCATGGTCGCCGTGGCCATCGCCATCACGTTCGTCGTCTACGGCACCGTCGCCCTCATCGTGAAGATGGACGACATCGGTCTGGCCCTCACGCAGAGGGAGTCAGGCTTCGCGCAGACCCTGGGTCGTGGCCTCGTCACGGGCATGCCCAAGCTGCTCACGGTGCTGTCCGTCGTCGGCGTCGCCGCGATGATCTGGGTCGGTGGACACATCATCCTCGTCGGCCTCGACGAGACCGGCTGGCTGCCGCAGCCCTACGAGCTCGTCCACCACCTCGAGGAGGTCGTGCACGAGGCGACCGGCGCACTCGGGGGTGCGCTCGGCTGGTTGACCAACACCGTCGCCTCGGCGGTCCTCGGTGGCCTCGTCGGTGCCGTCGTCGTCGCCGTCATGCACGTGCTGCCCTTCGGGAAGAAGGACGAGGGCGCGCACGCCGCGCACTGACGCGACCCGCGCACCGGGGCCCAGCGCCTACACTGCTGTGAGCCGGCGTGGGTGATGCCCCGCGAGAGCCCAGAAGGGCCGCGCCGGGTCCGATCCCACACCTGTCACAGGAGTTTCACGTGTCCTTCGACTACAAGGTCGCCGACCTGGGCCTCGCCGAGGCCGGCCGTCACCAGATCCGTCTCGCCGAGCACGAGATGCCGGGCCTCATGAGCCTGCGCGAAGAATTCGCTGGTTCGGCGCCGCTTGCGGGCGCCAAGATCGCCGGCTCCCTCCACATGACCGTGCAGACCGCGGTCCTCATCGAGACCCTCACGGCGCTCGGCGCCGAGGTCCGTTGGGCCAGCTGCAACATCTACTCGACCCAGGACGAGGCCGCCGCGGCGATCGTCGTCGGCGCCGGCACCCCCGAGGACCCCCAGGGTGTCCCGGTCTTCGCCTGGAAGGGCGAGACCCTCGAGGAGTACTGGGACTGCACCGAGCAGATCCTCACCTGGGCCGACGACGAGGGTCCCAACATGATCCTCGACGACGGTGGCGACGCGACGATGCTCGTCCACAAGGGCAAGGAGTGGGAGGCCGCCGGACAGGTGCCGCCCACCACCGAGGAGGACTCCGAGGAGTTCACGGTCTTCAAGGCGCTCGTGCGCCGCACCCTGGAGGCGGACCCGCAGAAGTGGACGACCGTGGCCGCTCGCATCAAGGGCGTCACCGAGGAGACCACGACCGGTGTCCACCGCCTCTACCAGCTCGCCGAGGCCGGCGAGCTGCTCTTCCCGGCCATCAACGTCAACGACGCGGTGACCAAGAGCAAGTTCGACAACAAGTACGGCACCCGCCACTCCGTCCTCGACGGCCTCAACCGCGCCACCGACGTGCTGATCGGCGGCAAGGTCGCGGTCGTCGCGGGCTACGGCGACGTCGGCAAGGGTGTCGCGAGCGCGCTCGCCGGCCAGGGCGCCCGGGTCGTCGTGACCGAGGTCGACCCCATCTGCGCGCTGCAGGCCGCGATGGAGGGCTTCGAGGTCACCACGATGGACAAGGCCGCCACCTACGGCGACATCTTCGTCACGACGACCGGCTGCTACGACGTCATCACCGCCGAGCACATGGCCTCGATGAAGAACAAGGCGATCGTCTCCAACATCGGTCACTTCGACAACGAGATCGACATGGCTGGCCTGGCGCGCATCGAGGGCGTCACCAAGATCGAGATCAAGCCGCAGGTCCACGAGTGGACCTTCGCCGACGGGCACTCGATCATCGTGCTGTCCGAGGGCCGTCTGATGAACCTCGGCAACGCCACGGGGCACCCGAGCTTCGTCATGAGCAACTCCTTCGCCAACCAGACGATCGCCCAGATCGAGCTCTTCGCCAAGGCCGACGAGTACGTCGACGACGAGGGCAAGCCGTCCGTCACCACGCTGCCCAAGCACCTCGACGAGAAGGTCGCCCGCCTGCACCTCGACGCCCTCGGCGTCGAGCTCACCGAGCTGACCAAGGGCCAGGCCGAGTACCTCGGCGTCGACGTCGCCGGGCCGTACAAGCCGGAGCACTACCGCTACTGAGCGCCGACCCGTGGGCCGCGAGGGGCTGCCGTCCGACACGGACGGCGGCCCCTCGCGCTCTCGTCAGCCGCTGGCCTCGCGGGCGGGGACGAGCTTGAGGCCGACGACGGCGGCGATGATGCCCGCGACGAGCAGGGCCCTGACGGGGGAGAAGGGCTCGTCGCCGGTCACCATGGCCCAGGTGACGGTGAGCGCGGCGCCGACCCCCGTCCAGACGGCGTAGCCGGTGCCGATGGGGATCGACCGGACGGCGACGCCGAGCCCGCCCATGCTGATCGCGAGGGTGAGGACGAAGACGACGGTCGGGAGCGGTCTGCTGAGCCCGTCGGACCGCCCCAGGGCCGTCGCCCACACCGCCTCGAAGACCGCGCTGACGAGCAGGATCGCCCACGGCATCTCAGGACACCACCTTGAGGCCGGCGACGCACCCGACGAGCAGGACGAGCAGAGCGGTGCGGGCGCGGGAGGCGAGCTCGTCCCCCTTCGCCATGGACCACACGACGGTGAGGGTCGCGCCGATGCCCACCCAGACGGCGTAGGCCGTGCCGGTGGGGATCGTGGTCATCGCCCACGCGAGGCCGGCCATGCTGGCAGCGAGCGAGACGACGAAGAGGAGGGTGGCGCCGGGTCGGCGAAACCCCTGCGATGCGGACAGCGCGGTGGCCCAGACGGCCTCGAGCATCCCCGAGACGACAAGGACGAGCCAGGACATGAAGTTCCTTGCTGAGTCCGTCTTGTCGTGGTGCGGGTACGGCTCCCTCGTCCGCAGGCCCGGTCGCGGGCCTCGACGACCAGACTAGCCGCACGGGTACCCGGGCCCGGCAGCACGCTGTGTGATGATTGGCGGGCAGCGACACCGTGTGAAAGGGATCAAGGTGAAGGGACGCGTCCTCGTCGTCGACGACGACCAGGCACTGGCCGAGATGCTCGGGATCGTGCTGCGCAAGGAGGGGTTGGACGTCGCACACGTCGCGGACGGCGCCCGTGCGCTCGATGCCTTCCACGAGTCCCGACCGGACCTGGTGCTCCTCGACGTCATGCTGCCCGGCATGGACGGGATCGAGATCTGCCGCCGGCTGCGCCAGGAGTCGGGCGTGCCGATCGTCATGCTCACCGCCCGGACCGACACCGTCGACGTCGTCGTCGGCCTCGAGTCCGGTGCAGACGACTACATCGTCAAGCCCTTCAAGCCGCAGGAGCTCATCGCCCGGCTGCGCGCCCGGCTGCGTCGCGGTGACGAGCCCGAGCCCGAGCGCCTGACGATCGGCGACCTGACGATCGACGTCGCCGGCCACTCCGTCAAGCGCGGTGACCAGTCGCTCGGCCTGACCCCGCTGGAGTTCGACCTGCTCGTGGCCCTGGCCCGCAAGCCGTGGCAGGTCTTCAGCCGCGAGGTCCTCCTCGAGCAGGTGTGGGGCTACCGGCACGCGGGCGACACCCGTCTGGTGAACGTCCACGTCCAGCGCCTGCGCAGCAAGATCGAGCACGACCCGGAGAACCCGCAGATCGTCGTCACCGTCCGGGGTGTCGGGTACAAGGCGGGGCCGTCCTGACGATGGCCTCCGCACCCGCGGTCGAGCCGACCGGGGTCTCGGACTCCGCCGGGCCCGAGGGCCCCGTCGGGGGCAGGTCCGGCGACGGGTTCGTCGTCCGCAGGATCAAGGCGCTGGTCGACCTGTGGCGCCGTTCGCTGCGTTTCCGCGTCGTCACGAGCACCCTCCTCCTCGGTGTCGTCGTCGTCTCGATCATCAGCCTGACGATGTACCGGTCCATCGCGGACGGACTGGTCGACAACCGGATCAGCCTCGCCCAGGCGGAGTCACGCAAGCTCACCGACGACGCCCAGGCGGGTTTCAACGGCTGGACGGGCACCCCGGAGCTGCCCGTCTTCACCAACTCGCTCGTCAACCGCACCCTCAAGGCACCGGCAGGGGACAACAGCCGCTACGTCATCTTCACCCGGGGCGGTAACAACACCTCCGACATGCGCATCCCCTCGGAGGAGTCCGAGGCGGTGACGCTCGAGTCCATCCCGACCTCCCTGCGGGACGCCGTGGCAGCCGACCCGGCCCGCCAGCAGACGGTGACGATCGAGCTGAACCGCCAGGTGACCGAAGGGGTCGGCGCCGAGTTCCCCGGGTCCGTGTCCGAGTCCGTGCCTGCCGTCGTCGTGGGTTCCCAGGTGGAGATCCCCTCGGCGGGCCCCTACGACATCTACTTCATCTACCCGATGGACCAGGAGCAGGCGACCCTCGGGACGATCTCGCGCTCCTTCACCCTCGGAGCCCTCTTCCTCATCGCGCTCGTCTCGGCCATCGCCTACATCGTGACGAGCATGATCGTCACCCCGGTGCGGCGGGCCGCCGCCGCGGCCGAGCGACTCTCCTCGGGCCACCTCAACGAGCGGATGTCGGCACGCGGCCACGACGACCTGGCCCTGCTCGGGCAGTCCTTCAACGACATGGCCGACAACCTGCAGACGCAGATCCGCCAGCTCGAGGGCCTCTCGCGCGTCCAGCAGCGCTTCGTCTCGGACGTCTCGCACGAGCTGCGGACCCCGCTCACGACGATCCGCATGGCCGCCGACCTGCTCCACTCCTCCCGCGACGAGATGGACCCGGTCGCGGGGCGCTCGGCGGAGCTGCTCCACGACGAGCTCGACCGCTTCGAGGAGCTGCTCGCGGACCTGCTGGAGATCAGTCGCTACGACGCCGGCGCCGCGGTGCTGGAGCAGGACCCCGTCGACCTCTTCGCGATCGTCGACCGGGTCGTCAGCTCGACGGAGTCCATCGCCGACGCCCGCGGGAGCGACGTCACGGTCCACCGCGAGCCGGGCCAGACCGCGGTCGCGGAGGTCGACGCCCGGCGCATCGAGCGCGTCCTGCGCAACCTCGTCGTCAACGCCATCGAGCACGGTGAGGGCCGCCCCGTCGACATCTGGGTGGGTGGCGACGACCAGGCCTGCGCAGTCCTCGTCGAGGACCACGGTGTGGGCCTCAGGGCAGGAGAGGCCTCGCTCGTCTTCAACCGCTTCTGGCGCGCCGACCCGGCCCGCACGCGCACGACGGGCGGGTCGGGGCTCGGCCTGGCCATCGCCCTCGAGGATGCGCGACTGCACCACGGGTGGCTGCAGGCCTGGGGCGAGCCGGGCGAGGGCTCGCGCTTCCGTCTCACCGTCCCGCGCACCGCGGGCGGTCCGCTCACCGCCTCGCCGCTGCCCCTCACGCCGCGCGAGGGCGACCTGCCCGGGAGCCCCGATGAGTCGTCCCGGTGAGGTGACCCGGCGCACGGCGCTCGGCGCCGCAGCCGCCGGCCTGCTGGCGGGGTGCGGTCTCGGGGCCGATTCCACCGTGCGGCCGGGGCTCAAGGTCGACGGCGAGCCCCCGGCGCCGCTCAACCGCATCCCCAACCGGCCGGAGACCGGCGCCTCGCCGCAGGACATCATCCTCGGGTTCCTGCACGCGGGCGCGACGAGCGGGCAACGGCTCGACATCACCCGGGCCTACCTGACCGACACCCTCGCCAGGGGGTGGATCCCCGACAGCCAGACGGTCATCTACGTGGGCGGTGACCCCACGGTCCGGCGCGTCAGGGGACAGCAGGACGTCTACCGGGTGCGGGTGCGGGTGGCGGCGACGATCGACACCGAGGGCCGGTACGAGGTGGCCCCGCCCAACCTCTGGGAGACCTTCGACTTCACGATGACCCGGGTCGAGGGGCAGTGGCGCATCGACCAGCTCGAGGCGGGCTTCGGCCGGCTGCTCCAGGAGCAGGAGGTCGGCTTCATCTTCCGGGACTACCCGGTGCACTACCCGGCGATCGGGTGGAACACCCTGGTCGTCGACCAGCGGTGGTTCCCCCAGGACCAGCTGGCGACACGGCTCGTGAGAGCACAGCTCGGGCGCGTGCCGGACTACCTCGAGGACGCGGTCTCCACGGACAACGGGGCCCGGCTCGTCATCGACGCCGTCCCCGTCCGGGAGGGCGTGGCCCAGGTCGACCTCGACGCGGAGTCGGTCGCCGAGGACACCACGACCCGCACGAAGCTCGCCGCCCAGCTCGTCGCGACGCTCATGACGCTCCCGGCCGTCACCGAGGTGGCGATCACCCTCTCCGGCAACCCGCTCGAGCTGGGCGTCGACGGCCCGTTGACGTCCCCGGAGCAGCTGGGGTTCGTCGACCGCACGCGGGCGTCGGCGCCGATCGTGCTCGGCCGCTCGGGGAGCAAGGTGCTGACGATCGGTGACCGTCTCTCCTCGGTCTCGGAGCAGCACGTCCGGGCGGCCACGTCCCGCTTCGCACCGATCCCCTCGTCGGTCTCCCGTCTCGGCCTGCGACTCGACGCCAAGGAGCTGGCCACGGTCGACGGCCGCGGCCGGGACCTCGTGCGACTGCGTGACGACCGCAGCCGGATCGAGGTCCCGACCTTCGCCGCCGACCTCACCCGTCCCTGCTACGACTACGGGGGCGTGCTCTGGGTCGGTGGGGCGGGGCTGGGCCGTGAGTCGGGCAACCGCCTGTGGGCGATCAATGCCACCGCCGACCCCCAGGACGAGTCGGCGTCGGCGCCCCGTCGCATCCCCGCGCCCTGGCTCGGCCGGCGGTACGTCCGTGCGGCGGTCGTCTCGCCGGAGGGCAGCCGCATCGCCGTGGTGTCCGAGGAGTCCCCCCACACCGGCAGCATGCTCGAGGTGGCCGGGGTGGTGCGACGGTCCAACGGGCTGCCCACCAAGCTCTCGGCGCAGACCTTCCGCGTCGCCGCGGAGCTCGTGGAGATGATCGACGCGGTGTGGGTCGAACCCACGACGCTCGCCGTCCTCGGGCGTCGGGACAAGCAGGCGCAGCTCCAGCCCTACCTCGTGCACGTCGGCGGCAAGGTCGAGCCGATGGCGGAGCGCGCCGGCGCGCTCCGGGTCATGACCACCGGCGACGACACGGATGTGGTGCTCACGACCCCGGGAGGCCGCGTCTTCCAGCGTGCCGGTGGTCGATGGGTCGAGCAGCCGCTCCTCGACGGCGTCGTGAGTGCCGGTCTCTGACGAGGTCCCCAGACCCCCGGCTCGCGTCCCGCCGTCCACAGCCTGACGAAGGGGGCCGCCCCCGCCCGCATGGGGCTCGAGACTCGAGCACGTGGCAGGGCAGGGCAAGGGGTCGGTGGCCGCTGTGGCGGCGGCCATCGACCTCGTCCTGCCGCGTGGCTGCGCCGGGTGCGGGCGCGCCGGCGCCGCCCTGTGCGCGTCGTGCCGCTGCGCGCTGGCGGACCTGGCGCTCACGGACCTCGGTCGGGTGGCGCCCCACCCGGTCCCCGTCGGGTGGCCGGGGTGCACCGGGACGGTGCGCTACGAGGGCCTGGCCGCTCGGGTCATGAAGTCCTTCAAGGACGGTGACCGACGCGACCTGACCGACCCGCTCGGGCGCCTGCTCGCCGACGCCGTGCTCCGCGCGGTGGCGGAGCCCCCCTTCGCCGGCACGGGCTCTGGGGTGGGCGCCGTGCTGCTCGTCCCCATCCCCTCCGCGCCGGCCACCGTCCGCCGGCGTGGGGACCGACCCACGGTCCTGCTCGCGCGTCGTGCCGCCCGCCTCGTCGCGGGAGTCGAGGTCGCGCCCGCCCTGGTGATGGCTCGGGGGACGGCCGACCAGGCGGGCCTCGACCGTGCCCACCGGCTGGACAACCTGCGCGGCGCGATGACCGTGCCGCGGCCCGAGCGGGTCCTCGGGAGGGACTGCCTCCTCGTCGACGACGTCCTCACCTCGGGCGCCACGCTCGCCGAGGGCCGGCGCGCGCTGCTGGCCGCGGGGGCCGCGCGGGTGGGGATGGCGGTGTGCATGGTGACGCCCCGCAGATCGCGCAGACCCGCCCTACCTTTCCCTCGGCCCACCGACTAACGTGACGTCATGGGTCCCTCGATCGACCGGCGCAGCCGGTGCGGTGCAGGGGCCCTTCGCGTTCGCGGGCGGCAGCCGGCGACGACAGGCCGCCCTGGACGGGGGGTGGTGCCACGGCCAGTGCGCCCTCGCCAGGCGTAACCCACTGCATCACCGATGTCCCAAGGAGGACTCCGTGGAAATTGCCATCACCGGACGCCATGTCAACGTCTCCGACCGACTGCGCGACTACGTCGACACCAAGCTGTCGAAGGTCCAGCAGCTCGACCCTCGCGTGCAGCGGATCGAGGTCATGGTGAGTCACGAGGCCAACCCACGTCAGGCGAAGCTCAGCGAGCGCGTCGAGATCACGTGCCGCTCCAAGGGCCCGGTCATCCGCGCCGAGGCCTGCCACGAGGACCGACAGGCAGCCGTCGACCTCGCCGCCGAAAAGCTCCTCGAGCGTCTCCGTCGCGCCCACGACAAGCGCCACGTCCTGCGCGGTCGCCGGCGCACCTCGGTCGCCGACGCGACCGCCGAGCTCACCGACACCCTGCAGACCGGACCCAGCGAGGAGAGCGTCGAGGCGCCCGACCAGTTCGGCTCCATCGGCGACAGCCCCATCGAGGTCCGCGAGAAGGTCCACGAGAGCGCGCCCATGACGCTCGCGGAGGCCGTGCGACGGATGGAGCTCGTCGGGCACGACTTCTTCCTCTTCCACGACTCCGACACCCAGCGCCCCAGCGTCGTCTACCGACGACGCGGCTGGTCGTACGGCGTGATCCACCTCGACGTCCAGGACGCCGCCCACGACGCGGCCGTCAACGGCACCGCCGTCGAGTCGCCCGTCACCGAGACGGCGCGCGTCGGGGTCTGACCCCCAGCCGGTGATGGCCGCGACCCGACCGGGTCGCGGCCATCGTCCGTGCCCGGGGCGGTTGTCGTCGGGACAGGGCAGGGTGGGGGACATGACCCGCAGACTCAGCGCGCCGGCCGCCCGCAGGATTGCCCTCGCGGCGCAGGGCTTCGCCCGACCACGGCCCGATCACGCGCCCACCACCCGTGACCTGCAACGCGTCGTCGACACCGTCGGGCTGGTGCAGATCGACAGCGTCAACGTGCTCACACGGAGCCACTACCTCCCCTTCTTCTCGCGCGTCGGCCCGTACGAGACAGGGCTGCTGGACCGCATGCGTGACCGGGCGCCGCGACGTCTGGTCGAGTACTGGGCCCACGAGGCGAGCCTGCTGCCCCCGAGCACCTGGCCGCTGATGGAGCACCCCCGCATGCGCCGTGCCGTCGACGACTCCTGGGGCGGCATGCAGCGGGTGGCCCGCGACCACCCGGAGGTCGTCGCCGCCGTGCTCGACGAGGTGCGCGCGGGCCGGCCGCGCACCGCCCGAGAGATCGAAGCCGCGCTGGGTCACCAGCGCGAGGGCGACCGGGAGCACTGGGGCTGGAACTGGTCGCTCGTCAAGCACGCACTCGAGCACCTCTTCTGGGCCGGGACGATCTCGTCGGTGGGGCGGACCAGCCAGTTCGAGCGGCGCTACGCATCCCTCGAGCGGGTCGTGCCGCCCGCGGACGCCCGCGCGTGGCTCGACCCCACGGCCCGCCCCACCGAGGAGGCGGCGTACACCGAGCTCGTGCGCATCTCCGCGCGTGCCATGGGGGTCGCCACCGAGACCGACCTCGCCGACTACTTCCGGATCAAGCGCGTGCACGTGCGCCCGGCGGTCGAGCGGCTCGTGGCCGACGGCGAGCTGGAACAGGTGGACGTCGACGGCTGGGTCGCGCCGGCGTGGCTGCACGCGGACGCCCGCCGACCGCGGTGGGTCCGGGCGCGGGCACTGGTGTCCCCCTTCGACAGCCTGGTGTGGTGCCGGCCGCGCGTCGAGCGGGTCTTCGACTTCCACTACCGGATCGAGATCTACACGCCGGCCGCACAACGGGTGCACGGGTACTACGTGCTTCCCTTCCTCCTCGGGGAGGACCTCGTCGGCCGGGTGGACCTCAAGGCCGACCGGGCCGCCGGGGCGCTCCGGGCGCAGCGGGTCGGCTGGGAGCCGGGGTGCGGGGGAGCGGACGACCGCCGGGAGCTCGCCGAGGAGCTCGGGCAGATGGCCACCTGGCTCGGCCTCACCGAGGTGGTGGGCGCCTGATCAGGCGAGGCGCTCCCAGTGGAGCGCCCGCTGGCTGCCGTCGGGCGCGTCGGCGGCCTCCTCGCGTCCCCACGGCGTGAACCCCGCACCCGTGAGCACCCGGTTGCCGGCCACTCCTCGTCCGCGGGCACTCGGCCGCAGGGCGTAGCCGAGCTCGGCGGTGCCGCCCTCGACGAGCGTCCCCTCGCGCACGAAGACGGGACCTCGCCGAGCGGGTCGTCGCTGGCCGCGTCCGCGATGCACCAGGTGACCCCGCGGCCGAGCGACATGCCCTCGCGACGCCACCCAGGCGTCGACGGCGCCGACCCCGCGCAGAACCAGTACAGGCTCGGCGCCCCGTGGTCGAAGGCCCAGCCGGCCGCCGGGCCGGGGCGCACGTCGATCACCCCGGCGAAGGGGAGTCCCCCCCGTCTCGTCGTCACCGAGCCGCTCCACGGCCCAGTAGCGGCGGCCGGCGGGCTCGCCCCACTCATGCGCCTGCCGCTGGAGGAACTCGCGCGCCTGATCCGGGCCGTAGGGCTGCGCCACGGTGGTCCAGCGCACGCACTCGGCGTCGTTGCTCTGCTCCACGAGTGCGGGCAGGTCCGCCTCGGCCATCGGGCGCAGTCGCACCGCCCCACGCGTCAGCACCGGCACGATGTCGGGGAACGCCCCGGTCGGAACGCCGGGGGTGCGGTGGTCGTTCACCCGGGTCAGGGTGTCCGGTCCGTGGCCGGCCCCGCAACCGATTAGCCTGTGGGCAGACTGTTCCGCGCAGCGGCGTTCGTGCCGTGCCCGGATCGTAGAGACGTCAGGAGCTTTGTTTCGTGAAGATCGTCGAGCGCATCCTCCGCGCCGGAGAGGGCCGCACCGTCAAGCGGCTCGAGGCCATCGCGGTGCAGGTCAACGCCATCGAAGAGGACTTCGAGAAGATGACCGACGCCGAGCTGCGGGGGGAGACGGACGTCTTCCGCGCCCGGCTGGCGGACGGCGAGACGCTCGACGACATCCTCCCGGAGGCCTTCGCGGCCGTCCGCGAGGCCAGCCGTCGGACCATCGGCAAGCGGCACTTCGACGTGCAGATCATGGGTGGCGCGGCCCTGCACCAGGGCAATGTCGCCGAGATGAAGACCGGTGAGGGCAAGACCCTCGTCGCGACCCTCCCTTCGTACCTCAACGCCATCGAGGGCAAGGGCGTGCACGTCGTCACGGTCAACGACTACCTCGCCGAGTACCAGGCCGAGCTCATGGGCCGCGTGCACCGCGCGCTCGGGCTCGAGACCGGCGTCATCCTCTCCTCGATGAACCCCGAGCAGCGGAGGGCCGAGTACCTCAAGGACATCACCTACGGCACCAACAACGAGTTCGGCTTCGACTACCTGCGCGACAACATGGCGTGGAACACCGAGGAGCTCGTCCAGCGCGGCCACAACTTCGCGATCGTCGACGAGGTCGACTCGATCCTCATCGACGAGGCCCGCACCCCGCTGATCATCTCCGGGCCGGCCGACCAGCCGACCAAGTGGTACAGCGAGTTCGCCAAGATGGTCCGCAAGCTCGAGCGCGGCCACGGCGCCGACCTCATGAGGGGCATCGAGGCCGAGGGCGACTACGAGGTCGACGAGAAGAAGCGCACCGTCGGCATCCTCGAGCCGGGCATCGAGAAGATCGAGGACCTCCTCGGCATCGACAACCTCTACGAGAGCGTCAACACCCCGCTCATCGGCTACCTCAACAACGCCATCAAGGCCAAGGAGCTGTTCACCCGCGACAAGGACTACGTCGTCATGGACGGCGAGGTCCTCATCGTCGACGAGCACACCGGCCGCATGCTGGCCGGGCGCCGGTACAACGAGGGCATGCACCAGGCGATCGAGGCCAAGGAGGGTGTGGAGATCAAGAACGAGAACCAGACCCTCGCGACGATCACCCTGCAGAACTACTTCCGCATGTACGACACCCTCTCCGGCATGACCGGTACGGCCCAGACCGAGGCGGGCGAGCTCAACTCGATCTACGGCCTCGGCGTCGTGCCGATCCGCACCAACCGCCCGATGATCCGCAAGGACCAGGCGGACCTCGTCTACCGGACCGAGCAGGCGAAGTTCAACGCCGTTGTCGACGACATCGCCGAGCGTCACGCGAACGGCCAGCCCGTCCTCGTGGGCACCACGAGCGTCGAGAAGAGCGAGTACCTCTCCGCCGAGCTGACCAGGCGCAGGATCAAGCACGCCGTCCTCAACGCCAAGCACCACGAGCGCGAGGCGAGCATCGTCGCCGACGCCGGCCGCAAGGGCGCCGTCACAGTCGCGACCAACATGGCCGGTCGAGGCACCGACATCATGCTCGGCGGCAACCCGGAGTTCCGGGCGGTCGCGGAGCTGAAGAAGCGCGGTCTCGACCCCGAGGAGACGCCGGAGGAGTACGAGGCGGCGTGGGACGACGCGCTCGCCGCCGCGGAGGCCGCGGTCGCGGCCGAGCACGAGGAGGTCACCGAGCTGGGCGGCCTGTACGTGCTGGGCACCGAGCGGCACGAGTCCCGCCGCATCGACAACCAGCTGCGGGGTCGCTCCGGCCGCCAGGGTGACCCGGGCGAGTCGCGCTTCTACCTCTCGCTCGAAGACAGCCTGATGCGCCTCTTCAACGCCGGCTTCGTCGACCGCGTCATGCAGACCGCCAAGATCGACGACGAGACGCCGATCGCGGGCAAGATGCTCACGAAGTCCATCGAGGGCGCGCAGAGCCAGCTCGAGGGGCAGAACTACGAGACCCGCAAGAACGTCCTCAAGTACGACGACGTGCTGAACCGCCAGCGCACGGTCGTCTACGACGAGCGCCGCCGCGTGCTCAGGGGCGAGGACCTCGAGGAGCAGGTCCGCCACTTCATGACCGACGTCGTCGGGGGCTACGTCGACGCCGAGACCGTCGGTGGGTTCTCCGAGGACTGGGACCTCGAGCGACTCTTCACCGCGCTCAAGGCGATCTACCCCGCCTCGCTCACCCCGGCCCAGCTCATCGAGGGTGCAGGCAGCCTGGCCGCCCTCAACGCGCAGAGCCTGCGCGAGGCGATCGTCACCGACATCCACGAGGCGTACGACCGCCGAGAGGCCGAGCTCGGCGAGCCGGTGGCCCGCGAGCTCGAGCGCCGGGTCGTGCTGTCCGTCCTCGACCGCAAGTGGCGCGAGCACCTCTACGAGATGGACTACCTCAAGGAGGGCATCGGCCTGCGCGCGATGGCCCAGCGCGACCCGCTCGTGGAGTACCAGCGCGAGGGGTTCCAGCTCTTCGAGGCGATGAACGAGGCGATCAAGGAGGAGTCGGTCGGCTACCTCTTCAACTCCGAGGTCCAGGTGCCAGAGGTGCCGGAGTCGAGCACCCAGCCCAAGAGCGTCGACGCGCTCCTCGGCGGGCGCGCGGAGCGCCCCAAGGTCTCGGCCAAGGGCCTGGAGGACGGCTCGCGCCAGCGCAACCTGCACTACTCGGCCCCGTCGGAGGACGGCGGCGTCGAGGAGCACGACGAAGGGGGCTCCGCCAGCGGGACCCGCGCCGAGCGTCGTGCGGCGGCCCGCAAGGCGAAGAAGGCCGGTCGCCGGGGCTGAGCTAGCCCACCTGCAGCGCCTCGACCACCCACCGGCGGTCGCGGCCGACCAGGCGAAGCGCGAGGGCGCGGACCCGGCCCCCGTCGACGAGCACGACGGCCGCCTCGACGACGTCGGGTGCGGGCTCGCAGGTGTGCACACGCACGACCCGCGTGCGGTGGCTGCGGCCGGTCGTCGTGGCGCGTCGCGCGGCGCGTGACCCGCGGCGGGCGACGACGGCGTACACCTCGGGGCTCGTCCAGCGCATGACCTGGCCGGGCGGGCGCACCCCGTGCATGACCTCGACGAGGCCCTGGGCGATGTGCGCGGCCCACTCCCGCGGGTCCGGCAGGTCGCAGGCTCGCGTGGGCTGCCGACCGAAGACCTGCTCGTCGCTGGCCGCCGCGAAGTCCACGGCCAGCGCGTCCTGCACGTAGGGGGCCTGCCCGCGGGCGCGCTCCTCCCGTCCCTGCCGGTGCGTCGGCAGCGGGATCCCGGGTGGGCTGTGCCGCGGTGCGGGCAGGACCTGGATGGGTGCGGTGGTGGTCATGGTCTCCCCTTCGTGGCCGGGACGGTCGCCCGGGTCGTGTCGCTCGGTGCTTGCAGCTGGGTGCCCGGCAGGAGGATGTGCGGGTCGGGGCCGATGAGCTCGGCGTTGGCGAGGTGCCAGCGGGGCCACGCCTCGGCGACCTCGGCGTCGGAGGCACCCGGACCGAGGTGGGCCGCGGCGATGGACCACAAGGTGTCGCCACGTCGGACGACGACCTCCGGGCCGGACGCGTCGCGCTGCCTGCCGGTGAGCAGGGTGGGGTCGGTGCGTTGCCGGCGGGCCGGGCGGTGCGGTGTCCAGCCGGGGGCCGGCGCGGTCACCGTGACCCGCGGGCCGGGTGCGCTCCACCTCGGCGAAGGGAGGGACGTCGCGTCTGCCGTCATCGGCCTGGGGGACGTGGGCGCGGTCGGGGACGTGGCCCCCCACCCGGGTGACGGCGGGTCGCCGTGCTCGACCCGGACCGCGGCGACGGCGGTGCCCGGCAGGACCGTGGCGGTGACCGACGCGCCGAGGACGACGGCCGCCCACTGGCGCACGACGGCCGGCGTCACGCGGTCGCGGACCCGGAGGGCCAGTCGTCCCGGGCCGCCCGGCAGGGCGGTGGCGATGCTCAGGCCGAGGCAGGACGTGAGCCATCCGGCGACGAGGGTCGCGAGCAGCGACGCGAGTCCGGCGACCGCCGCGGCCGGGTCGCTGCCCGGGTCCGCGACGCCGTCGAGCAGTCGTGCGGTCCCGGCCGCGGTCGCCGTGGTGAGGGCCGCGCCCCCGAGGAGCCCCGCCCCCGCCAGCGCCACCGTCGTCGTGCGTCGCATCGCTGCCCCCTTCGTATCCTCGGTAGCAAACGGTGTCGTTTGATGTCGTTTGCTGTTGATTGATAGCAAACCATGGCATCCGGCATCGCGCAACGGGTGGGCGCAGCCAGCCGCGCCTACATTGGGGCCGTGCGCTGGGACCGGCTCTTCGACGACCTCGAGGCGCAGCTGGCTGCCCAGGCACGGCTCGAGCTCGACGCCGAGGTCGCCGAGCGCACCCGCACCGAGCGGGCGCGGATCACCCTCGGTGAACGCTTCGCCGGAGCCGTGGGCACGCCGCTGGTCGTGCGCCTACGCGGTGGGGCGCTCGCTCGCGGCGTCCTCGAGGACACGGGGGACGGGTGGCTGCTCCTCGTCGAGGGCACCGGTCGTCAGGTCCTCGTCGCCACCGCGGCGGTGCTCGGGGTCTCCGGGCTGCGTCGGCCGCGCGACGACACCCGTGCACGCCGCTTCGGCATCGGGTCCGCGGTGCGGGGCATCAGCAGGGACCGCCGTGCCGTGGTCGTCGTCGACGTCGACGGGGGCGCCGTGCACGGGACGATCGACGCCGTGGGGGCGGACGCCTTCGACGTCGCCGAGCATCCCCTGGACGCGCCTCGTCGGGCCGAGCACCTGCGCGGCGAGCGGGTCATCCCCTTCGCCGCCGTGGCGATGATCGCCTCGTCGTGAGGTGGGGCGATCAGCCCTCCGGGCCGCCGCGGGCGACGAACTCGCGCGTCTGCGCGTACATCCGCTCGATGTAGGCGTCGAGCTCGTCGACCTCGACGCGCCACTGGCCGCGACCGCCGACCTTGATCGCCGGGAGCTCCCCGCTGCGCACCAGCGCGTAGGCCTGGGCGGCGGAGACGCCGAGGACCTCGGAGACCTCGGTGAGCGGGACGAACTTGCGCGGCATGGGGCTAAGTCTGCCATCGGGTCCGGACGGCCCGAGGCCGCGGCACGGCTGCCTGTGGATGGTCGTCGGGCGTGGTGGGCCGGGTTTGGGCATGATGCTGAGCGACGCCCGCACCCGAGACCCGAGGAGCATCGTGAGCCCGTTGCCCACTCCCACCGCACGCCGTCTGACGGCGCCGTCGTGGAAGGACGCCCGCCTGCTCGTCGGGATCCTGCTCGTCCTGCTCTCCGTCGTCCTCGGCGCCGTGGCCCTGAGCGCGGCGGACGACCGTGTCGGTGTCTGGGCGGCGAAGGGGGAGATCACCCCCGGGCAGCAGATCGAGGAGAGCGATCTCGTGCGCGTCGACGTCCAGCTCGGCGACGCCGCACCGGAGTACGTGCTCGCCAACGAGCGCCTGCCCAACGGCGCGGTCATGGGCCGGGAGCTGCACGACGGCGAGCTGCTGCCGCGCGCCGCCGTCGTCGACCCGGTCGACCTGCGGGTGAGCCAGGTCGCCGTGCACGTCGAGCCCGCGTACCTGAGCAACCTCGTCAAGGGGTCGCGGGTCTCGGTGCACGCGGTCGACCCGCGCACGACGACCGCATCGGGCACCGACGAGCAGGCGGCCGACGACCGTCCTCGCTACGAGGAGATCGTCGAGCGGGCGACGGTCCATGCGCTGCCCACGAGCGGCGGTGGCGTCATGACCTCGGCCTCGGGGTCGACGGCCATCATCGTCGTGCCGGACGGGGTCGTGAACGAGCTGCTCTCGCTCGACACCCGCGAGACGCCCATCAAGCTCGTCCTCGAGTCGGGCAGCCCGGAGAAGAAGGACGGATGAGCGTCACCGTCCTCACCGCCCTCGCGCACGACTGGGAGGGACGCATGGTCGAGATCGTCGACCGGCTCCCCGGGGTCTCCGTCGGTCGACGGTGCGTCGACCTCGCCGACCTGCTCGCCGCCGCCTCGGCGGGTCTCGGCGACGTCGCCCTGGTCTCCGCGGACCTGCGGGGTCTCGACCGCGACGCCCTCGGCCACCTGCGCACCCACGGGGTCGACGTCGTGGGCGCCAGCCGGGACGGCGACGAGGCACAGGAGCGCCATCTCCGTCGCCTCGGCGTCGAGCGACACGTCCACACGGGCACGCCCGGTGAGGACCTGGTCGAGGTCCTGACGTCCGGCCCGACGACGCCGGGGGGAGGGCTGCCCCTCGTCACGGACCCGGCCGAGCCGTGGCCGGGCGAGGACCCCCCGACCGCACCCCGCAGGTCGGTCCCCGACGGCCCCGACCCGCAGGAGGCACCGCCCGTCCGCGGTCGCGTCGTCGCGGTCTGGGGGCCCACCGGGGCCCCGGGGCGCAGCACCCTCGCGGTCAACCTCGCCAGCGAGATCGCCGCATCGGGGCACCCGGTCGTCCTGCTCGACCTCGACACCTATGGCGCCGCGGTGGCCCAGCTGCTCAGCGTGCTCGACGAGGCACCCGGCCTCGCCGCGGCCGCCCGCGCCTCCGAGCTCGGCACGCTCGACCTGCCCTCGCTCGCCCGCCTGGCCGTCGAGGTCTCGCCGGCCTTCCGCGTCCTCACCGGCATCCCCACGCCCACCCGCTGGACCGAGGTACGGGCCTCGGCGGTCGAGCACGTCATCTCGCTCTCCCGGGCGCTCGCCCCCTTCGTCGTCCTGGACCTGGCGTTCTGCCTCGAGGACGACGAGGAGCTCAGCTACGACACCGTCGCCCCGCGTCGCAACGCCACGACCCTCACGGCGCTCGCCGAGGCCGACGACCTGCTCCTCGTCGGGGCGGGCGACCCGGTCGGTCTGCAGCGCATGGTCCGCGCCGTCCAGGCCGTCGGGCAGGTCGCCTCCCCGCCACCGCGACCGGTCGTCAACCGGTTGCGCGCGTCCTCGGTCGGGCCCGACCCGCGACGCCGCGTCGCGGAGTCGCTCGCGCGCTTCGCCGGTCTGGAGGACATCGCCTTCCTGCCCGACGACCCGATGGCGACCGATGCCGCCCTGCTCGCCGGGCGCACCCTCGTCGAGTGCGCCCCCGAGTCGCCGCTGCGCCACGCGATCGCCGAGCTCGCCGCGGGGTTCACCGGGGTCGCGGCGCCGGCCCGCGCCCGTGCCCGGAGGGGACTCCTGCGCAGGGCCTGACATGGGCGGCGCGGGACGAGGGGTGCCCGGCGGCCCCGTCCGTGCCACGATGTCGTCCGTGGTGAGCAGACTCAGTCCCGTCGATGCCGCGTTCCTCCACGTGGAGGAACCGACCGTGCCGATGCACGTCGGCTCCGTCATGCTCTTCGAGCCACCCGCGGAGGGCGTCGTCGACCACGACGGCTTCGTCGAGGTCGTGGGGGACCGGATCGCCGGTCACGGCCGGTACCGTCAGCGCATCCGTCAGGTGCCCGCCGGGCTGGACAACCCGGTCTGGGTCGACGACGAGCACTTCGACCTGACCTACCACGTGCGACGTGCCGGGACGCCGGCACCGGGTGGCCGGCGCGAGCTCGAGGACTTCGTGGCCCGGATCATGGCCCGACCGCTCGACCGGGACCGCCCCCTGTGGGAGGCCTACTTCGTCGAGGGCCTGCAGGGCGGTCGGTTCGCGGTCGTCACCAAGGCGCACCAGGCGATGGTCGACGGCATCCACGCGGTGGACCTCGCCCACCTGCTCGTCGACCCGGATGCCATGCCGGTCGACGAGCGTGGCCAGGCGTCCGTCCCCGCCCCTTCCGACCTGCGCCTCGTGGCCGACGCCCTGCTCGGCTCCGTCCTCAACCCCGCCAAGGTGGTCCGCGGGGTGGGGCGCGGGGTGCGTGACGTCTCCCGCACGGGGCGGCGCCTCACCGAGACCGCCGGCGCGCTCGCGGTGACCCTCACCAGGGTCGGCGTGCGCCCCGCGCCCCCCTCATCGCTGCGGGCCCACGTGGGCGCCTCCCGGCGCTACGTCATGGTCGAGACGGAGCTCGACGACTACCGCCGCATCCGCAGCCGGCTGACGCGCGGGCGCTATGTCGCCGACGTGACGATCAACGACGTCATCCTCGCAACCGTGACCGGCGCCCTGCGCGCGTGGATGCAGAACCGCGGCCTGCCGGTCACGGGGTCCTCGAGCCTGCGGGTCATGGTGCCGGTGAGCGTCGTCGACGGCACCGGTGACCAGCTCACCGACAGCTCGCTGACGGCGTGCTTCATCGACCTGCCGATCGGGGAGAACACCCCGTCGATGCGGCTGCACCAGATCTCCTTCGCGATGCGCCAGCAGATCGAGTCCGCGGCCGCCGAAGGGGTCGATGCCTCGTCCCTGGCCTCCATGGGCGGCTTCGCCCCGCCCACGCTGCACTCGCTGGGTGCCCGCCTCGGCAGCGCGATGACCAGGCGCTTGTTCAACCTCGTCATCACCAACGTCCCTGGCCCCCAGCAGGCGCTGTACGTCGAGGGCTGCCGGCTCATCGAGACCTACCCCGTCATGCCGCTCGGGCGCAGCCAGGGGCTGGCCATCGGGCTGACGTCCTACGACGGCAAGGTCTACTACGGGCTCACGGCCGACCGGGACTCGATGCCCGACGTCGACATGCTCGCGGACTCGATCCACGAGGCCCTCGCCGAGCTGAGCTCGGCCGCCCGGTCGGCGCGCGACTGATGCGCGTCTACCTCCCGCTCCTGCTCGCCGAGCTGGGCGCCGTCGCCGCCGACGCGCGCCTGCCGGAGCGATCCGGTTGCATCGTCTCGGACGCCCTGCGCGCCGCTGACACCGAGGCCGACGAGGAGGACCTCGAGTTCGAGGCCATGTGCCAGGCGCTCGACGCCGCTCGGGGACTGGGCCCGGGGCGGCGTGTCGTCGCCGCGGCCGACATCGCGGACGCGCCGGCGACCGGCAGGGGTGCCGGGCTCGACCGGCCCGTCGTCGTCCCGCTCGGGGACGTCGTCTCCTTCCACGTCGAGGAGGAGGCGGGGGAGGTCGGCGCCGGCTACGACGACCTCCTCTGGTACGACGTGACGGAGCTGTCCGACCTCACCTGAGGCACGCACCGGCCCTCGGGGCGAGGCGCGCCGGTCAGGTCAGACGCTCGGTGAGCAGCCGCACCTCGGTGTCCATCGACTGCTGGACCGGCGTCATCGCGGCCTCCTCGACCTTGCGACCCAGGAGGGGGATGGAGCAGCGCAGGTCCCCGTCGACGGTCATCGTCGAGCCGACGGCCGCGGCAGCGAGCACGATGTGCCCCCGCAGGGTCACCGGGACGCCACCGACGGTGATCTCCAGGTCCGCGGTCCGGGAACCGTCCGGGGCGGGCGGTCGCCAGGTCTGCTGCTCGGTGATCTGCAGCGTGTCGCCCACCATCGAGGCCACGGGGCCGGGCATGCCCCGTGTCGCCAGCACCCTCTCGGTGTGCACGGCCGTGAGCCCCCCGACCTGCTCCGTGACCGAGGCGCGCCCCTCGGGCCCGGCGCCGATCTTGGCCTGCTGGTACTCCGTCGTCGAGATGATCGCGAAGACGTCCTCGACGCCAGCGGGCAGGGGTGCGGTGTGGCTGATCCTCATGGGGTCACGCTAGCGCCGCCCGCCCCTCGGCGCGCCCGCGTCAGGCGCGCAGCGCGTCGCTGGCGGCGGTCAGGGCGTGGCGCGCCTGCTCGCACTCGGCGCTGAGGCGCGTGCGGTGCCGCGACATCGTCGTGACGGTCTGGTGCACCCGCTCCTGGAGGCTCTGGCGCAGGCGGTCCCCGTCCTCCTCGGCCCGTCGGTCGGCCAGACCGGTGATGCCCCACGGGCGGCCGACGGTGCCGTCCCGGACCTCTAGGCCGGCGTCTCGCGCCTCCTCCTCGAGCGTGCGCAGGCGGGCGATCGACGCCGCGAGCTCGGTCGCGGCCAGCTGCAGGCGCGAGCCGGAGTCCTCGAGGGCGGTGGCGACCTCGGCGCTCGCACCGGCGAGGACATCGACCCGGCGTCGCGTCGCGACGGCCGTGGGGCCGGTCCACCCCGGGGCGGCATCGGCCGCGGCCCGCTCGAGGTCCTCGACGTCGGCGCGCAGCCGCACCGCGGTGCGGCGCAGGGTGGAGGCGAGGGCGCTCATCGAGGCCGGGTCGCCGAGCAGGGGATGGGTCATCGGTGCTCCCACGCGCCCTCGGCCACCGGGGCCGCGGCGCGCGCGTGGGACCCGAGGGAGAGTGCGACCTCGCGGCAGCCGGAGGACAGCTCGCGCAGCACGTCGACCGCGTCGTCGACCAGCCCGTCGACGGCCGCCTGGGCGGTGCGGTCACCGACCGTCACCATGTGGTCGAGCAGCTCCTCGTCGGCCGTGACGGCGTGCCCCGCCAGGCTCGACAGCGCGGCGCCGAGCGCTGTCAGGTCCTCGGGTCGGGGGTGCGAAGGGGGCATGGTCCGGCCAGCCTATCCGCGCACCCCGCTCCGGCCGGGGACCTCGTCCACAGCGCCCACGCAGTTCCTCCGGGGGCCTCGCGCAGGCGCGTCCCGCCCGGTGGATGTGATCTGCGCCATGCGTACTACGCTCGGAGTCGGGCGGGACGACGACGTCCCGCAGGAACCGAAGACATGCATCTCGAGGACGCTCATCCATGGCCCAGCCGCCTGTCCACCCTGCCATCGACCCCGCGCCCGTCACGGCGGAGGACATCACCGCCGCCGCCCGCGCGGCAGGTGCCGACCCCGCCTTCGTCGATCGATACCTCCGGGACGTCGACGTCGAGGTCCTGCGGGAGCGCAGCGCGACCGAGCTCGTCGCCCTCGCGACGGCCCACCGGGAAGCCGCCGCCCGCCGACCCGAGGGCACGTCCGTCGTCGAGGTCGTCCGCGGGGTCGTGCACATCGTGACCGCGGACCGGCCCTTCCTCGTCGACTCCGTGCTCGGCGAGCTCGCGAGCGAGGGCCTGGGTGTCTCCATGCTCATCCACCCGCTCTTCGTCGTGCGCCGCGACGAGGACGGGGTCCTCACCGAGGTCGTCGACCTCGACCCGCGCACCCCGCAAGAGGACGGGCTGGTCGACGAGTCGTGGATCCGTGTGGAGCTCGACGGGCGCTGCGACACGATGGTCGTCCAGGAGCGCATCAGCGAGGTCGTCGATGCCGTGGCCCTGGCGGTCGACGACTGGGAGCCGATGCGCGCTGCGGCCCTCGAGCTGGCCGACGCGCTGGACGCCGGGCACGGCACGGGGGACGCGCCCTCGCAGCGTGCGGCGGCCGACTTCCTGCGCTGGCTCGTCGACGACCACTTCACCTTCATCGGTGCCCGCGACCACCTCGTCGAGGCGGACGGGGTGCGGGCCATCCCGGGCACCGGCATCGGCATCCTGCGCTCGGACTCGACGGCCGAGGCGATCACGCCCCTCGGCGAGAGCCCCGTCGACCCGGAGGAGCTCGGCTGCGTCACCGTGGGCAAGTCCCATGCGGTGCTGCCGGTCCGCCGCGCGACCCACCCGGACCTCATCGCCGTGCGGTTCCACGACGCCGAGGGCCGCCTCGTCGAGCGCCGCTTCGCCGGGCTCTTCGCCTCGACGGCCTACACCAGCTCGGTCCTGACGATCCCGCTCATCAAGGACAAGGTCGAGCAGGTCCTCGCCGAGTCGGGCTGGGCGCGCCAGAGCCACTCGGGCGGCTTCGCGATGCGCCTGTTCGAGACCTTCCCCCGCGACGAGCTCTTCCAGGCGCCCGTCGACCACCTGCTGCGGGTCGTCACCCGGATCCAGCAGATGGTCCACCGCATGCGCACCGCGACCTTCCTGCGCCTCGACTCGGGTCGGCAGTTCGTCACCGCGATCATCTACCTGCCGCGCGACCGCTACACGACCAAGGTGCGGCACCGCATCGAGGAGGAGCTCTGCGAGGCGACGGGGGCCGACGAGGTCTCCTTCACCGCCCACGTCTCCGAGGAGCCGATGGCGCGGCTGTACTACATCCTCAGGGGGTCGACGGGGGTCCGGCTGCCCCGCGGGGAGGTGCGCGCCGAGCTCGAGTACTCCGTGGGCCAGGCCGTGCTCACGTGGGAGGAGCGCCTCGTCACCACGGCCCGCGAGCTCGTCGGCGACCGCTCCGAGCACCTGCTGGAGTCGTGGATCGACGGCTTCCCGCTCGACTACCAGGAGGACTTCGCGCCCGCCCAGGCCGTCGCGGACCTGAAGAACCTCGTCACCCTCGACGAGGGGACCCCCTTCGCCTGCGCGCTCTACGACCCGCGACGTGGCCACGGAGGGGGTGAGGACCCGTCCGTGCGCCGCTTCAAGCTCTTCAGCATCGCGGAGCTGATCCTCGACGACCTCATGCCGATGTTCCGCGACCTCGGGGTGCAGGTCATCGAGGAGGAGCCCTACACGCTGACCCGCGCGGACGGGGTGAGCGCCGGCGTCTACGACTTCGCGCTGCGCGTCTCCGACCCCGCGCTGTGGGAGGCGTACAGCCACGAGGACCTGCGGGCCCTCGTCGAGTCGACCGTGCTCGCCGTGCGCGCCGGGCGGACCGAGTCCGACGGGTTCAACGCCCTCGTCATCCGGGCCGGCCTCACCTGGCGCCAGGTCGGGCTGCTGCGAGCGCTCGCCCGCTACCTGCGCCAGGGCGGCGGCAGCCGGGGCCAGCGCAGCCTCGAGGCTGCACTGGTGGAGCACCACGAGATCGCCCGCGACATCGTCGACCTCTTCGAGACCCGCTTCGACCCGGAGCTCTACGACGGCCTTGCCGACGACGCGCGCGCCGCCGCCGAGCAGGAGATCACCCAGCGCATCGACGACGCGCTCGAGCACGTCTCCTCGCTCGAGCACGACCGGATCATCCGCGCCTTCGTCGGGGTGGTCGGCGCGACCCTGCGCACGAGCTACTTCGTGCGTGACGCCGACGGCCGACCGCTGCCGCGGATGTCCTTCAAGCTCGAGCCGGCCAGGGTGCCGGACCTGCCCAAGCCGCACCCTGCCTTCGAGATCTGGGTGCACAGCCCCCAGGTCGAGGGTGTCCACCTGCGGTTCGGCGCGGTCGCCCGGGGTGGCCTGCGGTGGAGCGACCGACGCGACGACTTCCGCACCGAGGTGCTCGGTCTCGTCAAGGCCCAGATGGTCAAGAACGCCGTCATCGTCCCGACCGGCAGCAAGGGCGGCTTCGTCGGCAAGCTGCTGCCCGACCCCGCCGCCGACCGCGAGGCTTGGCTCGAGGCCGGTCGCTCGGCCTACCGCGCCTTCATCTCCGGGCTGCTCGACGTCACCGACAACCGGGTGGACGGCGCGATCGTGCCGCCGGAGCGCGTCGTGCGCCACGACGGGGACGACTCCTACCTCGTCGTCGCAGCCGACAAGGGCACCGCGACCTTCTCCGACCTCGCGAACTCCATCGCTCGCGAGTACGGCTTCTGGCTCGACGACGCCTTCGCCTCCGGCGGCTCGGTCGGCTACGACCACAAGGGCATGGGCATCACCGCCCGAGGCGCGTGGGAGTCGGTCAAGCGGCACTTCCGGGAGCTGGGTCACGACACCCAGACCGAGGACTTCACGGTCGTCGGCATCGGTGACATGAGCGGCGACGTCTTCGGCAACGGCATGCTGCTCTCCGAGCACATCCGCCTCGTCGCGGCGTTCAACCACCTCCACGTCTTCATCGACCCCGAGCCCGACGCGGCCACGTCCTTCGCCGAGCGCCGCCGCCTCTTCGACCTGCCGCGCAGCACCTGGGACGACTACGACCGCTCGCTCATCAGCGAGGGGGGCGGCGTCTGGCCGCGCAGCGCCAAGTCGGTCCCGGTGAGCGAGCAGGCCGCTCGTGCGCTCGGCCTCGAAGGGATCACGTCGCTGACGCCCAACGAGCTGATCAACCACGTGCTCAAGGCCCCCGTCGACCTGCTGTGGAACGGCGGCATCGGGACCTACGTCAAGGCCACCGACGAGGACCACGCCGAGGTCGGTGACCGCGCCAACGACGCGATCCGCGTCGACGGCACCCAGCTGCGCGCCCGCGTCGTCGGCGAGGGCGGCAACCTCGGCGCCACCCAGCGCGGTCGGATCGAGGCCGCCGTGGCCGGGGTGCGCATCAACACCGACGCCGTCGACAACTCCGCCGGCGTCGACACCTCCGACCACGAGGTCAACATCAAGATCCTCCTCGGAGAGGCGATCCGCCGCGGCACCCTCGACGAGGACGCCCGCGTCGAGCTGCTCGCGTCGATGACCGACGAGGTGGCCGAGCAGGTCCTGCGCGACAACTACGAGCAGAACGTCCTGCTGGGCAATGCCCGGGCCCAGGACGGGACCATGCTCGTCGTCCACGAGCGGCTCATGGAGACGCTCACGGCACGCGGCGAGCTCGACCGCGAGATCGAGTTCCTGCCGACCCGCGCACAGGTCCACGACCGCATGGCGGCGGGGGAGGGGCTCTCCTCGCCGGAGCTGTCGGTGCTCCTCGCGTACTCGAAGCTGGCGCTCAAGACCGACCTGCTCGACTCTGACCTGCCGGACGACCCGGCGACGGAGCGCCGGCTCGTCGACTACTTCCCGACGCCGCTGCGCGAGCGCTTCCGCGAGGAGCTGCGGGCACACCCCCTTCGTCGGGAGATCGTGACGACCGTCGTCGCCAACGACCTCGTCAACCGCGGCGGGATCACCTTCGTCCAGCGCGCGACGGAGGAGACGAGTGCGACGTCGGTACAGGTGGCGCGCGCCTACCTCGTGTGCCGGGAGGTCTTCGGCCTCGACGAGTACGTCGCCGCCGTCGAGGCGCTCGACAACGTCGTGCCGACCCGCGTGCAGACGCGCCTCTACCTGGAGCTGCGGCGACTCATGGACCGGTCGGTGCGGTGGTTCCTCGCCAACCGGTCCGGGCGTCTGGACGTGACGGCGGAGATCGAGCGCTTCCGCGAGCCGGTCGCCGAGATCGCGCCGCACATCCCCCAGCTGCTGCGGGGGGAGCAGGCCGACCGCTTGGCCCGCAAGACCCAGGACCTCGTCGACGCCGGGGTGCCCACCGACCTGGCCCGGCGCAGCGCCGGCCTGCTCGACCTCTACCCCGTCCTCGACATGGTCGACATGGCGCGCGACGGCGGGCGCACGACCCGCGAGGTGGCGGAGACGTACTACCTCGTCTCGGAGGCCTTCGGCATCGACGAGCTGCTCATCATGGTCACCCAGCTGCCCCGGGAGGAGCAGTGGGACGCCATGGCCCGTGCCGCGCTGCGCGACGACCTCTACGCGACGCTGCACACGCTCACCGGGTCGGTGCTCGGGCACGCCGGCGACGACCCGGCGGCCCGTTTCGCCCAATGGTCGGACGAGCACGACGAGGCGCTCGAGCGGGTGCAGGGCCAGCTCGCCGGCATCCGTCAGCTCAACCGCCCCGGCGTCGCCGCGCTGTCCGTCGCGCTGCGCACCCTGCGGTCCGTCACCCGGTGACCGAGGCGCCCGGGCCGGCGGTGTCCGCACGTCACTAGGATCACGACGTGCGGACACTGGCGGACTTCCTGAGGACCACCCCCGGCCTGGACGCGGCCGACACCGAGTGGCTCCACCTGCTCGTCGAGGACTGGCAGCTGCTCGCCGACCTGCTCTTCAGCGACCTCGTGCTGTGGCTGCCGCACGACAACAGCTGGGTGGCCGTCGCGCACGCCCGGCCGATGACCGGGCCGATGGTCTTCGTGGAGGAGGTCGTCGGGCAGGACGCGACCGTGGTCTTCGGCGACCTCATCGACCAGGCGGCGCGCGAGGGGCAGAGCGAGCACGTGCGCGAGCGCGGCCAGGACCTGCTCCACGAGCGGGCGCGCACGGTGGTGCGTGCCGGCCGCACGATCGGGGTCCTGAGCATCCACGACCAGCTCGACAGCGGCCGTCCGCAGACCCGCCTCGAGGAGAACTACGCCGGCATGGGCGACGAGCTCTTCGCCATGGTCACGCAGGGCAGCTGGCCCACCCAAGTGGCGCCGAGCGGCGCGCGCCGTGGCGCACCGCGCGTCGGGGACGGCGTCATGCGGCTCAGCGAGTCCGGTGTCGTCGAGTACGCCTCGCCCAACGCCCTGAGCGCCGTCCGGCAGCTCGGGCACCAGGGCCCGATCGAGGGGCAGGTGCTCCTCCAGGTCCTGAGCGGTCTGCCGCACCTCGAGGGGCACGTGGACGAGGGCCTCGCGCTCGTCGCCATGGGCCGCGCCGCCTGGCGAGCGGACGTGAGCGCCAAGGGTGCGGCGCTCGCCCTGCGGGCCGTGCCGCTGATGAGCGGTCGCCGGCGCCACGGCGCCATCGTCCTGGCGCGTGACGTCTCCGAGCTGCGTCGTCGCGGCGAGGAGCTGATGACCAAGGACCAGACGATCCGCGAGATCCACCACCGGGTGAAGAACAACCTGCAGACGGTCGCCGCGCTCCTGCGGATGCAGTCGCGCCGCGTGCCCGACACCTCCGCCAAGGTGGCCCTGGACGAGGCCGTGCGCCGGGTCGGGGTGATCGCCATGGTCTACGAGGCCCTCAGCACCGGCTTCTCCGAGGCCGTCGACTTCGACGACGTCGCGGTGCGCGGTCTGCGGGCGATCGTCGAGGTGGCCCGCACGTCCGGGGCGATCGACTCCCACTTCACCGGCTCTTTCGGCCAGGTGCGCGCCGAGGAGGCCACGGCGGTCGGGCTCATCCTCTCCGAGCTCGTGCAGAACGCCGTCGAGCACGGCGTCCCCGACGGGGGCAATGTCCACGTCGACGCCCAGCGCACGACCGAGGAGGAGGGCGAGGACATCCTGCGCGTGAGCGTCGTCGACGACGGCCGGGGGCTGCCGACCGGGTTCCGACCGAGCCGGGCGGGGCTCGGCACGCGCATCGTCACCTCGATGATCCACGACCTCGGGGGCCAGATCCGGTGGGACGACGCCGAGCCGCGCGGCACCCGGGTGAGGTTCAGCGTGCGGCTGCGGAGCGTCGACTCCTGAGCCGCGGGACCGGGCGGAGCACGACGAAACCGCCCCCGAGCAGGTGCTCGGAGACGGCGGTCAGGGTGCGGGTGCGCTCAGCCGGCGCGCCGGGCGCGGGCCTTGCGGCGCTTCAGGGCACGACGCTCGTCCTCGGAGAGGCCACCCCAGACACCGGCGTCCTGGCCGGACTCGATGGCCCACTTGAGGCAGGTGTCGACGACCTCGCAGCGACGGCACACCTTCTTGGCCTCCTCGATCTGGGCGATCGCCGGGCCGGTGTTGCCGATGGGAAAGAACAGTTCCGGATCTTCGTCCAGACAGGCTGCGCGGTCGCGCCAATCCATGGGGGTGGTGCTCCTTGTCGTCGGGAGGGTCGTGTGCGGCCGGGGACTGGCCTGACGACCATGGTGCGCACACAGCCCGTGGCGTGTCCACAGACCAATACACACACCATTGTCCAAGATACCGCTCGGGATGCCAACGGTGTGGGACGTCCTCATTGTTCCCGCGCGGCGTGTGTTCGGTCACCTACGCTGCTCGTCGTGACCCCGAGCCAACCCCCTTCGCACCCTCGTCCCGCCGTCCTCGCCGCCGCCGGGGTCTGCCTCCTGCAGGTCCTCATGCTGCTCGTCACGGCCGGTCTGTACGCCCTGGAGCTGACGCGTGGGGACGGTGAGGACCCGAGCACCGCCTCGATGACGATGGTCGTGTGCATCATCTTCGCGATCCTGCTCGCGGTGCTCGCCTCGGCCTGGTTCAAGGGCGCCTCGTGGCCGCGCACGCCGACCATCGTGTGGAATGTCCTGCTCCTGCCCGCCGCGTGGACACTCGCGACGAGCAGCGGGCTCTGGTTCGGCCTCGGCCTGGCCGTCCTCGCGCTCGTCGGGATCGCCGCCGCCCTCCTCACGCCCGTGCCCGAGCTGCCGGACCGGGCCCTCTGAGATGGCTCCCTTCGACGTCGTCGAGGCGGACATCGCCTCCCTCCGGGCTGCGCTGGAGAGTGGGGCGACGACGAGCGAGGAGCTCGTCACCGCCTACCTCGCGCGGATCGCCGCCTACGACGCGGCCGGGCCCCGGCTCAACGCGCTCGTCGTCATGAACCCGGACGCGCTCGAGGAGGCCCGTGCCTCCGATGCCCGCCGGGCGAAGGGAGAGCCCCTCGGCCCGCTCGACGGCATCCCGTACACGGCCAAGGACTCCTACCTCGTCCGGGGCCTGACCTGCGCGAGCGGGTCGCCGGCCTTCGCCGACCTCGTCGCGCAGCGCGATGCCTTCACCATCGAGCGGCTGCGTGGCGGCGGAGCGGTGCTCCTCGGCCTCACCAACATGCCCCCGATGGCCAACGGCGGCATGCAGCGCGGCGTGTACGGCCGGGCCGAGAGCCCGTACAACGGCGACTACCTCACGGCGGCCTTCGGCTCGGGCTCGTCCAACGGGTCGGGCACGGCGACCGCGGCGAGCTTCGCGGCCTTCGGCCTGGGGGAGGAGACGTGGTCCTCCGGCCGTGCGCCGGCGAGCAACAACGCGCTGTGCGCGTACACGCCCTCGCGCGGCGTGATCTCGGTGCGCGGCAACTGGCCGCTCGTGCCGTCGATGGACGTCGTCGTCCCGCACACGCGCACGATGGCCGACCTGCTCGAGGTGCTCGACGTCATCGTCGCCGACGACCCGGACACCACGGGTGACCTGTGGCGGACCCAGCCGTGGGTCGAGGTGCCGGCGCCCTCGCAGGTGCGTCCGGTGTCGTACCCGGCTCTCGCCACCGGGGACTCGGCCCCCCTTCGCGGCTTGCGGCTCGGCGTGCCACGGATGTATCTCGGGACCGACGAGGAGGCCGGGACCGGGGTCGGCTTCGGCGGCCCGATCGGGGACCGGATCGTGCCGCGCCCGAGCTCGCTGGAGCTCTTCGCAGCGGCCCGGGCGGACCTCGAGGCCGCGGGAGCCGAGGTCGTCGAGACCGACTTCCCGGTGGTGAGCAACTACGACGGCGACCGGGTGGGGGCCCCCACCGTGCGCACCCGGGGGCTGCTGCCCGAGGGGTACCTCGACGAGGAGATCTGGGACCAGTCGATGTGGGGCTGGGAGACCTTCCTGCGCGCCAACGGCGACCCCGCGTTGCACCGCCTGGCGGACGTCGACGGGCCGAAGATCTTCCCCCACCCGGAAGGCTCGCTGCCGTACCGGTACGGGGAGCTCGACTTCGACCTCGCCGACTACGTCACCCGGGCGCGCGAGATCGGCGTCGTCGAGGACGTCACCACCCTGCCCCTGCTCGAAGGGGGGCTGCGCGGCCTCGAGGAGACCCGCCGCGTCGACCTCGAGGCGTGGATGGACGCGCTCGGTCTCGACGCGGTGATCTTCCCGGCCGTGGCGGACGTCGCCCCGGCTGACGCCGACGTCGACGAGGCGTCCGCCACCATCGCCTGGCGCAACGGCGTGTGGGTGGCCAACGGCAACCTCGTGCCCCGACACCTCGGGATCCCGACCGTCACGGTGCCCATGGGCACGATGCCCGACATCGGCATGCCGGTCGGGCTGACCTTCGCCGGCCGCGGGTGGGACGACACCCGGCTGCTGACGATCGCCGCGGCCTTCGAGGCGACGGGTCAGCGGCGCACCGAGCCCCCGCGCACGCCTCGCCTGGCCTGAGTCACCTCGGCCCTCGTCCTCCGACGCGCGCACGAGCGACCTGGACCTCCTCCGCGCGCCCGTCCATGACGAGGTATCCCCGACCGGCCACGCGCGGCAGCGGCGGGACCCGCAGGCCCAGGGCGTCGCCGTCGGAGCGAGCCGACGGCTGGAGCAGCAGGCCGGTGCGGGTGCGCGCGAGGTCGGAGACCAGCCCGCGCACCTGGCCGACGGCCGTCTGGGTGGCCGTCGCGCCGATGACGAGCCCGCGGTCGGCGTCGAGCCGGCGCAGGATCTCCTTGAGCACGTCGGCGACGGGGGCGCCCTCGAGCCGGTCGAGGTCGTCGGCGATGACCGCGAGGTCGGGGTGCCTCTGGCGCATGGCGATCAGCTCGTCCCGGTCGTCCGCACCGAGGACCGGGCAGTCGAGCCCGTCGGCGATCGCCCCCGAGCCGACGACGACGAGCGGCGCCCCGGAGGCGGCCACCTGACGGGCGAGCAGTGCCAGCGTCGTCGACCGGCCGCTGCGCGGCGGGCCGCAGACGAGGAAGCGCCGCGCGCCGTCCGTCCGCCACACCACCGGGTCGCGACCGGAGCCGCCGAGCCCGAGCGGGATCCGCTCCCGCGCCGCTGCGGGCAGCACGTCGGGCGGCACCGACCCGGGGAGCTCCTCGACGACCCACGGCGGCATGGTCGCTTCGCCCCCTCCAGAGGGGGCAAGTGACGGCAGCGCCACCTGCACGAGGTCGCCGCCCGGCTGGAGCCGAGCTCGCCCGGCGACGAGCCGGTCGGAGACCTCGGTGCGGGTGAGCCCGGCCAAGGCGGCATCGCCCCGGTCGCTCAGGTGCAGCACGAGGCGGGTGCCGACGAGGGAGGAGACCCGGCCGGACAGCAGCTCGCGGCCACCCGCAACGACAACGCGCAGCCCGAGGGCGACGCCGTCGCGCATCAGCGTCTCGAGGGACTCGGCCGTCTCGCCGAGGTCGAGCGAGCCGCGCGGTCGCGTCACCCGACCCCAGCCGTCGATCGCCAGGAGCAGGTGCGGCGGGGGCAGCGGACCCCCTTCGCTCTCGTGGGTGGCCCACCACGCGTCGAGGGTCGGGTGACCACTGGCCCGCAGGGCCACCCGTCGCGCCGCGAGGTCGGACTCGAGACGCTCGAGGAATCGGCCCACGACCGTCGCCGCCTCCCCGTCGACGATGCTCCCGACGTGCGGCAGGGCGGACAGCCCGGCCAGCCGCGCGGACCCGTCACCGACGACCTGCACCTGCAGCCGGTCCGCCGACCACCGGTGCGCGGCAGCGGTGACGAGCGAGGCGAGGGCCGTGGTCCGGCCGGAGCCGGGACCGCCGACGAGCATCCAGTGCCCGTCGGTCGTGGCCCACTCCAGCGGCGACTGGCGCTGCTGCGCCGGCAGGTCCACGAGGCCGAAGGGAGCCCCCGTCGCCTCGTCGTCGGGTAGCCGCGCCGCCTCGATGGTCTCCGGCAGCGGCGGCAGCCAGGGTCGGTGGGGTGCCGGGATGGCCAGCGACTGCGCCACCCGGGTCATCGTGCGGGCGAGACGCTGCAGGTCGGTCGGTCCGAGGTCGTCGACGACGGGCGGCGCGGGCCAGGCCTCGCCGGGGTGGCGCACGAGCAGCGCACCGCCGACACCAGCGGCGTGCCCGGCGACCCGGCCCGTCTGGAAGGCACGCGGCGGACCACCACCGGTGCTCGCCAGGGCCCGGCCGGGAGCCGTCTCGGGGATCTCGGCCGCGTCGGGGCAGCCGATGACGTCGTCGCTGTCGGCACGGTCGCGTACGCGCAGCGCGATGCGCAGGTTGACGTTGGCCTTGATGTCCGCGGAGACGATGCCGCCGGGTCTCTGGGTCGCGAGCACGAGGTGCACGCCGAGCGAGCGGCCCACGGCGGCGATGCGCATGAGGTGGGCCATGACGTCGGGCTGCTCCTCGGCGAGCATGCGGAACTCGTCGATGACGATCATCAGCCGGGGCAGCAGGTCGCCGCGGTGGTCGTCGATGTCCTTGGCCCCCGACGCGGCGAGGACGTGCTCGCGGCGGGTCAGCTCGGCGTCCAGGCTCGTCAGGGCGCGCTCGGCCGCGGCGGGGTCGAGGTCGGTGAGCATGCCGACGGTGTGCGGCAGCCGCGCGCACCCGGCGAAGGCCGCCCCGCCCTTGTAGTCGACGAGGACGAAGGTCATCTCCTGCGGCGACAGGCGCGTCGCGAGCGCCGCGACCCAGCTCTGGAGGAACTCGGACTTGCCCGACCCGGTCGTGCCCGCGACGAGGGCGTGCGGCCCGTCGCGGCGAAGGTCGATGCGGAAGGTGCCCTCGCCCGCGGCCCCCACGACGACCTCGAGGTCGTCGCCAGCAGAGCACCAGAGGCCGCGGATCTGTTCCTCGTCGTCGGGATCGAGATCGCCCAGGTCGACGAGCCGGGCGGCACGGGGCAGGCCGGCGCCCTGCGCGTCGGGCGTCGCGTCGCGCAGCGGCAGCAGCGCGGCGGCGACGCGGCGCGCCCACGGCTCGCCGGTGCCGTCGAGCACACCCCGCGCCGCCTGCTCGCCGGCGAGCAGCAGCCGCAGGTCGTCGCCGGCGAGGACGGCGACCGCGCGGGCCTCGTGCGGCAGGTCGGCGGGGGTGTCGGCGAGGGCGATGACGAGGACGCGCTGGGGGCCCCCTTCGCTCATGATCGTGCGCAGCCCGGGGTCGGTCCGCCACGCACCGGCCCCGTCGACGACGACCACCTGGGCGACGGGCAGCGGATCGCCCTCGCGGCGTCGCTCGGGCCCGCTCGCGGCGCGTTCGGTGGTCAGGCGGGCGAGCCCGGCGAGCAGCGCGGCGCCCGCCTCGGGGTCGGTCGCGACCCGTGCGGACCCCGGCAGGTCGTCGTGTGCGCGCAGGTGCACCAGGCCGGCGAAGGGGGACCACCACCCGTCCTCGTCCGCGACCACGCCCACCCGCACGTCGTGGTGGGAGTGCAGGACCACGAGCTGCCCGAGCAGGTGGCGCGCGAGCCGGTCACGGGAGGCGCGTGGACCCGCGATGCCGAGCACCGCGATGTCCGCCAGGTCGACCGTCAGGGGGACGTCCTCGAGCACCGGGTGCTCGCGCACGCCGGCGCGGTGCTCGACCTCGAGCCGGGCGGGCAGCGCCCCGAGGCCGAGCCGCAGGCACAGGTGCTCCTCGTGCTGGGCGCGCCTCTCCCACAGGCGTGCCGACTCGCCGCGAGCCGCGTCCTGGAGGGCTGAGGCGTCGGGTGCGGCGCGCAGGCGTTCGCGCCGCTCGGCGGCCAGGGCCGCGGTGAGCCGCTCGCCGGCGCGGGCGCGCTCGCGGACCCACGACGCGTGGGCCTCCCGGTGCTCGCGGCGCGAGCTCGTGCGGTCGGAGAGCGTCGAGCCGAGGACGAGCAGCGGGGAGAGCAGGCCGAAGAGCAGCATCCGCGGCCCGAAGAAGTAGGCCAGCACCCCCGCGAAGGGCAGCGGCAGCAGCACCATGACCCAGGGGATGCGGCGGCGTGCCGGCGGCCTGGGCTCCTCGGGGACCCGGATCGTCGTGGGCTTGCCGGTGCGGGGCAGGTGCGGCGTCGGGTTGACGCCCAGGGTGCCGTCGCCGGTCGCCACCCGTCGGGTCGGCCGCGGCCGGTGGGCCTCGACGGCGAAGGTCGTGTGCCCCGCCCGCAGCTGGCTCCCGGCACGCACCCGCACCCCGTCGGTGGGGACGGTCGCGTCGTCCACGCGGGTGCCGTTGGTCGTGCCGAGGTCGCGCAGGTGCACCCCGTCGCGGTCGACGGTCAGCTCGAGGTGCTCGCGGGAGAGCGCGTCGTCGGCGACCCGCAGCGTCGCGGCGTCGCCGCGGCCGATGGTGTGGCGACCGGGGGTGAGCTCGTGGGTGCGACCGGCGTCGGGCCCGCTGAGCGTGACGAGGCGAAGGGGGGACCGCCGGGCTGCTCGCGTGGTGGGCTCCCGGGCAGGGCGCGTGGCGTCGAGGACGAGCGCGACGCCGTCGAGCAGGGGTGGGAGCCCGACGGGCGCGTTGGGGGTGAGGCGCTGCGGCCCGACCCGGACGGTCGCGCCCGGGCGCCCGGCCGCGGCGAGCAGGTCACCGAGGGTGTGGTGCACCTCGGCGCGGACGTCGATCGTCTCGGTCCCCCCGCTGCCGGCGTCGATGATCGTCATCCGCAGCTGCATGAGGGCACGGTAGGTCGATCGCCCTCATCGACCGCGGGAGTTGTCCACAGGCCCGGCCGGGCTCAGTCGTCCAGCCCCCGCGCGGCGAGCGCGTCCCCCATCGCGTCGGCCCGCCGCAGCGCGCCGACGATGAGCGGGACGGCGAAGGCGCGCGGGCTGGCTCCGAGACCGCGCGCGTGCTGGGCCTCGCGGACCCGGCCGCCCAGGTCGATGACGAGCGGCACGGCGCGGATGGCCAGCTGCAGCATCAGGCCGACGCGCTCGGGGTCGACGCCGACCCGTCGCAGCGGCCCGCACACCCGCACGACGACGTCGATGAGGTCGCTCGTACGGGTCGTGAGCGTCACGAGGTTGGCGAGCAGCACGAGCGCGATGAGGACCCCGACGATGACGAAGGCCCGCTCCCAGCCCGCGACCACCGTCTGGAAGACCCCGAGCGGCACCATGACGAGCAGCAGCGGGCGCAGCATCTGCAGCAGCACCGCCGCCGGCATCCGCGCGGTCGCGTAGCCCGCGAGCACCACGGCCAGGGCGACCGCGGTCACCACCGGCGAGCGGACGAAGGGGGAGACCAGCCCGGCGAGCAGCAGCCCGGCGAGCTTCGCACCGGCGGGCAGGCGGTGCAGCACCGAGCCACCCTCGCGGTAGAGCCCGATCACCGGACGCGGTCCATGAGCTCGAGGTAGTGGGCGATGGAGTCCGCGGGCGACCCGTCGTGCACGAGCCGGCTGTCGTCGAAGACGAGCACCCGGTCGAAGTCGACGAGCAGGTCGAGGTGGTGGGTCACGAGGACGACCTGCTGGGGCAGGGCGCGCACCGCGTCGGCGACCCGCCGCGCGTTGCGGATGTCGAGCAGCGTCGTCGGCTCGTCCATGACGAGCAGGTCGGGCTCGGTGACGAGCACGGCGGCGAGGGCGAGCAGCTGCTTCTGCCCGCCGCTGAGGAGGTGCGCCGGGTGGTCACCGCGACCGGCGAGGCCGTGGGCCGCCAGGGCCCCCTCGACACGGGCGGCGATCTCCCCCTTCGTCAGCCCGCGGCGGCGCAGGGAGAAGGCGACGTCCTCAGCGACCGTCGGCATGACGATCTGCGCGTCGGGGTCGGTGAAGCAGAAGCCGACGCGCCGGCGCACCTGCTTCCCCTGCCGCTCCGTGTCGAGACCGTCGAGCGTCACGGTGCCGTGCTCGGGGACGACGAGGCCGTTGAGCATCCTGGCGAAGGTCGACTTGCCCGACCCGTTGGCCCCGATGACCCCGATCCGGGGCTCCTCGAGACGCACCGTGACCTCGCGCAGCACCGGTGGGCCGCCGTCGAAGCCGTGCGTCACGTCGGCGACGTCGATCAGCATGCCTGCACCACCATCGCCACTCCCTGCCCGCCGCCGGCCGCGATCGCGGCGAGACCGAGCGACCCGGGGCGTGGCGCCAGCTGGTGGAAGAGCCGCACGAGCAGCACGGCCCCGGAGGCGCCCCACGGGTGGCCCAGGGCGAGCGCGCCACCGTCGGCACACACGCGAAGGGGGTCCAGCCCCAGCTCGTCGCAGCAGGCCAGCACCTGCCCGGCGAAGGCCTCGTTGACCTCGATCGCGTCGAGGTCGTCGAGCCCGATCCCCGCGCGCTGCAGGACGGTCCGCGTCGCCGGCACGAGGCCCCGGCCGGGTCGGTGGGGCGCCACGCCGGCGGTGGCGGTGGCCAGGACGCGCAGCCCCGGGCCGCCCAGGCGCGCGTGGGTCGCTGCGTCGACGACGGCCACGGCGGCGGCACCGTCGCTGATGCCGCAGGAGTTGCCCGCGGTCACCGACCCGCCGTCCCGGAAGGCCGGTCGCAGACGCGCCAGCTTGTCGACCGTGAGCGTCGCCCGCGGTCGGTCGTCGCGCACGACCCTGCCGACGGCCACGATCTCGTCGTCGAAGACCCCCGCCTCCTGCGCCGCCACGGCCCGCGCGTGCGAGCGCGCGGCGTACTCGTCCTGGCGCTCGCGGGAGACGCCGGCCTCCTGCGCGAGCAGGTCGTTGGCGACCCCCATGTCGGGGTCGTCCCACCCGGCGGGGGCGAAGGGAGCCCGCTCGTACCGCACGGGGTCGGCGCCCTCGACGGGCGGCCAGTGCCGCCACGGGGCGGTGCTCGCGGACTCCACCCCGCCCGCCAGGACGGCGGGGGAGCCCGTGGCGACCATGCGGACCGCCACGTCGACGGCCGCGAGCCCGCTCGCGCACTGCCGGTCGACGGTGAGGGCGGGCACGTGCTCGGGCAGCCCGGCGCGCAGGGCCGCAGACCGGGCGACGTCGCCACCGGGACCCATGCAGTTGCCGAGCACGACGTCGCCGACCTCGGCGGGGTCGAGCCCGGCGCGACGGGTCACCTCGGCGAGCACCGGTCCGGCGAGCCGCTCGGCGGTGACCGTGGACAGGGAGCGGCCGGCTGTCCCGATGGCGGTGCGGGCGGCCGCGACGATCACGGGGGTCGTGGTCATGACCCGGCCGCCACGAGCCTCGCGCGCACCGCGCCGCGGTCGACCTTGTCGTTGGGCGTGACCGGCAGCGTCTCGAGGTGGACCCAGCGTCGCGGGCGCTGGGGCGTCGTCAGCTCGGCGCGGGCGACGCGGCGCAGCCGGTCGGCGTCGGAGGCGACGGTGACCGCGCAGGCGACGACCTCGCCGAGCTCGGTGTGGGGGAGGCCGACGACGACGACCTCGCCCTCGGCGTGGGGTCGTAGGACCCGCTCGACGTCGGCGACGGTGACGGTCGCGCCGGCGGTGGTGATCCCCCCTTCGCGCCCGTGGACCCGCACGACGCCGCCGCCGACCTCGCCGCGGTCACCGACGGTGACCCAGCCGCCCGGCCGGGTGCGCAGCTCTTGCCCCGGCTCGAGGTACCCGCGGCTGACGTAGGGGGAGCGGACCCATAGCTCGCCATCGCGCGCGCGGACCTCGACGCCGGGGAAGGGACGCAGCGCGTCCGCGTGCTCGCCCCAGGCGACGAGGGAGAGCTCGGCCGCACCGTAGTAGTGGCTCAGGCCGCCGCCCGCGGCGAGGACCTGCTCCCGGGTCGCCGCGTCGACCCGGTCGCCGGCGACGACGACGTGCGTGCCGGCGAGCTCCTGCGGGCGGGTCGCGAGGACCCGCCGGAGCGCGCTGGGGGTGAGGTGGGCGTGCGTCGCGTCGGCGAGCTCGTCGACCATCGTCGCGCGGGCCCAGCCGGCGTGGACGGCGGCGAAGAGGTTCATCGACGAGGTGATCGGTCCGGGGGCGTGCACCCGGCTCCCCGCGGTGGTGCCGGTCAGCGCGCTGACGGCGGGGAAGGACCCGACCCACGAGCCGGTCGTGCGCACGATCGTGCGTGCGTGCCCGGAGGTGCCGGAGGTGGCGAGGGCGATGGGCCGGCCGGCTCGCGCGGCCTCCCCGAAGGCGGCCACGGGGTCCTCGGCCGCCAGCACGTGGACGATCTCAGACGAGGGCATCCTCACGCTCCCGCGTGCGCGAGCGGATGAGACCGGGGTAGGCGGCGTGCACCCCCCGCGCGACGACGGCGCAGATGACGGCCTTGACGAGGTCACCGGGGACGAAGGGGGCTGCCGCCACGAGGGCTGCGACGGGGCTGAGGTCGGCGCGCAGGATCATCCCGATGACGCCCAGGACGTTGAGCGCGAGGACGCCGCCCAGGATGTTGATGCCGATGCCGGGCACCAGGCGGTAGGGGCGGCCGGCCGCCTCCGTCATGACACCGACGAGGTACGCGGCGATCGGGTAGCCGATGAGGTAGCCCACGCTCGGGCCGGCGAAGACGCCGAGGCCGCCGCGCCCGCCGGCGAGCAGGGGGAGGCCCAGGGCGACGAGCGCGAGGAAGACGAGGACCGCGAGGGCACCCCGCCGGGCGCCGAGGATCGCGCCGCAGAGCATGATCCCGAGCGACTGGGCCGTGATGGGGACCGCGTTGCCGAAGGGGGCGATCGCCGGGATGAGGCCGAGCACGGCGATGATGCCGGCGAAGACGGCGATCTGGGCGAGCTCACGGCCGGTGGATCGGGGGTGGGACACGGTGGGGCCTCTCGTTCGGGGACGCCCGATCATGGCACGCGAAGCGACCACATGTGAACACTGTTCACGAGCGGCTCCGCCCACAGTCTGTGGATTCTCGAGATGCGAGCGCCCGGGAAGTCGCTAGCGTCTGACATCGACGGATCGGGGAGTGCCGTCGGTCAGATCACGAGCACGAAGGGGGGTCCGCATGGACGCCGTCAAGACGGTCGAGGGCGAGGTCCGCGAGCTCATCCGGCGCTCCGGCCTGGACCCGGTGCGCGAGACCGGCGAGGTCGCCGACCTCGTGCGCGCCGCGGTCACCGACTACGACGAGCGCAGCACCCACGGCGGGCTGCCCCTGCTCGGCAACTTCGAGGCCGCGGTCAAGTCCGTCATGGACACCGTCGCCGGCTTCGGCCCGCTGCAGCGCTACTTCGACGACCCGCTCGTCGAGGAGATCTGGATCAACAGCCCGAGCCAGGTCTTCGTCGCCCGCAACGGCGTCTCCGAGCTGACGAGCACCGTCCTCACCGCCGACGAGGTCCGTGACCTCGTCGAGAAGATGCTCAAGTCCTCGGGACGGCGGGTCGACCTGTCCTCTCCATTCGTCGACGCGACGCTGCCCGACGGCAGCCGGTTGCACGTCGTCATCCCGGACATCACCCGGGAGCACTGGGTGGTCAACATCCGCAAGTTCGTCGTGAAGGCCGACCACCTCGACGACCTCGTGCGCCTCGGCACGCTCACCCGGGAGGCCTCGGTCTTCCTCCAGGCCGCGGTGGCGTCCGGGCTGAACATCCTCGTCGCCGGGGGCACCCAGGCCGGCAAGACCACCCTCCTCAACTGCCTGTCCGCGGCGATCCCGCCGCGCGAGCGGGTGGTGACCTGCGAAGAGGTCTTCGAGCTGAAGATCCCGATGCGCGACGTCGTCTCGATGCAGTGTCGCCAGCCCAGCCTCGAGGGCACCGGCGAGGTACCCCTGCGGCGCCTGGTCAAGGAGGCGCTGCGCATGCGCCCCTCGCGGATCATCGTCGGGGAGGTCCGCCAGGCCGAGAGCCTCGACCTGCTCATCGCGCTCAACTCCGGGCTCCCCGGCATGTGCACCCTGCACGCCAACTCCGCCCGCGAGGCGGTCACCAAGATGTGCACCCTGCCGCTGCTGGCGGGGGAGAACGTTGGGTCACGGTTCGTCGTCCCCACGGTCGCCGGCTCGATCGACATCGTCGTGCACACGGCCCTCGAGGTCGACGGCGTCCGACGGGTCCGCGAGATCGTGGCGCTGCCGGGGCGGATCGAGAACGACGTCGTCGAGATCAGCGACATCTTCACCACCCGTGACGGCCGGCTCGTGCGCGCCGACGGCTACCCGCCGCACCGCGACCGCTTCCAGCGGGCCGGCTACGACGTCACCGCCCTGCTCGGAGGGGATCGCGGATGACAGGTGTCCTCATCGGCGCAGTCCTCGGCCTCGGGCTGTTCCTCATCTGGTGGTCCTGGTGGCCGAGCGACGAGACGCGGGTCCGCGCTCCGCGCGAGCACCGGGTCATCCGACGCCTCTCCGACGACCTCGCCCAGGCCGGCTACCGCGGGATCGGTCCCACGGGCCTCGTCGCGGCGTGCGTCATCGCCTTCCTCCTCATCTTCGTCGCCGTCACCGCGCTCACCGCGGTCCCGGCCATCGCGTTGTGCTTCGCGGTGATGGCCGGCGGCGTGCCCGTGCTCGTCGTGCGCATGCGGGCGCGTGCACGCCGGGCCCACCTGAGGGACCTGTGGCCGGACGCGGTCGACAACATCACCTCCGCGGTGCGCGCCGGCATGGCGCTGCCCGAGGCGCTCTCCCAGCTCGCGCTGCGCGGCCCCGAGGAGCTGCGCCCGGCCTTCGCCGACTTCGCGAGCGACTACCGCACGACCGGCCGCTTCAACGACTGCCTCGACCGGCTCAAGGACCGGCTCGCCGACCCCGTCGGCGACCGCCTCGTCGAGTCGCTGCGCATCGCCCGCGAGGTCGGCGGCTCCGACCTCGGGTCCCTGCTGCGCACCCTCTCGACCTTCCTGCGCGAGGACGCCCGCACCCGCAGCGAGCTGGAGACGCGCCAGTCGTGGACGGTCAACGCGGCCCGGCTGGCCGTGGCCGCGCCGTGGATCGTGCTGGCGCTCCTGTCGACCCGACCCGAGTCGGTGCAGGCGTACAACACCTCGACCGGTGTCCTCGTCCTGGCGGTCGGCGCCGCCGCGACCGTCATCGCCTATCGCGTCATGGTGCGCATCGGCCGGCTCCCGGACGAGGAGCGGGTGCTGCGATGACGGACGTCCTGCACTCCATCGGCCTGGGGCGCAGCGGCGCCCTCCTCGGGTTGCTCCTGGCCCTCGGTGCCGTCCTGGTCCACCAGGGCCTGCCGCGCCACCGGCGGCCCACGCTCGACGACCGGTTGGCCCCGTACCTGCGCGACACCCCGAGGCCCTCGCGCCTGCTCGCCGACGACGAGGTCGCCCTGCTCGCTGTGATCCCGACCGTGCTGCGTCCGGTCATCACCGACCTGGCCCGGCGGGTCGAGTCGGTGCTCGGCGGCACCTCCTCGGTCCGCCGGCGTCTGCTGCGGGCCGGTCGCGCGCCCGACACGGACCGGTTCCGGGCCGAGCAGGTCCTGCACGGTTTCGGCGGTGCCGTCATCGGTGGCGCCCTCGGGGTCTTCTACGTGACGGGGCAGGGCCGCTCGCCGTTCTTCCTGCTCGTGCTCATCGTGCTCGGGTTCGCCATCGGCGTCGTCGTCCGTGACACCCTGCTCACCCGCGAGGCAGAGCGTCGCGAGGCGCGCATGCTCGCCGAGTTCCCCACCGTCGCCGAGCTGCTCGCACTCGCAGTCGGCGCGGGTGAGGGCGCCGCAGGGGCCCTCGAGCGGGTCGTGCGCCTGTCCGACGGTGAGCTGTCCGACGAGCTCGGACGCTGCCTCGCCGATGCGCGCGCGGGCGCCAGCCTCCCGTCCGCCCTGGAGGGCCTGGCCGACCGCACCGGACTGACCTCCCTCGCCCGGTTCGTGGACGGCATCGTCGTCGCTGTCGAGCGCGGCACGCCCCTCGCCGACGTCCTGAGGGCGCAGGCACAGGACGTCCGCGAGGAGGGGCGCCGGCTGATCATGGAGGCCGGCGGCAAGAAGGAGATCGCGATGATGGTCCCCGTCGTCTTCGGCGTGCTGCCCATCACGATCCTCTTCGCGTTGTTCCCCGGCCTCGGCTTCTTCCAGTTCCAGATGTGACCCGACAGCACCGCCACCAAGGAGAGATGACATGACCGACCAGCTCATCAAGGCGCACGTGCGCCTCACCGACAGCGTCCACCGGGCCGTGGCCCGCCTCGAGGACGAGACGGGCGACGTGCCCGGCTGGGTGCTCATCACCCTGATGACCGCTGCCCTCGTCACGGGCATCTGGGCCATCGCGGGCGAGCAGCTGAAGTCGATGTTCGAGAACGCCCTCAAGGGCGTCACCGGGCCCGACCAGGTCCACGGTTGACACGGATCGAGCGTCTGGGGGACGACCGCGGATCCGCGGTCGTCGACTTCGCCCTGACCTCGATCCTCCTGCTCTTCGTCTTCCTCGCCGTCTTCCAGCTGGGACTGGCCCTCCACGTGCGCAACACCCTCGTCTCCTGCGCCTCCGAGGGGGCTCGCTACGGGGCGAGGGCCGGCTCGAGCCCCGAGCAGGGCGCGGCCCGCGCACGTGACCTCATCGACCGCTCCCTCTCGCCGCGCTACTCCGGCGGTGTCGTGGCGAGGACCGACACGACGGCCGAAGGGGTGCAGGTCGTCGTCGTCGACGTGACGGCACCGCTGCCGGTGATCGGTCCGGTCGGCCCGGGGGACGCGCTCGACGTCCGTGGCCGCGCCTTCCTGGAGGAGCAGTGAGGGCGCGCGCACGGCTGGCCGACGACGGGGGGACCGCCGTCATCGAGTTCGTCTGGCTGGCGATCCTGCTCCTCGTCCCCCTCATCTACCTCGTCCTGTGCCTCGCCCGCCTCCAGGCCGGGTCCTACGCCGTCACCCAGGCCGCCCGAGAGGCAGGTCGTGCCTTCGTCACCGCGAGCGACGAGTCGTCGGCGCAGGCGCGCTCGCAGGCCGCGGCGGACATCGCCTTCGAGGACCAGGGCTTCGGGGAGGGCAGCCGCCTCACGCTCGAGTGCACCGCTTCGCCCTGCCTGTCGCCCGGAGAGTCGGTGACCACCCGGGCGGCGACCTCCGTGCCCATGCCGCTCGTCCCGGGGTTCCTCCGCGACGTCGTGCCGCTGGACATCCCGGTCTCGGCCACGCAGGTCTCGCCAGTGCCCGGGTACGAGGCGCGATGACCTCCCTTCGCCCCCTCTGCGCGCGCACCCGTGACGATCGTGGCCAGCTCAGCGTCCTCGTCCTCGGCCTGACCGTCATCGCGATGACGCTGATCATCGGCGGCATCGCCGTGACCTCGGTCCACATCTCCCGGATGCGACTGCTCGACGCCGCGGACTCCGCGGCGCTCGAGGCGACCGACGAGAGCGCCGAGCAGATCTACGAGGGCGGGCTCGGCACCGCCCTGCCCGTCACCGACGACTCGGTCCGCGCCGCGGCCTCCGAGCACCTCGCGTCGCGTGCGCTGCCGCACGGCCTCGAGAGCTGGGCCGTCGCGGACGGCAGTGGCAGCCCCGACGGTCAGACGGCCGTCGTCCGCCTGACCGGACAGGCGGACCTGCCCCTCATCGGCGGCCTGCTCGAGTCGATGGGTGGCTCGGTGACGGTGACCGTCGAGTCGCGGGCCCGTGCCGGCGTCGTCACCGGCCAACCCTGAGCCGCGTTGCGGCTCGCCCGTCGGTCCGAGGTGACACGATGACGGCAGCGGTGCACGACCGTGCCCGCACCTGCAGGAGGGATGCACGTGGCGGACGAGCAGCGGGACGGCGCGACCGGGACGAAGGGGGAGGACGCGCCCCCGGCCGAGATGGTCGAGACCGCGTCCGACACAGCACCCGACGCCGCGCCGGACACCACGCCTGACACCGCTCCCGATGAGCGCGAGCACGAGCCCGAGGTGGTCCAGACGACCCAGGGCACGGTCCTCGACCCCGACGAGTGCCCCGAGGCGCCGACCGTCCCCGCCGCCGAGCTGCACGATGCCGAGCGCGACCACGACCACGAGGAGCTGCGGCCGGTCCACCGGATCTCGCTGCCGCCGACGCTCACCCTGCTGCTCGGGCTGGCCGCCGGGATCATCGCCATCGCCGGCCTCAAGCAGGTCGCCGGGATCGTCGCGCCCACCTTCCTCGCCGTCACGCTGATCATCGCCGTCTACCCCGTGTACAAGGGCATGCGGCGGATCCTGCCGAGCGCCGTCGCCGGGCTGCTGCTCATCGTCATCCTCTACGGGATCCTCGCCGCGCTCGGCGCCTCGATCGCCATCGCCGCGACCCGCTTCGCCAACGAGCTGACCAAGCCGGCGTACACGAGCACCTTCACCGGGTTCGTCACCGACATCCAGCAGCTGCTGGCCGAGCGAGGGGTCGAGACGGAGGAGATCAACGACGCGATCAGCAACTTCGACCTGCGCAACCTCGCGGGCGTCGCCAGCTCCCTCGCCAACACGGTGACCGGCCTGACGACGACGATGCTCTTCCTGCTGACGGTGATGATCTTCCTCGTCATGGACGCCGGTGGCTTCGGCCGGCGGCTCGACGCGATCCACCGGCAAAAACCGGATGTCGCCGACGCCCTCGTCGACTTCGGCTACCGCGTGCGCCGGTACTGGATCGTCTCCACGGTCTTCGGCATCATCGTCGCGGTCATCGACTACCTCGCCCTGGCCTGGCTCGGCGTCCCGCTGGCGATGACCTTCGCCCTGCTGGCCTTCGTCACCAACTACATCCCTAACATCGGCTTCGTGCTCGGCCTCGTCCCGCCGGCCCTCATCGGGCTGCTGGCGGGAGGGGTCTCGACGATGGTGTGGGTGATCGTCGTCTACTCGGTCGTCAACTTCGTCGTCCAGACGATCCTGCAGCCGAAGTTCACCGGCGACGCCGTCGGCATCAACGCCTCGACGGCCTTCCTGTCGCTCGTCTTCTGGGCGTACGTCTTCGGCGCGCTCGGCGCGCTGCTCGCCATCCCCTTCACCCTGCTCGTCAAGTCGATGCTCATCGACCGCGACCCCAAGGTGCGCTGGGTCGACCAGTTCATCTCGAGCACGCCCGACGCGTCGGCGCGCCTGCCGTAAGGTGACCTGCTGTGGCTGTCGACTTCGAGACCGAGATCAAGCACCTGCGCACGACCATGGGGTCGGTGCGCGATGTGACCGACGTGCCCGCCCTCGAGGCGCAGATCGCCGAGCTCGAGCAGCAGGCCGCGGCCCCCGACCTGTGGGACGACCCCGACAAGGCGCAGGGCGTGACCTCCGCCCTCTCCCGCGCCAACTCCGAGCTCGAGCGGATCCAGAGCATGGACGCGCGGATCGACGACCTCGAGGCGCTCGTGGAGCTCGGGACGGAGGAGCGCGACGCGGACACGCTCACCGAGGCCGAGGCCGAGCTGGCCAAGATCCGCAAGGCCGTCGGCCAGCTCGAGGTCCGCACCCTGCTCTCCGGTGAGTACGACGAGCGCGCGGCGGTCGTGACGATCCGCGCCGGCGCCGGTGGCGTCGACGCCGCCGACTTCGCCGAGATGCTCATGCGCATGTACCTGCGCTGGGCCGAGCGCCACGGCTACCCGACCAAGGTCATGGACACCTCCTACGCCGAGGAGGCGGGCCTGAAGTCGGCGACCTTCGAGGTCAACGTCCCCTACGCCTACGGCAACCTCTCGGTCGAAGGGGGGACCCACCGCCTCGTGCGCATCTCGCCCTTCGACAACCAGGGTCGTCGTCAGACCTCCTTCGCCGCGGTCGAGGTCATCCCGCTCATCGAGGGCACCGACTCCATCGAGATCCCGGAGAACGAGCTCAAGATCGACGTCTTCCGCTCCTCCGGCCCGGGCGGCCAGTCGGTCAACACCACCGACTCCGCGGTGCGCATGACGCACCTCCCGACGGGGATCGTCGTGTCGATGCAGAACGAGAAGTCGCAGATCCAGAACCGTGCCGCCGCGCTGCGCGTCATGCAGTCGCGCCTGCTCCTGGCCAAGCGGGCCGAGGAGGCCGCCGAGCGCAAGGAGCTCGCCGGCGACGTCAAGGCCACCTGGGGCGACCAGATGCGCTCCTACGTGCTCAACCCGTACCAGATGGTCAAGGACCTGCGCACCGAGCAGGAGACCGGCAACCCGAGCGCCGTCTTCGACGGTGAGATCGACTCCTTCATCGAGGCCGGCATCCGCTGGCGCATCGAGCAGGCCAAGGCCGAGGCCTGAGCCGACCGCGACCTCGGACCTAACGCGCCGAGGTCACGAGATTGTCACGGACCGTCCACCCGTGCGGCTTATCCTGCAGGCGGCCGTGTCCCCTTCGTCCCTGAGGCCTGCTGCAGCTGATGATCCGCTTCGAGAACGTCACCAAGAGATACCCCAACCAGAGCCGCCCCGCGCTCGACGGGATCGACCTGAACATCGACCGCGGGGAGTTCGTCTTCATCGTCGGCGCCTCGGGCTCGGGCAAGTCGACCCTCGTGCGGCTGACGATCCGCGAGGAGCTCGTCAGCTCCGGGCGGCTGCTCGTCGGGGGCCACGACCTGCGCAAGCTGCCGCAGCGCAAGGTGCCGCAGCTGCGGCGTCAGGTGGGGACGATCTTCCAGGACTTCCGGCTGCTGCCGAACAAGACCGTGGAGCACAACGTCGCGTACGCCCTGCAGGTCATCGGCCGCCCGCGCCGCGCGATCCGGGCGCTCGTGCCCGAGACCCTCGAGCTCGTCGGCCTCGCGGGCATGGAGAAGCGCATGCCCCACGAGCTCTCCGGTGGTGAGCAGCAGCGGGTGGCCATCGCCCGCGCGGTCGTCAACAAGCCGCCGGTGCTCCTGGCGGACGAGCCCACGGGCAACCTCGACCCCGCGACCAGCCTCGACATCGTGGGTCTGCTGCGCCGCATCCACGACTCCGGCACGACGATCGTCATGGCCACCCACGACAACGTCATCGTCGACGAGATGCGCAAGCGGGTCGTCGAGCTCGAGGACGGCGTGATCGTCCGCGACGAGGAGGGCGGGAGCTACGTGCCGCGCATCGTGGACTCGCGTGACCGCGAGGACCGCGCGGTCGAGCACGAAGGGGGCGTGGAGCCCCGCGAGGACCCGGCGGACCGCCCCCTGGGTGAGGTGCACGCCCTCGACGACTGGGACGACGACGCGGAGGACCTGCTGCGATGAGGCCGACCTCGGTACTCGCCGATGCCTGGGAGGGCCTGCGGCGCAACAAGTCGATCGCCGTCTCGGTGATCCTCGTGACGATGATCTCGCTGTACCTGCTCGGCGTGGGCCTGCTCGCCCAGCGGCAGGTCGACCAGATGAAGGGCTACTGGTACGACCGCGTCCAGGTCTCGATCTACATGTGCACCGAGACCTCCGCGCAGCCCAACTGCTCGACCGGGGCGGCCACCCAGGACCAGAAGGACTCGGTGGACGCGCAGCTGGAGGAGATGAAGCCCCTCGTCAAGGACGTCTACTACGAGTCCGAGGAGGAGGCGTACAAGCGCTTCAAGCAGGACTACAAGAACTCGCCGCTCGCCGGGCACATCCGCGTCGGCGACATCCCGCCGAGCTACCGCGTCCAGCTCTCCGACCCGGAGGAGTACGAGACGGTCGCCTCCGCCTTCGAGGGGGCGCCCGGCGTCGCGAGCGTGCCCAACCTGCGCGAGGTCTTCGCCCCGCTCTTCCGGGCGATCAACATCATGACCGTCGTGATGGTCGGCCTGGCGGCGCTCACCCTCATCTCGGCCGTGCTCCTCATGGCGACGACGATCCGGCAGGCGGCCTTCACCCGCCGGCGTGAGATCGCCATCATGAAGCTCGTCGGTGCGTCCAACCGGACGATCCGTACCCCCTTCATCATCGAGACCGTCGCCTCCGGCCTCATCGGGGCGGTGATGGCGGTGGGCCTGCTCTGGTTGTCGGCGTGGGCGCTCTTCGACCGATACCTGTTGCAGGAGAACGCCGGTACCGCCTTCATCTCCGCGAGCGATGTCTGGCTCATCGCCCCCTTCATGCTCGTCGGGGTGGTCGTGCTGGCCGTGGGGACGTCGACGGTGACCCTGTGGCGCTACCTGCGGGTGTGACGGGGCGCGCCGAGGGCGCGAGGGTGCTGTGCACCGGTCGGGTTCGTCGTTACCGTTGACCTCGATGTCCCGCCCCTCACGTCCCCAGGTCTCCGCGCGCGCCCGTGCCCTCACCGGCGCCGCGCTCTCGGTCTGCCTGCTCGGCGGCGTCGTCGGCTACGCCCACGCGGCCGACCCGGACCCGCAGGAGAAGAAGAACCGGGTCGACAGCCAGCTCTCCGACGCCCGCGGTGACCTCCACGAGTCGTCGAAGGAGCTCGTCAGCGCGTACGAGAAGCTCAAGGCCACCCGCAACAAGCTGCCCGGGGCGCGCAGCGCCGCGGCCGCCGCCGAGCGGGCCGAGACGACGGCGAAGGGGGAGTACGACGACGCCGTCGCCGCGTACGAGCTCGCCCGGGCCAACGAGCGCAAGGCCGAGAAGCAGCTGAAGTCGACCAGCTCCAAGATCACCACCTCGCGGCGCGCGGTGGCCGGCTTCGCCGGGCAGGTCTACCAGCAGCAGGGCATCGGGACGATGTCCGTCGCCGTCGGCAACGAGGACCCCGGGACCTTCGTCGACAAGATGATCATGGCCGAGTCCGTCGGTGACTCCCAGAGCTCGGCGCTGCAGGAGCTGAGCACCTCCCGCGCCAACCTCGTCTCGACCGGGGACCGGCTGCAGGCGCTGCGGCAGAAGACCAAGGACGCCAAGACCGACAAGGAGAGCAAGCTCTCCACGGCGAAGGCCGCCAGCGACAAGGCCGACTCCACGCAGCGCAAGCTCGAGGGCCTCGAGAGCGACCAGACGAGTCAGGCCGCGACGTTGCGCCGGGAGAAGGCCAAGGACAAGCGCCAGGTCGACAGCCTCCAGGCGCAGTCGGACAAGCTGACCAAGATCCTCGAGGAGCGGGCCCGCAAGGCGCGCATCCGCGAGGCCGAGATCCGCCGGGCCCGCGAGGCCCAGGCCGCCCGCGAGGCAGAGGCTCGCCGTCGGGCCGCGGCCTCGACCCCGAGCGCGGCTGCCGCGCCGGCCGACCCCAACCCGCCGGCCCCGACGAGCAGCGGCGTGCTGCAGGCGCCGAGCAGTGCTCCCGCCAGCTCGGAGTTCGGTCTGCGCTTCCACCCGATCCACCAGACCTGGCGGCTGCACGCCGGCCGCGACTACGCCGGCGCCTGCGGCTCCCCGGTCTTCGCCGCGACCGACGGCACGATCATCGCCGCGAACCCACCCGGCGCGACCGGCGGCTACGGCAACCAGATCGTCATCGACCACGGCATCAAGCGGGGTTCCTCGCTCGCCACGACGTACAACCACCTGCAGTCCTTCGCGGTGCGCAGCGGCCACGTCAGCCGCGGCCAGGTCATCGGCTACGTCGGGACCACCGGGACGTCGACCGGGTGCCACCTGCACTTCGAGACCCGCGCCAACGGCACGCCCGTCGACCCGCGCGGCTGGCTCTGACCTCCCTTCGGCACAACTGACGGGACTCCGCGCGCCCGACGGGGTACGGTGGCCCGTCACCAACCGGACCTGCGAAGGGGGGACCACCATGGCCAAGAAGACCGCCCAGGGCGAGCTCGTCGTCGCGCGCAACCGCAAGGCCCGCCACGACTACCTCATCGAGGACACGTACGAGGCCGGCCTCGCGCTCATGGGCACGGAGGTCAAGGCGCTGCGCATGGGCCGCGCCAGCCTGGTCGACGGGTACGCCATCTTCTACGGGGACGAGCTCTACCTCGAGGGCGTGCACATCCCGGAGTACGTGCAGGGCACCTGGACCAACCACACCCCGCGCCGCCGGCGCAAGCTGCTGCTCCACCGCGCCGAGCTCGACAAGATCGCCGCGAAGGTGCAGGGGAGCGGGCGCACGATCGTCCCACTGTCCCTGTACTTCAAGAACGGCCGGGTCAAGGTCGAGATCGCGACCGCCACCGGCAAGAAGGCCTACGACAAGCGGCACGCGCTGCGCGAGCGGCAGGACCGGCGGGAGACCGACCGGGCCGTCTTCGGTCGCGGACGCGACTGACGGGAATGCGTTTGGCCTCTCGCGTCGTTGAGGGGATACTGAGAGAGCACAACTGAACAGCGTGACGTGTCCCTCCCATGGGGGTGATCGGTTTCGACATTGGCCGGTCCTTCAGGAGAAGCGGGTCGAGGATGCACGGTCATCTCGTCAACGCCCCGTGCAAAACCCATAGGTGCCAACTCCAAGCGCACCGACTTCGCCCTCGCCGCCTGAGCGAGCCCGAAGTCCGTTGGCCTAGGCTTGATCTCGGCCTAGATCCCAGCGTCAGCTAGAGATCTTGCTGCAGTGCCATGTCACGGGGTACTGCGGGACTCTTACGTGACTGGGCCTGTCGGGGAACGTGTGCGCGCGAGCCCCGGGGCCGAGAAAATCCATAGCGCACTGCACCCGGAGAAGTCCTGATTGTCTGCCAGTGGACGCGGGTTCGATTCCCGCCACCTCCACCACCTGGGGCACGTCACGCAGCACGCACGACGAAGGGCGGGACCATCGCGGTCCCGCCCTTCGTCATGTGCGTGGGGTTCAGCGCCTCACTTGAAGGCGTCCTTGACCTTCTCGCCGGCGGCCTTGAGGTCGCCCTTGGTCTCCTGGGCCTGGCCCTCGGCCTGCAGGTCCTCGTCGTCGGTGGCGTCGCCAGCGGCGCCCTTGGCCTTGCCCGCGAGCTGGTCCTTGGTGTTCTCGATCTTGTCGTCGATACCCATGGAGTCCTCCTGGTCGTGGTTGGTCTCTCCACCTCACCACAGGTCGCGCCGACGCGCCAGTGCTCCTCGCGGAGGACGGGTCGACGCGGTGGGGAGGGTCAGCCCGCGGAGCCCTCACGGGCCGCGACCTGGGCCTTGACCTCGTCCATGTCGACGTCCTGGACGGCGTCGAGCAGCTGCTCGAACTGGGCCTTGGGCAGGGCGCCGGCGCTCTGGTGCAGCAGGATGCCGTCGCGGAAGGCCATCAGGGTCGGGACCGAGGAGACATTGGCGAGGGAGGCCAGCTCCGGGTTGTCGTCGATGTCGACCTTGGCGAAGGTGATGTCCTCGCGGTCGTCCGCGGCGGCCTCGAAGACCGGGGCGAACTGACGGCACGGGCCGCACCACGCCGCCCAGAAGTCCACGACGACCGTGCCGTCGCCGGTGACGGTGGAGCGGAAGGTCTCGAGATCGAGGTCGGTGATCTTGCTCATGACATCAACTGTAGGCCGACCTGGGCGCGGGTGCTTCGGGGTGGTGTGCTGTGCTGGCCCGGTGCCCGTACCGCAGACCCGCCGTCGGCTCCTCCGGGTGGCGTTCGCGCTCGTCGTCCTCCTCCAGCTCGTGGTCCTCTACGCGCCGCAGGTGCCGGGGCCGCCGTCGCCGGTTCCCCACGGGGACAAGGTGGTCCACGCCTTCGTCTTCGGGCTGCCCGTGCTCGTCGCCGGTCTGGCCCGCCGCAGACGGTGGCCCGCCGCGGCCCTGCTGTGCGCCGTGCACGCACCTGTGAGCGAGGTCATGCAGCACGCGGTCCTCGCGCACCGCTCCGGTGACCCGTGGGACGTCCTCGCCGACCTCGTCGGTGTCGGCCTCGCAGCAATAGCGGTACCATTGGTGATTCGGCGACCGCGTCGTCGCCGCTCCTAGGAACTCGCACGATCGCTTTCGACTCTGGTGTCGCCCGCGCCCCACGTGTGCGGGTTTGCCCATTCACCAAGAGATTGAGAGCACTGACGTGCCCCCGAAGAAGAAGCCCCGCTGGACCACCGCGCAGAAGAGCTCGGCGAAGAAGAACGCTCCCGTCAAGGGACCCAAGAAGCCCCACCACCGCGGCCAGGCGCCGACCGACGCGCCCCGCGCCAAGGAGCGCTGGCGCGACCGCGACGAGTCCTCCTCCGGCGACCGGCCCAAGCGCGTGCGCCGCGACGGCACCGAGGACCGCGGCCAGCGGACGTGGGAGCGTCGCGAGGACCGCGGCGGTTTCCAGCGCCGTGACGACCGGGACGACCGTCGTGGTGGCGGTTTCCAGCGCCGTGACGACCGGGACGACCGTCGTGGTGGCGGTTTCCAGCGCCGCGACGACCGGGACGACCGCGGCTTCGAGCGCCGCGAGGACCGCCGGCGCGGCCCCGCCCCGCGTTTCGACCGCGAGCAGACGGGTGGCCGCCCGTCGCGCGGCCACCGCGACAACGACGACCGTCGGCGCGGTCCCGCACCCCGCTTCGAGCGCGAGCAGAACCGCCGCGGCGCCGCCCCCCGCTTCGAGCGTCCCGACCGAGCGGACCGCTTCGAGCGCACCGAGGACCCCGAGGCCCTGCGCCAGGAGGCCGACACCTGGACCTCCTCCGCCCGCACCTCGCTGAGCGGACCCGTCGACGTGGCCGAGGACAACGGCTTCGCCGCGCTCGGCGTGCCCGAGGTGCTCGTGGAGCGACTCGCGCGCGACGCCATCACCACCCCCTTCGCCATCCAGGCCGCCGCGATCCCGGACGCCCTCGCGGGCAAGGACGTGCTCGGCCGCGGCCAGACCGGCTCCGGCAAGACGCTGGCCTTCGGCCTGCCGATGCTCGCCCGTCTGGCCGGCGGCCGCGCCCGCAGCCGCAAGCCCCGCGGTCTCGTCCTCGTCCCGACCCGTGAGCTGGCCATGCAGGTGAGCGACTCCCTCGAGCCGCTCGTCCACGTCAGCGGCCTGCGGATCAAGCTCGTCGCCGGCGGCCTGTCCTACACCGGCCAGACCGCGGCGCTCGACAAGGGCGTCGACGTGCTCGTCGCGACCCCGGGTCGCCTCGTCGACCTGCTCGACCGCGGCGCGCTGACGCTCGACGAGGTCGAGGTGGCCGTCCTCGACGAGGCCGACCACATGGCCGACATGGGCTTCCTGCCCTCGGTCACGCGGATCCTCGACGACTGCCGTCCCGGTGGCCAGCGGTTGCTCTTCTCCGCGACGCTCGACCGCGGCGTCGGCGACCTCGTCGCGGCCTACATGAGCGACCCGGTGACGCACAGCACCGACGAGGCCTCCGCGAGCGTCTCGACGATGGAGCACCACCTCATGCTCATCGAGCCCAACATCAAGAAGCAGATCACCGCGCGGATCGCCTCGCGTCCCGGTCGTACCGTCGTCTTCGCGCGGACCAAGCTCGGCTGCGAGCGGATCGCCGGCGAGCTGCGGGAGGCCGGCGTCGCCGCGGCCCCGCTGCACGGTGGCCTCAGCCAGTCGCAGCGCAACAAGACGATCGGTGCCTTCCGCACCGGCTCGCTGCCGGTCCTCGTCGCCACTGACGTCGCCGCCCGCGGCATCCACGTCGACGACGTCTCGCTCGTCATGCAGGTGGACCCCCCGGGTGACCACAAGGACTACCTCCACCGCGCCGGTCGTACCGCCCGCGCGGGCGAGAAGGGCAGCGTCGTGACGCTCGTCCTCCCGCACCAGCGCAAGGAGGTCACGCGCATGGCCGCGGAGGCTGGTCTCGAGGCGCGCCCGGTGAGGACCGAGCTCGACCACGAGGTCCTCTCCGACGTCGGTGCCGTCGAGCCGAGCGGGGTGCCGATCTCCGACGCGGACTTCCGCAAGCTCGTCGACCCGCGCCCGGCGCGTCGTCACTCCGGCACCCGCGGGCCGCGCGGCGCGCGGGACCACCGTGATGGTGGCCGCGGCGGTCGTCAGGGCGGGTACCGCGGACGCCCCCGGGACTAACCTGAGGGCATGGAGACCTCGCTCGCCGGCCGCCTGCTCGTGGCGACCCCCGACCTGACGGACGATCTCTTCGCCCGCAGCGTCATCCTCGTGCTCCAGCACGACGAGCAGACCGCCGAGGGCCTCATCCTCAACCGACCGCTCGACACCCCCGTGGACCACGTGCTGCCCGGCTGGCAGGCCGGCTCCAGCCAGCCGCAGCGCGTCTTCCAGGGTGGGCCTGTCCAGCTCGACTCGGCCATCGGCCTGGCCGGGCTGCCCGGCGACGTCGAGCCGCCGCCGGGGCTCAAGCGCCTCTTCGGGGCGATCTCGCTCGTCGACCTGGACTCCCCGCAGGAGATCATCTGGCCGCAGGTGAGCGCGCTGCGCATCTTCGCCGGGTACTCCGGGTGGAGCGCCGACCAGCTGGCCGACGAGCGGGCGCGTGGCGGCTGGTACGTCGTCGACGCCGAGATCGGTGACGTCTTCGACGGCGACCCGGGCACCCTCTGGCGACGCGTCCTGCGTCGGCAGGCCGGGTCGCTCGCCTTCGTCTCGACCTACCCGGTGGACCCGGACCTGAACTAGGGCCCGATCTAGGATGGGTGGCATGAGCACGCCTGCCGACCCCACCCAGCCCGGCTCCCCGGTCACCGAACCCGGTGGCCCGTCGACGTCGACCTCGCTGCTCGAGCGCACCGAGCCGACCCCGCAGCTGGCCGAGCCCGGCGACCACGAGCGCTTCAGCCACTACGTGCGCAAGGAGAAGATCCTCGAGAGCGCGCTGTCCGGCGAGCCGGTCAAGGCCCTCTGCGGCAAGACCTGGGTGCCCGGGCGCGACCCGGAGAAGTTCCCCGTCTGCCCGATCTGCAAGGAGATCTACGACGGTCTGCGCGACCCGCAGGACGGGGAGGACTGATCCCCACGGTGGAGGCCTTCTACCGGCAGCTCGATGACGCGACCTTCGACTCCCTTCCCGCCACGGCCGGCCCATGGACCCCGCATGCCCAGCACGCCGGTCCGCCGGCGGCCCTGCTCGCGAGGGCGATGGAGCGGCACGATCCGCAGCCCGGCACGCGCCTGGCCGACGTGCGCCTGGACATCCTCGGGCCGATCCCCGTGGCTCCGCTGGCCATCGACGTCCGGGTCCTGCGAAGCGGGCGGTCGATGCAGCTGCTCGAGGCGAGCGCCGGTGTCGCCGGCCGCCCGGTGGCGGTCGCCAGGGCCTGGCGCATCGTGCGCGCCCCCGAGGACTTCCCTCGGCTGCAGGGCCGGCGCACCGGCGGTCCCGACCCGGTGCCGGAGGGTGCGGGGGACGGGCGGCTCGAGATCGCGGGCATGCACCTGGACGGCTACGTCAGCGCGATCGAGTGGCGCACCGTCGAAGGGGGAGTCGGCACCGGCGGCACGGCCGTCGCGTGGGGGCGCCAGCTCATCCCGCTGCTGCCCGACGAGGAGCCGACACCGTGGGAGCGTGCGCTCGTCCTCGCGGACTCCGGTGGTGGCATCACGATGACGCTCGACCCGCGCCGGCACACGTACATCAACTGCGACCTGCACGTGGCGCTCGACCGGGACCCCGAGGGGGAGTGGGTGCGTCTGAGCTCCCAGGCGCTCGCGACCCCCGGTCACGGCGGCACGGTGCACACGACCCTGTCCGACCGGCTCGGCGACCTCGGCACGGGCGTGCAGACCATGGTCGCGATGGACGCGAGGGCGTGAACAGGCCCCTCGCCGGTCCCATGCGCCACCGGTTTTCGGTCCTGTCGGCGCGGCGATCTACAGTGGTCCCGCGATGAGTCAGTCTGCTGCTTCCCACCTGTCACCCGCCTTCCCGAGACGGGCCGCGTGGGGCACCGCCGGCGCCCTGCGCGCCTGGCAGGCCGAGGCGCTGCAGCTCTACCTCGACTCGGGCCGCACCGACTTCCTCGCGGTCGCCACCCCCGGCGCCGGCAAGACGACCTTCGCCCTGCGGGTCGCCGCCGAGCTGCTGTCCGCGGGTGAGGTCACCAACATCACCGTCGTGGCGCCGACCGAGCACCTCAAGACGCAGTGGGCCGACGCGGCGGCCCGCGTCGGGATCCACCTCGACCCGAGGTTCTCCAACACCATGGCCGTCACCTCGAGCGACTACGACGGGGTGGCGGTCACCTACGCGCAGGTGGCCTCGCGCCCCTCGGTCCACGAGCAGCGCACCCGGG